>NZ_JABDQL010000113.1 GCF_013042245.1 Winogradskyella sp. | reverse complement strand
TATAAAGTTACTGAATATTATATCGTAAAGTTATTTCCGAAATTTTTCCCCATTGGGCAATAGAAAAATTGCCCCAGAAAAATTTCAGAATAACTTTACTTACACACTTTATGGTTTGGTGCCCTAAAAAAAGTACCATTTGACATTTTCCTTCAGCAACACGTGCACTAATTTGTGAATCGCCACCTAATGGTCCCGAAAGTAACGCTTCAACGTCAAGACCAGCGGACTCAACACGTTTTCCTGTTGTTCATGTAGAGACTAAAGTCACATTCTTTTGATGCAGTATAGCTTTATACTCATTAAGAAACTGGACCTTCTCTGCTTTTTTACCATCATGTACTATCAGAGCTATTTCCATACTAAATATTCTTTTTGTGGTAGTCCACTAAACCGTCTATTGGACGACGTACAAAGTTACCTACTGTATACCCATATTCTTTAGCTACTTCATAGATTTCTTCTTGAGCAAAAAACGCGATAGAGCCAGCAAAATGAACTGGAACTGTTTTTAATTCCTCTTTAAATTGAAGAATCATACTCTCTGTAAATACGCGCAGACCTTTTTTTATGAGTTCGTGGATATAATCTGAATCTTTATTTAAAAACATAAACTCAGCAAAGTTTGCCAAATAAGCATTTGGATTAGGCTGCTTATAAAGATTGTTTTTAATGTAATCTGGGTCTAAATTATACTTATGTTCAAATGCTAATCTTATGGTGTCTGGCATTTTATTAAAGTAGTAATCTCTAATTAGTTGTTTGCCATAGTAATTTCCACTGGCGTCGTCCATAATGGTGTATCCCAAACTCTTGACACGTTGATGTAACTTGTTACCATCAAAATAGCTACAATTAGAACCTGTACCCATTATACAAACCACAGCAGCTTCATCATTATGATTCAGCGATGCTCTTACTGCTGCCATTGTATCTTCTTGGACTTCAATTTCAGCATTTATAAAAACATCTTGAAGTACCTCTGTTAATGTTTGCTTTGGTTTTTCAGTACCACAACCAGCGCCGTAAAAATAGACATGCGTAACTTTTCTTCTTAACTCTTGAAGCTCATCACTCTTTTTTAAAATTTTTCTAATCTTTCGTTCTTCAAGTATAGCTGGATTAAGTCCTTTAGTTCTTATTTTGGTTGTTGCTAATTGTCCGTCGCTATTAATCGCAATCCAATCGCATTTGGTAGAGCCGCCATCTGTAATTAAAATCATAACTGTTGTTTTAACACAAAAAATTCCGTTGATTACAACAATAACCAAACGGAATTCTTTGTACTTAGTAATTTAAATTAAAGCTCATTAATTTTCTGAGCTAAGTCTACTAATTTATTAGAGTATCCAAATTCGTTATCATACCAAGATACTAATTTGAAAAATGATGGATTTAACTCTATTGAAGCATCTGCATCAAACACACTTGTTTGTACTTCACTAACAAAATCTTGAGATACAACAGCATCTTCAGTATAACCCAAGACACCTTTCATAGCACCATCAGAAGCTTTTTTAATAGCGGCTTTGATATCTGCTAAAGAAGTATTCTTTTTTGTTTTTAATGTTAAGTCTACCACAGATACATCTACAGTTGGCACTCTGAATGCCATACCTGTAAGTTTCCCATCTAATTCTGGAATAACTTTACCTACTGCTTTTGCCGCACCTGTAGATGTTGGTATAATGTTATTAATTGCACTACGTCCTAATCTGTAGTTTTTACGAGATGGTGCATCTACCGTAAACTGTGTAGATGTTGCTGCGTGAATTGTTGTCATCAAGGCTTCTTCGATACCAAAATTATCCTCGATTACTTTTGCTAAAGGCGCTAAACAGTTTGTTGTACATGATGCATTAGAAACGATAGTGTCACTTGCAGTTAACTTATCATCATTAACTCCCATTACAAACATTGGTGCATCTTTACTTGGTGCAGAGATTGCAACTTTTTTTGCACCACCATCGATATGATATTGTGCGGTTTCAAGAGTGGTAAAAATACCCGTACATTCTGCTACAACTTCAGCTCCTGCTTCATCCCATTTTAGATTCTTTGGATCACGTTCTGCTGTTACTCTAATGGTTTTACCATCAACTACTAAGTGCCCTTCTTTTACCTCAACAGTACCATCAAAACGACCGTGAACAGAGTCGTACTTTAATAAATATGCTAAATGATTAACGTCCAGTAAATCGTTAATAGCTACAACATCTACATCTGGGCGTTTAACTGTTGCTCTGAATACTATTCTACCGATTCTACCGAATCCGTTAATTCCTAATTTTAAATTTGCCATCTTCTATCTTATTTTTATTGTATTAAATTGTCATTATATCTGAAACTCTTATAAGTTCCATATTAATTTTTGATTTTCCTTTTACAGCTTGGTCAAATGGTGTTAGATCCATAACATCATTTTTAAGACCAACCATATAATTGCTTTTTCCTGTTATTAGACTTTCAACAGCTTTAACACCCATACGGCTAGCTAAAACTCTATCAAAACACGATGGTGAACCACCTCGTTGCATGTGGCCAACTACGGAGACTCTAACTTCGTATTCAGTCATATTTTCTTCAACATAATCTGCTAGCTCAAAGACATTTTTACCAATCTTATCTCCTTCGGCAACTACGACTATACTTGAAGATTTACCAGATTGTTTGCTTCGTCTTAATGATTCTAAAAGTCTGTCTAAACCTAAATCTTCTTCAGGAATTAAAATTTCTTCAGCACCAGCGCCAACACCTACATTGAGTGCTATATGACCTACATCACGACCCATCACCTCTATAAAGAATAGTCGATTGTGAGAACTCGCAGTATCTCGGATTTTATCAATGGATTCTACAGCTGTATTTAAAGCCGTATCGTATCCTAAAGTATGAGTTGTTCCGAAGATGTCATTATCAATAGTACCAGGTATGCCCATAACAGGAAAATCAAACTCTTGATTAAAAATCATAGCTCCTGTAAAACTACCATCACCACCAATAACCACAAAGGCATCTATCCCTGCATTTTTTAGTTGCTCGTGGGCTTTTGCCCTACCTTCTTTAGTTCTAAACTCTTTAGATCTAGCTGATTTTAAAATGGTTCCGCCTTTGTTAATTATACCTTTTACACTACGTGCATCCATTTTGACAAAGTCACCCTCAATCATACCTTCATAACCTCTGTATATTCCGAAGCATTCAATATTGTGAAAAGCACATGTTCTAACAACAGAACGAATAGCGGCATTCATCCCCGGAGAATCTCCTCCTGAAGTCATAACGCCTATTTTTTTTATTGTATGAAGCATTTCCATTTATTTATTTCAGTAAAATTATGAAACATAACACACAATATTAGGACTTAAATCATAAAAAAAAGATGCTAAAAGCATCTCAAACGTTATAGTTAATAATTTATTAGGTGATTTTTTAAATATATAGCAAAATCAAAGGTTCAATTTTGTTTTTTTTTCACCGACATAAAGTCTGGCATAACTTCTTCAACCATATTTTTCTCATCTTTTTCTTTCTTTTCTTTCTCGTCTTTCTTTTTACCAGATAAGATTTTTCGGATTAACTCTTTAAAAGTGTCAAACTCTACATCATAAGCGATACCTAAGCCTTGGGTAAAACCTATTTGGTCTCCAAAATTCTGAATATTATTTTCTCTATTGAAGACTGTTGCCCGTAAAGTTCCCTCATCATTCAGAAGCCAATCTATTTGTACATCACCAGCAATTGTGGTTTGAGTTGTGCTTCCGAATGGAACACCAACTTTTCCATTAATTATTACTTTGTCTGAAAGTTTTGTTTCTAGAGTTATACCAACACGACTCTCAGTTTCGAAATTTGGATTGTTTTGCGCTAAGTCCAAATCTAAGCCAACTTTAAAGTTATCATTGTCATTACCTAGGATACTGCCAATAATTCCGTTAATACGTTCTGAAATTGTTCCTGTAAAATCTAGCGAACCACCGAAGAAACTTCCAGAGGTTAAAAGGAATATGGCTTGATTACTTCTTTGCTCTTTTGCAGATAGTCTATAATCCAATTCGGATTTTATTGCAGAATCTACGTTAGGAAACTCAAATGCAAAATCTGGGTCTGGTTTTTCTAAGCGTCCTGTAAGGTTAATCTCTAAGTTAACGGGAATACTTCTGTTAATTGGTGCATCTAATAATGCAGAAGGATTTGCTGTTGTTGAGTATAATGCTTTCAAACTAATTTCTGCATTAAGTGGCTCACCATCCCAATTGATATAGCCTCCTTCTTCAACTGTAAATAATTTTTCTATAATAGCGCCGTATTTAAATTTATATGTTCCTTCTGATACTATAAAATCACCTACCATTTCAAACTTCCCATTGGTATTAATATAAATCCCTAGATTTCCATTACCACGTCCTTTTATGGTGCTACCGGACTCTTTATCTATTACAATTTCTATTTCAGCATCTGGTGTAACTTCTAAATTAAATTCTAGATTTAATCCTTTTATTTCTGTTTGTGTAGACAAATCACCTTCTGCTTTTCTTAGTTTATCTTCAGGACTTAGAAATTTTATATAAGAGTTGTCTCCGAAGCTTTCCGAGTCATTTAACGGTATATTAAATACCGTACCATCTTCTGTTGTTCCGTCTACATAGATGGTTAAATTGTCTGTGTATCCTTCTATATTTGCATCGCCAGAAACAAAGGCTGTACCGTAATATAACTCATCTTCAGATTCTTCAGTATTTAAAACTAAAAGTCTATCGGTTGTCAAATCTAAACCTAGTTGCCAATCGCTAAAGTTATTGTGTTCAATGTATCCATTTAAGAACCCTCTAGAAAAATACTCTGAATCCGTCATGGCTACATTATTGAATATAAATTGCTGTTTCTTTAGAGTAACTCTAGAATCAAAATCAAAGCTATAATCTACATTAAGATATGGAATACCTAGACCTGCTTTATCCAGCAATAATTCGCCATCTATGCTTGGTTTATTAAGATTACCTGTAACTTCTGCATTTCCTGAAACTAATCCACGGATATTACTAATTACACCCTCACCTAAAGGATTAAGCGGGTCTATTAAAAAGTCATCAAAGGCAATATCTACATCAATAATTGGTCTACTCTTGTTAACGTCTACAAAGCCTTGAATATCTAAGGTTTTTATATTTGTATTTTGCAGTTCTACATCAACATTATATTTGGTTAAGGAATTGTCACCTTCAATGATGGCTTTTAAGTTTCCTAAATTATACTGATTAACGTTAAATTGCTCAATTTCAATATCTGATTTTGGAAGATAAACTCCATCATTTTGCAAAAGTGCTAACTTTCCATCGACTCGACCAGCAAGAGCCAAACTATCTATCCTTGGTGTTATTTTGGCTAACTGCACGTTCTTGAAGTCTAAGTTTAAATCTTTGTACGTTGAGTCTTTTAAAACACCTGCGAGTAAAATCTCTTCTTCACCTTGATTAACTCTAATATCTTCAATTTTGAAATCATTAAAATTTCTGTCAAAAGTTATTTTATTAAATGAATCTTTATTGAAATTTATAAACCAATCATAGCCTTTAAATTTAAAATCAGATTTCTGAAAACCAACGACGGATTTATTCTCCTCGGTTATAGTGTAGAACAAGCTCATATTATAATTATCGGTATTGTTCGCGCCGCCTTTAAATTCTGATTTTATAAAAAGTGTATCTCTTTTAGTTACATTAATAAGATTAAAGTCTGAAATATTATAAATATCAGAATCTAGCTTGTCAACTTCAAAAAAGGTGTTATAGACAGGATTACTGTTATCTAACTCCAAATTAAGGTTAGTAGCCACATAATCTTTGAATGATATCTTTGGCGAATTAAACTCTAACTCAAACCCTTTTTCATCTGTTTCTATTCGCCCCTTTACATTTGTGTTTGGCGCTAGGTTTAAGTTTTTATCAAATACGGCTGCAATCTGATTATAAATTCTAAAATTAAAATTTAAATACTGTCCTTCAGAAATTTCATGCGGTTTATAGTTGGTGTAAATACTTCCTAGAGAGTTTTCGGCTAGTTTAACAATCTCTTCAATTTTAAATTTTCCTTTAACCTCGCCACTAATAATATCAGGGGAATTAATTTCTATACGTCTTACTTCACCTTCGAAATTAGAAACTATAGAGAAGTCTTTAAAATCATAAGTTTTATCTTGATTTTTGTAAATAGTGTTTTTAACATCTATTTCTCCACGAAGGTTATCGTAGTTAGAGCCTGTTACAGCCATATCTACTATACCTCTAAACTCTGAAATACTATCTCTTTCTATAAAATTTAAAGCTTTTAAATTGGCATAAGCAACATTAGCTTTAAAATCAAATTTTTTAATCTCTTGCGACATATCTGCAAGACCATTAAAGTCCATGCTAATATTTGGGTCTTTGGTATTTAATTTACCGTTAAAGATATTTTTCCCAACATCTCCAGATACATCAATACCAGAATACCGATAGCCATTATAATCTAAATAAGAAACATTCCCTTTTATATTAGTTTCTAAATTATCTAGTTTAAAGCTTTTTCCTCTTACATCAAGATTTAATGATGTGTCTACAACCAATGGGTCATTGAGCAAAATACCAATATTAAAATCTTCAAGAATGATATTACCTTCATAATTAGCATTGTCAATGTTTCCAATATTGGTGAGTTTAAGGTTAGATTTTACAAAACCAAGTTCGGTAGTCATGTCTAAATCTGCATCTATAACTTTGTTTGTTATTACCGAAGTTCCTGTGAGTCTAAAATTTCCAACTTTAGAAAAAAAAGAAGGAATAGAATTTCCTAATACGTTTGGCAAAAGTTTGGTTAAATCTTTGTAATTAGACGATAAATATCTGTAACGCCCGTCAAGTACGAAATTATCCTCTGCAGCATTGAAAAGGTTTTTAAATGTAATATTGCCTATTATTTTGGTATTTCTGGTTGTACTTACATTAAGGTTATTTGCTTTAAGATTATTTAGTGTACCTGACAACTCTACGTTAAGACTAGCTTTCTGATTTGTTCCAAATTCGTTATAGAAGGTATTTAATTCACTCAATTGTATATAAGAGTCTTTAAAGTTAGCATAAACTTTTACGCTATCTGTAAATGTTTTAAAATCCTCGCGCTCATAATCAAAACGAAGATTACCGTCAAGAATTGAAGCTTTGGTTTTAATATTCAGTTGGTCAAAAACCATCTGCGTTAGTGTGTACTCAAAATTGGCCATGAGGTTATCAACTCTCACGCCACGAGCATCAAGAAAACCAAATTTATTTATTCGAGTTCTTACTTCAGGACCATTGATTACAAAGTCTGTAGTATTAGCATTAAGTTCGGTAAATTCTAATATTTGAGGTGTTTCCTTATTTTCATCAATAAGTCTAAAGGTACTATTATACAAAGACACATCACTGGATGATAATAAAAAAGTACTTGGGCCTTGCCGAGGGTTATCGTCTTCAAAACGGTCTACAAATATATCTAAATTGGTATCTGTTTTACCTTTGTATGTTTTAAGATTAAATACTAAATCTTCAATATCTACATCTCCAAAAGTAAATTTATTGTTTAGAAGATTATTTATACTAATAATAGAAGTATTAAGCTCTTTGATGCTGAAAAGCGTATCTAAATTGTAGTCTTTTATTAAAATATCCTTAAGCTCAACATCAGCATTAAACTGAATCCCAATTCTATCTATATTAATATTTGTTTTATAATCATTATTTATAAGTTTGGTTGCATATTTACCCAAGCGAGTTTGCACTGCCGGTATAGAAAGAATTAATACCAAAATAATAAAAAGCAGCACAATGATAGCTACTATTTTTCCTATTATTTTGAGTACTCTTTTGATAGTATTTACGTATTAATGGATGAAAGTAAAACCCTTATATTTGCATTTGATTGTACGTTGTATTTTGAGCTTTAGACTATTGCTATCAAAATTAACAATTATTGTGCCTAATCATAATTAATGACAAAAGAAAATACATACATTTTAGCAATTGAATCTTCATGCGATGATACCTCGGCTGCTGTGCTTTGTAACGACACTATTTTAAGTAATGTCATTACTAGCCAAAAAATACATGCAGAATATGGCGGTGTTGTTCCAGAATTGGCATCAAGAGCACATCAATCCAATATAGTTCCTGTGGTTGACCAAGCCCTAAAACAAGCTGGGATTTTGAGAAATCAACTACATGCTATAGCTTTTACGCGCGGTCCTGGGTTAATAGGCTCTCTCTTGGTGGGGACATCATTTGCCAAATCTTTAGCTTATGGTTTAGACATTCCGCTCATAGAAGTTAACCATATGCAAGGTCACATCTTGGCGCATTTTATAAAAGAAGACGGATATACAAAACCACCTTTTCCATTTTTAGCGATGACCATATCGGGTGGTCATACACAAATTGTAAAAGTTACTAACTATTTTGAAATGGAAGTCATTGGAGAAACTATAGATGATGCTGTAGGTGAAGCTTATGATAAAAGTGGAAAAATTTTAGGGTTAGGTTACCCTGCCGGACCACAAATTGATAAATTGGCGCAAACCGGAAACCCAAAAGCATTTAAATTTACCAAGCCTAAAGTGGATGGATTAAATTTTAGTTTTTCTGGATTAAAAACAGGTATCCTCTATTTTGTACAACGAGAAACAAAAAAGAATCCTGATTTTGTAAAGGAGAATCTTGAAAGTATTTGTGCTTCTATTCAGTACACTATCATAGGCATATTAATAGACAAGCTCAAACATGCGGTAAAGCGAACAGGTATTACTCATATTGCCATTGGTGGTGGTGTTTCGGCGAATTCTGGTATTAGACAAGCACTTAAAAATGGTGAAAAAAAATTTGGTTGGACCACCTACATTCCTAAATTTGAATACACGACTGATAACGCCGCAATGATTGCTATTGTTGGATATTTAAAATATCTTGAAAAAGATTTTTCAGATTTTGATGTTATGGCTACGGCTAGGTTAAAAATTTAAATACCCAATATTTAACTAAAATATTATAAAACAAAACATAATCTCTAGATGAAGTTTAGATATCTATTTATATTTCTCATTTCCTTTTCTTCCTTTTCGCAGTCTAACTATGAGAAAATGTTAGATAGGATAAAATCAAAAACGCAAGCTGAATTATTTTTGAAGCGTTATAAATCTGAGCTTAAAGGAGAAATCATTAATATTAACTCTGAAGATAGACTCTATACAGCTTTAAACCTATCTGAAGCAAAACAAGGTGATAAAAAAACGGAAGATTCTGCTTCTGGAAAAATAACCTTTAAAGTTTTAGGAAAACTCAAAGAGAAATCAACAAGCTATAAGGTTAGTATTATGGAATTTGATAGTAAAAAAATGTCAATCTCAGAAATTAACTCGCTCCGGTCTTTTATTCTAAAAGGTATAAAAAATGGTGAACATAAATTTGAAAATTTAGCACGTGTGTATTCTTCACATCCAACTGCCAAAACTGGTGGTGGTTTGGGTTGGACAAATGAAGGTACCTTTTCTAAAAGATTTGAAAAAGCCATTGCAGATAAGCGTGTTGGACAAGTCTTTAGTTTTGACGAACACCGAGAAAACAAACATTATGTCATTGTAAAAACTGAAGACAATAAAGCCCTAGAATCTGTAAACGTTTTAAAAATAATTAGGTCCAAATAATGCAACTATTCTACAACCCAAATATTTCCGAAAACGATGATATTATTAATTTTGAAAAAGATGAAAGTAGACATATTATAAAGGTTTTACGTAAGTCTGTTGGTGATGTGCTACATATTACTAACGGAAATGGTTGGTTGTTTACGTCAGAGTTAATATCTACAGAGTCAAAACATTGTACGGCAAAAATTATCGAAAAAAAATCACACCAAAAAAGAAGCTACAACTTACATTTGGCAGTAGCGCCAACCAAAATGAACGACCGCTTTGAGTGGTTTCTAGAAAAAGCAACAGAAATAGGAGCTTCTACAATAACACCATTACTCTGCGACCATAGTGAACGAAAAGTTATAAAACAAGAGCGCTTTGAGAAGATATTACAATCGGCAATGAAACAATCACTTCAGTTTTATATGCCTAAACTAAAACCACTCACTCCATTTAAAGATTTTGTAAAACAGAGTTTTAATGGACAAAAATTTATAGCCCATTGCGAAGAAACAGATAAAAAATCTTTAAAATATCAACTAAAACCAAATACAGATATCACAATTCTCGTTGGTCCAGAAGGTGATTTTTCTGTTAAAGAAATTGAAGAAGCACTTGAAAATAAATTTATTCCTGTAACTTTGGCTAACACGCGTTTAAGAACGGAAACTGCAGCTATAGTAGCCTGTCAATCCGTAGCTTATACAAACGAATAAATTGATGAAAAAAATATTTTCTGTTTCCTGTATTCTGTTTTCTGTTGTTGTTTTTTCACAAGGCGTTGCGGTATTAAAATATGAAGGAGGTGGCGATTGGTACAGTAACCCAACTGCTTTGCCTAATTTGGTTAAATTCTGTAATGATAATATTGAAACGAACATTAATGAAAATATAGAAACTGTTGAAGTTGGGAGCATTGATGTTTTTCAATATCCATTTTTGCACATGACCGGTCATGGTAATGTTTTTTTTAGCAAAGATGATTCTGATAATTTGAGGAAGTATTTACTGTCAGGTGGTTTTCTACACATCGATGATAATTACGGTATGGAACCTTATATTAAGAAAGAACTCAAAAAGGTTTTTCCTAATAAAGAATTAGTCGAAATACCAAAGACACATCCAATTTTCAATTCAGCATTCGACTTTCCTAATGGTTTACCTAAAATACACGAGCACGATGCTAAAGCACCGCAAGCTTTGGGAATTTTCCATGAAAGTAGATTAGTCTTAATATTCACTTTTGAGAGTGATTTAGGAGATGGTTGGGAAGACCCAGAAGTACACAACGACCCTGAAGACGTACGCCAAAAAGCTTTAAAAATGGGTGCAAACATTGTAAAATACGTTTTTGTTAATTAATAAAGAGATAATAGCAAATACTCCTTAATTATAACTTCTAAAATTGCAACTCACCCACTACAACTGTAAATTCAAAAAGCAAAAATTTCCGATTACTTTGGTTTGCGATAATGTGACTAATGCTCCAAATCTTGGCAGTATTCTTCGCATTGCAGATGCCTTTGGCATCGAAGGAGTTGTCTTTTGTGGTAAAAGTATTCAACTGGGAAAGCGTATGAAAAAGACATCACGTTCCACTGAAAAGTACGTTACACACAGAATTGAAGACGATATTTTAAAAGTAATAGACAGCCTTAAATCTGATGACTATTATCTAGTTGCCCTAGAAATAACAGAAGACAGCCAGCTTTTATATAATTTTAAATTACAGACAAAGCAACCCTTAGCATTGATAATTGGAAATGAAAATTTCGGAATTTCAAACCAAATTCTAAACAAAGTAGATAAGTCAATTCATATTAATATGTACGGCGAAAATACCAGTATGAATGTGGCACAAGCTACAGCTATCACTTTATACGAACTCACAAAGCAAATCAAATCCTAAAATAATTTATCGCTGTGTTCTTAAATTTCGATATATTTAAGCATCTTTGATTTATGAACTCTAAAATCATAGCAAATGGTATTTTAAGGGCTGTTGGCATATTGCTAGCTATAGCTCTGGTGCTATTTTTTATTTACAAGATACAATCCGTTATAGTTTATATTGCAGTAGCAGCAGTCATATCATTAATTGGGCGACCAATTGTTCTGTTTTTAAGACGAAAGCTAAAGTTTAATAATACCATCGCCGTAATTGTAACTATGCTGCTATTTATAGGTTTACTGACAAGCTTAGTTGGCCTTTTTATCCCATTGATTGCTGAGCAAGGTCAAAACTTATCGCTATTAAATATTGAGGAGTTACAAAACAATGTTCAAGACTTATACAACCAAGTGGTCACTTATTTTCAATTTAATAATATAGATGTTGAAGAGTCTATAAAAGATTCAGGTGTATTATCTAAAATAGATTTCTCCTTAATCCCAGATTATCTCAATAAGTTGGTTAGCGGACTAGGAAGTTTTAGTATCGGTTTGTTTTCGGTATTATTCATTACATTTTTCTTTCTAAAAGACAGTAAGTTGTTTGAAGATGGTATAATGACTTTTGTGCCTAATGACAAAGAAATTAGAACAAAAAAATCTTTTAATACCATAAAAGACTTACTATCGCGCTACTTTGGTGGTTTATTATTACAAATACTTATTCTGTTTATAATTTACACCATTATTTTACTAACATTTGGAATTAATAATGCTGTTGTCATTGCTTTTCTATGTGCTTTACTAAATATTATCCCATATGTCGGACCGCTAATAAGTAGCTTTTTAATGCTATTACTCAGCATGTCGAGCAATTTAGGACAAAGCTTTAGCGAAGTCATTTTACCAAAAACCACCTATGTCATGATAGGTTTTATAATAGCTCAACTCGTTGATAATTTTTTTAGTCAGCCTTATATATTCTCTAAAAGTGTAAAGTCTCATCCACTTGAAATTTTTCTTGTTATTATCATTACAGGAATTTTATTCGGAATTGTAGGTATGATTATTGCCGTACCAACTTATACCGCAATGAAAGTAATTCTAAAAGAGTTTTTATCTGAATATAAGCTGGTTAAGAAACTTACAAAAGGCCTATAAAATAAAGTTGAATAAGACAATATTAAATATTGAAATTCAAGATTTTATAAATTCTAATTTAAATTCAGACATCACTAATTTATTGCTAAAAGGCATTAATTTTGATAATGTAACTACTAAAGAAATTATAGAACAAATTGAAGCCAAAAAACGCTCTAAAAAGAAGCTTCCAATCTGGTTTCAAACTAATAACATTTACTACCCAAACAAGCTTAATATTGAGCAAACCTCATCTGAAACTACCGCAAAATACAAATCAAAATTAGTCATAGGAAATTCATTGATTGACCTTACAGGTGGTTTTGGAGTTGATGCATTTTATTTTGCGAAACACATCGAAAACGTTACACATTGCGAGATTAATGATCAATTATCTGAAATTGTAAAACACAACTATAAAACCTTAAATATTTCTAATATAGAATGCCTTAACGAAAATGGTATTGATGCCTTGAAGCAACTAGACAAACCTTTTGATTGGATTTATGTTGATCCATCTCGTCGGGACAATACTAAGAAAAAAGTGTTCTTATTATCTGATTGTACACCAAACATTAAAACATTTCAAAGCTTATTCTTAAAGTATGCCAAGAACGTGATGATTAAAACATCACCCTTATTGGATATAAAAGCAACTAAGAAAGATTTAAAACATGTAAAAGCACTTCATATCATCGCCGTAACCAATGAAGTCAAAGAATTGCTCTGGATTTTAGAGCGAAATTATGATGCTGAATTCAAGATTAAAACCATAAACCTAACCAAATCAGAAAAGCAAAGATTTATATTTAATTTTGAAGAAGAATTAAACGCAGAACCAGAATATGTGGAGCCACTCACCTATCTCTACGAGCCAAATTCTGCCATTTTAAAAGCAGGTGCGTTTAAATCTATAAGTGCTGTACTTAAAATTCCAAAGCTTCATAAGCACTCGCATTTGTATACTTCAGAAAAGTTAATTGAGTTTCCTGGACGATGCTTTAAAATTGAAAAAGTAATTCCCTTTAACAAAAAAGTATTTGCAAAAGAAAAGATTAAAAAAGCTAATGTGACAACTCGTAATTTCCCTTTAAGCGTGGGTGATATTCGGAAAAAATTAAAAATAAAAGATGGTGGAAATGTCTATTTGTTTTTTACAACAAATATCAAAGATGAGAGGGTAATTCTGGTATGTACTAAAATTTAAATATCGAAGATTCTGTAAAGGCATAGCAGATAGCATCATCTGGCTTTGAATTGATGTTAAGCCCTGTAAATAGACTAAACGCTGGTAAAATCAATTGTTTTGAATTTACTTGGTAACAGGGTAATTTGAGTTTCTGTTTTCCTTTGCCTTTTATAAGAACTCCAGGATGTGTATGCCCAGAAATTGTAAATAAATCTAAGTCATTTTCTATATGTTCATGAATCAAAGTAAACGACCCTAAATCTAATTTGTTTATAACTTCTATATTTAAATCATCCATTAATCGCTGTGATTGCCTATCATGATTTCCTTTGATTAGTATTAGTTTTAAATTTTCAAATTGTTTCAACCATGATTTAAAAGTCAACATATCACTATTTGTTTCAGCATGAAATAAGTCGCCAACTATTAATAATTGCCCAACATTAAAATGATTAATCATTTTTTTTAATCGTTCTAAATCTTTTTGAAGTATCTCATCTGGCATTGGTATACCATGTCGTCGAAAATGAGCCGTTTTACCTATATGAATATCTGATAATATTAAAGCATCCTTAGCTTCCCAATACAACGCACGTTGATTTGTTAAGGTCAAGACCTCGTTTTTTATGGTAATATATTCTGTTACAATATTCATTTTTGTTATGTCGAATGCACCTGAGACATCTTACAAGAGGTTAATAATAATCATTTTATATGATTTCTCAATCGCTGACCTTATTTCGAAAATAACTAATCTATCTTATATACTTGTTCTTTGATTCGCTGTATTCGCTTGTCTAGATTCTCATTACTCATTGTACCTCGCAGGCTGTCAACTTTAAGCGGAAAGCTCAACGGTGTAAATGATTTAGAACGCTTTACTATAATTTTACTTTTAGAAATCCGCTCAAATGCTTGTTGTAATCTTGCTTCTTCTAACTGCTGATTAAATACTTCTGTATAGGCTTGACGCAATAATAAATTATCTGGTTCATAATCTTCCAAAACTCGAAATATAAGTCCTGATGAAGACTGTAAACTTTTGCTAGTCTTTCGTGTTCCTGGCTGTGATTGCACAACCAACCCAGCTATTACGGCAACATCCCTGAATTTTCTTGATGCCATTTCCGAGGCATTAATACTTGCAATGACATCATCCATAAGATTATCTTTGGTTAGCAATTGCTTAATGTTACAATCATCAACAGGAATAGGTTGGTCGCTCAGCAATTCAAACCCATAATCATTCATAGCTATAGTAAATGTTAAAGGTTTTAATTTACTAATTCGATAGGCAATTAATGCCGAAAACACCTCATGTACCAAACGCCCTTCAAAAGGATACATAAACAAATGATGACCGTCTCTAGTTTCAATCAATTCAACCAAAAACTCATTAGCCTTGGGTATATGCGAATGCTTATCTTGCCTGCTCACCAATGGGTTTAAAAACCGAAGTTCCTTTTCTAAACGTCCTGGTTCTAAAGCATCTGATAATTTTAATCTTAAATAATGGCTCAAATGTGAGGTCAACGGCAATCGGCCACCTAACCAACTTGGTGATACGGCTTTCTTAGCTTTACTTCGTCTTACTAGAACCGTCATGTCTTTAATCTGAACTAATTCTAAAATACGACCAGCCAAAATAAAACTTTCACCAGGCTTTAGCTTCGACACAAAAAACTCTTCAATCATTCCAATATATCCACCTGAAAAATACTTTACCTTTAGATTCACTTCGCTAACAATCGCTCCAATATTCATGCGGTGCAGCATACTAATCCGGCGACTTTTCACTTTATAAATTCCATCTTCTTTTAAGATGACTTTATGGAATTCTTCATAAGAATGTAGCGTCTTTCCTCCTTTTGTGATAAAATGCAAACACCATTGCCAATCGTCTTTTGTTAAATACTGAAAGGCGTGTACTTGTTGAATACGATGAAACAAAGCATCAGAATCAAATCCTTTTCCAACCGCTAAAGTGACCATAAACTGTACCAAAACATCAAAAGTCAACACCATTGGGTCTCTTGTTTCCATTTGTTTGTCCTTGATAGCTTCTTTTAAGGCAGACACTTCCACCAATTCCAGAGAATGAGTAGGTACAAAGTAAATCTTAGAACGTTCGAAGGGTGAATGTCCACTACGACCAGCACGTTGCATAAATCGTGCGATTCCTTTTACTGAGCCAATCTGAATGACACAATCCACAGGTTTAAAGTCCACACCCAAATCAAGTGAAGACGTACAAACTACTGCTTTGAGATAACCTGAAGCAATATTATCTTCAATCCAATTGCGAAGTTTCTTATCGATTGACCCATGATGAATCGCCAAGAGACCTGCTAAATCAGGTTGTGCGTTCAATAGTACTTGATACCACAATTCAGCTTGTCCTCTAGTATTTGTAAAAATTAAAGTTGTGGTATTGGATGCTATAATTGGCAATACCTTATCCACCATCTTAGTCCCTAAATGACCTGCCCAAGGCAACACTTCAATTTCATCTGGAAGCACAGAAATGATGTCTAATGTCTTCTTTTGCTTTGCCGTGACTTGAGTTACTTTTAAATCAGCATATGGTAGTAATATAGATTTGGCTTCTTCTAAATTTCCTATGGTTGCGGTAATTCCCCAAATTTTCAGTTTAGGCGCATAATGTCTCAATTGGGAAATGGCTAACTCGGTAAGCACGCCTCGTTTATTTCCCAATAATTCGTGCCACTCGTCAATAGCAACACATTTTACATTTTTAAACCATCTCGAATTTTTTTTTTGTGAAAATAACAAGTGCATGGTTTCAGGCGTGGTTAATAACACATCTGGCATTAAGCGTTCTTGTTTGCGACGTGTTGCCGTTGGTGTATCGCCATTTCTAACCTGCACTGACCAATCTAAGCCTATATCGTCAACTGCTTCTGTCATCGCTTTAGCTAAGTCTTTTGCTAATGAGCGCAGCGGACTTATCCATAGTAATTTTAAGCCTTTTGGATACTTTTCAGGATGATTGAGATAGTCTATGACAATCGCTAAGAAAACAGAAAAGGTCTTTCCAAAACCAGTTGGTGCTACAACCATACCTGAATAGCCATTAGCATAGCGTTGCCAAGTGTGCATCTGAAACGGAAACGGTGCATGACCTTTTTCTGCCATCCAATTATTAATGATACGTAAACCGTTGCTGTCTCTAAATGAACTCAAGGTGCTGTAATTAGTTGTTTAACAGTTTCGATCGTATCGATTTCGTCAACTGGCTTATCTCGGCGCCACCTAGAAATCCTCGGAAATCTTAAAGCTACACCAGATTTGTGACGTTTACTTAAGGCAATGCCTTCAAAGGCAATTTCAAAAACCAATTCTGGTTTTACAGTTCTCACAGGTCCGAATTTTTCAATGGCATTCTTATTTACCCATTGGGATATTTCGGTGATTTCTTTATCTGTTAATCCAGAATAAGCTTTTGCCACAGTGACCAAAGCATCGTCTTTCTTAACTGCAAAGGTATAGTCTGTGTATTTAGAACTGCGTCTACCACTACCTTTTTGAGCATAAATCATAACAGCATCGATGGTTAATGGATCTAGTTTCCATTTCCACCAATCGCCTTTTTTTCGACCCGTATGGTATGGAGACTTCTTCTGTTTAAGCATTAGACCTTCACTATTTATCGTTCTCGAATTATCCCTAATCGTATAAAGCTCTTTCCAATCTTTGAAATCAACTAAAAATGATAATTCAATATGCTCTGGCAACGCTAACAAATTAAACATGAATTCTAAACGTCGACGTCGTTCTTCAAAAGGAAGTTCCCTAAGATCATTACCATTATATTCTAAAATATCATAGGCCTTAAAACCAATAGGAACCTCTTCCAAGAGTTTTTTTGTGACGTTTTTGCGATTCAAGCGTTTTTGTAAATCATTGAAGAGCAATATATCATTGTCTTTCATGGCCAAAATTTCACCATCAATAACAAAATCATTCTTAAAATTAGACATCGCCTCCACCAATTCTGGGAATTGTTTAGTTACCAACTCTTCACCTCGTGACCAAATATAAATTTCATTATTACGCTTTACGATTTGTCCACGAATGCCATCCCATTTTTGCTCTACCATCCAATCATCAGGTTCTCCTAATTCAGATAAATTTTTTTCTAAAGCATAAGCTAGACAAAACGGATAAGGCTTTGAATTATCATAATTGATGTGTTTACCATGAACGAGTTCTTCGAAAGCAATGGAATGGACTTCCCAATTTCCAATGATACTATGCATAAGCTGGTTGGCATCGATATTTGTCAGTTTTGCTAAGGCATTTACCAATGTCTTTTTAGAAACACCAATTCTAAAACTACCACCAATGAGTTTATTAAAAATCAAACGTTCTTGCTGTTCTAATCCTCTCCAGGCTTTCAAAACGAAAGCTTTTTTTTCTTCATCAGATTTGGGTTTTAAGGCTTTTAGTTGGGTCATCCATTCGTTTAAACTTAAATCTAAATTATATGTGGGTTCTGGCAATAACAACGCTAAGGTTTCCCCTAAATCACCAACGGTGCTGTAACTTTCTAAAAACAACCATTCCGAAATATTGGTCAATTCCATGCACCATTCTTTCATCAAAGTTGTTTTAACTGGCCGTGATGGACGTTTACCAGTGAACAAGGCAATCAGCCATAGTTTATCTTTATCTGGTGCTGTACTAAAATAATGTACCAAAGCATCAATCTTAGCATTCGTTTTATTGGTTATTTCTATAGCACTTATTAAATCTGAAAACTGCTTCATTTGGTTTCTATGTTTTCAGTTTCCTTTTCTGCTTTTGCCAAAGCTTCATCACCATATTCAGTTTTGAGTTCGTCTGCTTTGATTCCTATTTCATTCAAATATTTTGAAAAAACTGCTTGTGAGCCGTGAGTAACATACACCTGTTGGGCTTCAGTGGCTTTTACAGTTGAAATTAAACCATTCCAATCGGCATGGTCACTAACTACAAAACCAGCATCAACGGCTTGCCAACGTCTATTACCTCGTATTTGCATCCAACCAGAACATATGGCAGTGGCTACATTTGGAATGCGCTTTAACATTCTTGAACCTAACAACGCAGGTGGTGCGATAATGATTTTATTCTGAAGTGTTTTCTTATCTAAGTCTGCTGACCACAATTTGGTCTCTGGCAGTTCTATTCCAGAACTAAAAATAGCCTCATTTAAATTATGAATAGCCCTGTGTACGTAAATTTCATCACAACCATCTAATATAGACATTAAACGCTGCGCTTTTCCTAAGGAATATCCTAAAAATACTGATGTTCTATTGTTAGCTTGGTTGGTCTTTACCCATGATTGCAATTGGTTTTGAAGTGTATTTTCTGATTTCCAATTATAAATAGGTAACCCAAAGGTACTCTCAGTAATAAACGTATTACATTTAATAGGTTCAAATGGTGTGCTTATAAAGTCGGGTTGTGTTTTATAATCACCAGAAAATACCACAATATAACCTTTATACTCTAATCGTATTTGAGCTGAGCCAATGACATGTCCTGCTGGGTGAAAGGAGACTTTGACGCCATTTATAGTCAAAGATGCATCGTATGGTATACTTTCAATTGATATGTCTGCGCCCAAGCGATGTTGTAAAATAGCTTTAGAATCATCAGTACACAAATACCGTTTCATTCCCCAACGAGCATGGTCTGCATGGCCATGAGAAATGATAGCGTAATCTACAGGATACCAAGGATCTAAATAAAATTTACCTTTAGGACAAAAGATTCCCTTTTTGGTAAATTTTATAAGCTGTTTCTCTTTTGACATAGCGCAACGAAGCTATTTAAAAAGCTTGTTTTAGCTTGGTAATGGATTGTTAAAATTTTGACTAAATAAAGTAACTCAAACTTTAGGAATATTTTCATTTCCTTTATCACAAAATGTGAGTTTGTCTACCCAACTTTGTGAAAATAATTACTTCAATTTAAATGAATCGATAAGAATTAAATTGAATGTCCGTAATGAGTAATAATTAAAATTTCAAACTCATTCTATCGCATTGAGTACTTCGACTTTAGTTTATGCTGAGTACTTCGACTGTGCTCAGCATAAACTAAAGTCGAAATGCTTTGTAAAACAATACTTTAAATTTCTCGACTACATATCGAATATGCTCTGTGACCACGCTCGAAATGACAGAGAAATCATTATATTTTTCAATTTATGATTAAAAAAGGATAATCAATAGAATTAATTAGTAATATTAATAATCAGAAACAGGAAATTAAAATTTCTTCTACTCTAAAGAAAGAATGCCAGCGATTTACGCAATGACTTTTCAATTCTTTTTTTGATAGTGAAACTGATACAACGAAATCATTAGAAGAACTTGAAGTACTTTTTATTAAAATCAGAGATTTAGCCTGTCCAGAAATAAAAGGTAAACCTTGCAAAACTTAGGAAGATTTTACCAACATTATTCCAAACCTATTTTGTAGCTTTAAAAAAGATGCCACTTCAATATATAAAAATGACTCAGCGGCAGAATCCATTAACGAGGTATATTTGGCTTATCCTGGCTTTTTCTCTATTTCAGTTTACAGAATGGTCGGAGAATTCTATTTATTAGGGATACCTCTAAAACCTAGATTAATGACCGAATATGCACATCAAATAACTCGTATAGTCATTGGTAAAATTACAACAATTGGTAGAAACGTTAAAATATACCAAGGCGTAACACTTGGATCTCTTGTAGTAAAAAAGGAACTTAAGAAATAAAAAAAGGTACTAAAAACAAAAAAGTCTTACTATTTCTAGTAAAACTTTTTGTGAGCCCGATAGGATTCGAACCTATGACCGCCTCCTTAGAAGGGAGGTGCTCTATCCAGCTGAGCTACGAGCCCGTAACTCTTATTTTTGTCGGGGTGGCAGGATTCGAACCTGCGGCCTCCACGTCCCAAACGTGGCGCGATAACCGGGCTACGCTACACCCCGAATAGATTATCTAAATTTGTTTATTTCTGTAAACAAAATTCTGCGGAGAGACCGGGATTCGAACCCGGGCAACACTTGCGCGTTGACAGATTAGCAATCTGCTCCATTACCACTCTGGCACCTCTCCAATACAATAAATCAAGAACGTTTCTTAAATTGTAAACCTGTTCGACAAGCACTTCTATCATTTATGCGGGTGCAAATGTAACTTTTAGTATTTAAGAACGCAACAATTTTTTTGAGTTTTTTATAATAAAAAGCAACTTGTTGATTATGCGTATTTAAGAGAGTTTCCCTGTCTTATGCATTACAAAAAGAATCACTATCGGTATCGCCAAAAGTCCAACATATCCTAAATTAGTTTCCAAAAGAGATGGCTTCATGATCAGTGTAACTACATACCCACCAATGGCACCACCAAAATGAGCATCATGGCCAATATTACCGATACGTTTTTTCATACCATATATAGAATATAACAAATATCCAATACCAAATACATAGCCTGGTATTGGAACAGGCACAAAAAACATAATTAAACTCATATTAGGATCTAGCAATATTGCAGCATATAAAACTCCTGTTACGGCGCCGCTCGCTCCTATTGCACTATACCAATATTCATCTTTGTGAAAATAAAGTGATAGCAAATTCCCGAATAGCAAACTTGCAATATAAATAACTATAAAATTGAAATTGCCCAATGGCAAAATAACTACATCTGCAAAAAAATATAGCGTAAACATGTTAAACAATAAATGTGTTGGGTTTGCATGTAAAAATCCAGAACTAAGCATTCTTATGTGCTCATTACGTCTAATACTACCGACATTAAACTTATAGCGTTCAAAAAATGAACGGTCTTCAAAACCTTTAAATGAGATAATAACGTTTGCTGCTATGATAATTATAGTTACTAAGCTTAAATTGAGCATAAATCTTCCTGTTATGCTCCAAATATAAATATATTTGCGCTCTAAATCGAAGTTAATGCAACTACTTGCCTATATTATTATTTACCCTTTTTTGTGGTTGATTTCAATTTTACCGTTCAGACTCTTGTATGGCCTTTCAGATGTCTTATACATTTTTATTTATAAAATTTTTGGCTATAGAAAATCTACAGTTAAGGCCAATTTGAGACTTGTTTTTCCAAAGAAATCAGAAAAAGAAATAAACAAGATTACTTCTAAGTTTTACCATCACTTATGTGACATGATTTTAGAAGCTATAAAATCGATGACTATTTCTGAAGCTTCAATGAAAAAGCGAATGACTTTTTCAAATATCGACCTTATAAAAAATCTTGAGTCTCAACAAAAAAACATAATGCTCATGTGTGCACATTATGGAAGTTGGGAGTGGATTTTTATATTGCAAATTTATATAAACTACAAAGGATATGCAGTATATAAAAGGCTATCTAACAAATACTTTGACAAGCTTGTAAAGCGTATAAGAGCAAAATATAATTCTCACCTCATTACTACAAAAGAGACCTACAATGTACTAACTGAAACACAACAAAATGGAGAATTAACTATTAATGGTTTTGTGTCTGACCAATCTCCTAAAGCTCATAAAGCTCTCCACTGGAGTGAATTCATGGGAATTAAAGTGCCAATGTATGTTGGGGCTGAAACTATTGCCAAGAAATTTGATATGGCTGTTGTCTTTTTTATGGTAAAACGAATAAAACGTGGTTACTATGAAACCACTTTTGAAATTATTACTGAAACCCCAAATAATCATAAAGATTTCGAAATCACAGACGATTTTTTTAAACGTGTAGAAGAACAAATAAATGAAGCTCCTGAATACTACCTATGGACGCATAAGCGATGGAAGCATAGAGATAAAGTTCCTGTTGAATTTCAGTAAATTTAATCTAAGTTAAACCAATCACTAACTTTTATTGAAGTGCAAGGTTCTGCGATGAGAGATTTATTTACAAATTCGTTATTACTTCTTGAATACTCGTAGTCCAAAGCCCATTGTTTATAATTTTTAGATAAATCAATAATACTATCACAAACAAATTCAATCTCTTTGTTTGTAGTTGTTGGATGAATAGACATACGAATCCAACCTGGCTTTCTAACCAAATCTCCGATAGAAATTTTATCCGTTAATTCCTTTGATGTTTTTTGGTCTACATGAAGTAAATAGTGCCCATAAGTACCTGCACAACTGCAGCCACCACGTGTTTGTATCCCAAATTTATCGTTCAGTAATTTTACGCCAAGATTATAGTGCAAGTCGTCTATATAAAACGAAATAACACCTAACCTGTCTTTATGCTGACTCGCAAGAATATTAATGTTTTCTATAGGCTTTAGTCGATTAAAAATAATATCTACCAATTCATGTTCGCGTTGTAGAATATTATTAACACCCATTTGTTCTTTCAACTTAATAGAAAGTGCAGTTTTTATAGTTTGAAGAAATCCCGGTGTACCTCCATCCTCACGCTCTTCAATGTTATCAATATATTTATGTTCGCCCCAAGGGTTTGTCCAACTTACTGTACCTCCACCTGGGCAATCAGGCACCATATTAGTATATAGTTTCTTATTAAATACCAAAACACCAGAAGTCCCTGGACCTCCTAAAAATTTATGTGGTGAAAAGAAAATTGCATCTAATTGTTCTGCTTCATTTTCAGGATGCATATCTATATCTATATAAGGCCCAGAACAAGCAAAATCAACAAAACAAACACCTCCATTATGATGCATTAGTTTAGCGATGTCATGATATGGTGTCTGGATTCCTGTAACATTAGAACCCGCTATAACCGATGCTATTTTTATAGTACAATTTTTGTATTCATCCAATAGCGCTTTTAGGTTTTGAAGACTAAACAAACCGTCTTTACCAGGCGGAATTACTTCAACCTTTGCCATAGTTTCTAACCATGATGTGTGGTTAGAATGATGCTCCATGTGAGATACAAAAACCACAGGTCGCATTTCTTCAGGAATTATGGTGTATTCTTTTAAGTTTTCAGGAATTTTTAACCCAAGAATACGCTGAAACTTATTAACCACACCTGTCATTCCATTACCTGAAACTATAAGTACATCATCTTCATTACTGTTAACATGTTTTTTAATGATGTGTTTTGCTTCATGGTATGCTTTCGTCATCGCTGTACCGGAAACCGTGGTCTCAGTATGAGTATTTGCTACAAAAGGCCCAAAATCATTTACTAATTTTTCTTCAATTGGTCTGTACAAACGTCCCGATGCTGTCCAATCGGTGTAGATTATTTTTTTCTCACCATAAGGTGATATAAAAGTTTGATTTTGCCCAACAATATGCTCGCGAAACTTATTAAAATAAGTTTCTAATGCTGTAACAGTTTTGTTTATCGGTTTAGAAATCAAGGATACATCTAATTTTACTGTCTATAAAGATATTAAATATTAGCTACAGCTTTGATTTCTGCAATGATTCTATCCGCTAAAGTGTCAGCTTCATTTTGGGATGGTGCTTCTGTATAAATACGGATAATTGGCTCTGTATTACTTTTTCGTAAATGCACCCAACTGTTAGCAAAATCTATTTTTACACCGTCAATAGTAGTTAATTTTTCATGACTATAATTGGCTTCCATAGTTTTTAAAATACCATCAACATCTAAACTCGGTGTTAATTGAATCTTCTTTTTACTCATAAAATAGTTTGTATAGCTTGCTCTTAAAGCGCTAACATCCATTTTCTTTTCTGCCAAAAGACTTAAAAATAAAGCCACGCCAACCAAGGCATCACGACCATAGTGAGATTCAGGATAAATAATTCCTCCGTTACCTTCACCACCAATAATAGCATTATTTTTCTTCATTAAATCCACAACATTGACTTCTCCAACCGCACTGGCTTCATAATTTCCTCCATGTTTTTTAGTGACATCACTTAACGCTCTAGTAGAACTCATATTGCTAACAGTATTGCCTGGCGTTTTGCTAAGAACGTAATCTGCACAAGCCACCAAAGTGTACTCTTCGCCAAACATTTCACCTTTTTCATCCATAAATGCCAATCGGTCTACATCAGGGTCAACTACAATACCAAAATCAGCATGATTATCTACCACTGCTTTTGCCAAATCCCCTAAATGCTCTTTTAAAGGCTCTGGATTATGCGGAAAATGTCCTGTTGGGTCGCAATATAATTTTACAGGCTCAACGCCTAAGCGTTCCAATAGTAAAGGAATAGCAATTCCTCCAGTAGAATTTACACCATCAATAACAACTTTAAAATTAGCAGCTTCAATAGCTTCTTTATTTACCAATGGTAATTCTAAAACTTCATCAATATGAATATCTATATAGGCTTCATTCTTCGTAATTTTTCCTAAATCGTCTACCTCAGAAAATGTCATATCTAAAGATTCTGCTATTTCCAAAATCTTTTTGCCTTCTATTCCATTTAAAAACTCGCCTTTAGCATTTAACAATTTTAAAGCATTCCATTGTTTAGGGTTATGGCTTGCTGTAAGAATAATTCCACCATCTGCATGCTCTAGAGGCACAGCAATTTCAACAGTTGGTGTGGTTGATAAATCTAAATCTATGACATGAATTCCCATACCAACCAAAGTATTCATCACTAAGTTTTGAATCATTTCTCCCGAGATACGTGCATCTCGACCAACAACTACCCGGTAATTTTCTTTATTACGCTGTTGCTTTAACCAAGTGCCATAAGCTGCTGCAAACTTAACAGCGTCTATAGGTGTTAGATTCGTTTCTGTTTTACCACCAATAGTTCCTCGAATTCCTGATATAGATTTTATTAATGTCATGTAATTTCTGTTTTACGCAAATATAATTAGTTAATAGGATTTTATGATTATGAATTTGTAAATTCGAGCGATGAACTTCTTAGCCCATATTTACCTTTCAGGAAATAATGAATTACTGACTATTGGAAATTTTTCAGCCGATGGTATTAGAGGTAAAAAATACACAACATATCCAAAAGCCATGCAGGCTGGTATCTTACTGCATAGGTATATTGATACTTACACGGATGCACATCCTATTTTCAGGCAAAGTACTAAACGTTTACATAAAGGATATGGTCACTATAGCGGTGTTATAGTCGATATTTTTTACGACCACTTTTTAGCAAAAAACTGGAATAAATATCACACTCAGCCTTTAGATAATTATATTCAAAAATTTTATACAAGCTTGAATAACAATTATGAATTCCTTCCTGAGCGCTTTCAGAATCTAACACCTTTTATGATTAAGGATAATTGGCTTTTGAGCTATGCAACAATAGACGGCATACAAAAAGTACTTAATGGTATGAATCGTCGCACAAAAGGCCGCTCGAAAATGAATGAAGCTACAAAAGAATTAAAAATTTATTATATTGATTTTGAAAATGACTTTTTTAGTTTTTTTGAAGAATTAAAACATGCCTCTAACATAAAAAAAATAGCTCTAAAAAAAATATATAACTTATGAGAAAACACCTTTTCCCGCTTTTAGTATTATTCCTTTTTTTTAACTGCAAAGAAACAGTAAAGAAAACCAAAGCAACTATAAATAATCGTGGTCTTATTACAGATAAAGCATTGGTCGTCAGTGCCCGTGAAGAAGCATCAAAAATAGGAGTTGAAATTATGAAACAAGGCGGAAACGCCTTTGATGCCATGATGGCAACCGAAATGGCATTAGCGGTGGCATATCCTTATGCTGGTAATTTAGGTGGTGGTGGATTTTTAGTATATAGATTAGCAGACGGAGAAGTTGGCGCCTTAGACTACCGCGAAAAAGCACCGTTAGAAGCTTCGAAATATATGTATTTGGATGAAGATGGAAATGTAATAAAAGGAAAAAGTACAATTGGACCATTAGCAATTGGGATTCCAGGTACCATAGCCGGTGTATTTAAAGCCCATGAAAAATTCGGTAAATTAGATGTTAAAACCATATTACAACCTGTAATTGACTTGGCAAATAATGGATTTGTAGTTACCGAAAAACAAGCTAGACGATTTAGGGCTTACGATAGTATTTTTAAAGTTGTAAATGGAAAAAAAATAGTATTTAATGAGAATCTGAAAAAGGGAGATAAAGTTTTCAACTTTGCTTTAGCAGAAACTTTAGAACGCATTGCAAACAATGGTCGTGATGAATTTTACATAGGTGAAACTGCAAAACGTTTAGTAAAATTTCTTCAGAAAAAAGGAAGTATTATTACATTAGAAGATTTGACTAAATATGAATCAATATGGAGAAAACCTATCCAGTTTTATTATGATAATTTAACTATTACATCTATGTCTCCACCATCCTCTGGTGGGATTTGTTTAAATCAAATTATGACTATGATTGAGGACTTTGATTTAAAAGGCTATGGCCATAATTCATTAAAAACAATTCAAGTCTTAGTTGAAGCTGAAAAACGTGCCTATGCTGACCGTAGTTATTATTTAGGTGATCCTGATTTTATAGCTATTCCAACAGAAACATTAACCAGTTCTGTATACCTAAACAATAGAATGAAAGACTTTAGCTTTAAAGAGGCGACTCCAGTAGATTCTATTTCGCATGGAAGAATATTAGGTTATGAAAGTGAAGAAACCACCCACTACTCTATAGTAGACCAATTTGGAAATGCCATAGCAGTAACTACAACCTTAAATGGTGGCTATGGCTCAAAAGTGTTTGTAGACGACCTAGGTTTCTTTTTAAATAACGAGATGGATGATTTTAGTAGCAAACCAGGAAAACCAAACTATTATGGATTAATCGGAGCAGAAGCCAATAGCATAGTCCCTGAAAAACGTATGCTTAGTTCAATGACACCAACCATAGTTGAAAAAGATGGCGAATTATTTATGACAGTAGGTACGCCAGGAGGTTCTACCATAATAACATCTGTTTTACAAGCCATTTTGAATGTGCATGAATTTGAGATGACCATGCAAGAAGCCGTTAATGCACCACGATTTCACAACCAATGGCTGCCAGATGAAATTCGAATGGAACCTAATTCTTTTGACAGAAATACA
Source organism: Winogradskyella sp. (assembly GCF_013042245.1). Taxonomy (GTDB): domain Bacteria; phylum Bacteroidota; class Bacteroidia; order Flavobacteriales; family Flavobacteriaceae; genus Winogradskyella. The sequence goes on along the minus strand of NZ_JABDQL010000113.1, from coordinate 7,546 downwards.
ATAAAACAACTAGAAGCCAAAGGCTATATCATTAACGAGTCGCGTTCACCAATTATAGGTATTATTGACGGTATTTTGGTTTTAGATAATGGTAAATTAGAAGGCGGTGCAGATAAACGAGGTGATGATACCGCGGCTGGATTTTAAAGTTTTTAGCATTGTCTTATCAATAAGATATGGTCTTAGTTGTATATTTATATATCTTTCTAAAACTCAACCAAAATGAAAAATTTTACTCTTGGTTTAGCGCTTGTTTTTGCGTCAAATCTTTTCAGTCAAGGCACACAATTGTTAAGACAACCAACACTTCATGGCAATGATGTTGTTTTTGTATACGCTAACGATTTATGGAAAGCCAATACCACCGGTGGTAATGCCATCAGACTTACCAGTGACGAAGGTTACGAATCTAGCCCTCATTTTTCAAAGGATGGAAAACAGATAGCTTTTACCGCAGAATATGATGGAAATGTTGATGTGTTTGTTATTCCTTATGATGGCGGAGAACCTAAACGTTTAACCTATCATCCAGGTGGCGATTTTGTTCAAGGCTGGACACCAGATGGAAAAGTACTGTTTCGTTCAGGAAGGGAAAGTCAACCGACAATGACCAACAAGTTTTTTACCGTTTCATTAAATGGTGGACTTCCAGTACCTTTAGATATTCCCCGTGCAGCCTATGGAGAGTTATCGCCAGACGGAAAGTATTTGGCATATACACCAATTACCGGATGGGATGCTGAATGGCGAAATTACCGAGGTGGACAAGCTATGCCAATTTGGGTTGTAGATTTAAAAACCAAAGAATTAATCCGTACAAAACAACCAACAGGAGAAAGACATCTAGATCCAGTATGGCTAGATGGTTTAGTTTATTTTATGTCAGAGCGTGATTATACAATGAATATTTGGTCATTTAATCCTACCACAAAAGAAGAGCAACAAATCACGTTTCACAAAAAGTTTGATGTTAAGAGCTTAGATGCTAGTGAAGATAAGTTAATATATGAGCAAGGAGGCTATTTGCATGTTTATAATCCTTCAAATTCTAAGACAAAACAATTAGACATTACGGTTAATGGTGATTTAACCTTCTACAGACCACGTTGGGAAGATGTAAGGGCGAGTCAATTAATAAATCCAAACGTCTCACCAAAAGGTAAACGTGCTATTTTCGAACACAGAGGAGAAATATATACGGTTCCAAAGGAAAATGGAACTTGGATAAATATTACCAATTCCCCTGGCGTTGCAGACAGAGTACCAATTTGGTCACCAAAAGGTGATAAAGTTGCTTGGTTTTCTGACGAAAGTGGCGAATATCAATTAGTAATTGCTGACCAAGACGGACAAAATAAAGAAATAATTAAATTGCCAAACCCAACGTTCTACTTTCTGCCAGATTGGTCACCAGATGGAAAACACATCGCCTATACAGATACACACTATAATATTTGGGTCATAAATTTAGAAACTAAAAAAACATCTATCGTAGATTCTGATAGTTACGCGCATCCAAACCGAACTATGAACCCTGTTTGGTCTCCTGATAGTAAATGGATTGCGTATCCTAAACAGCAAAAAAGTCACTTCAAATCAATATTTGCCTATAATGTAGATTCCAAAAAAATCATTCAATTAACTGACCCAATTGCTGATGCTATTTCTCCTGTTTGGGATGCTTCTGGAAAATACATATATACTTTGGCAAGCACCAACTATGGTCTAACTTCTGGTTGGTTGGATATGAGTAATTTCGACCCAGGAGCTAACTTAACCAGAAGCCTTTATGCTATTGTGCTAAGTAAAGATGGTAAAGCCCCTAACCTTCCAAAAAGTGATAGTGAAGAAAGTACTTCCGAAGATGAAAATGAAAATAAAAATGAAAAAGAGTCAAAAAATATTTCAGTAACTATTGATTTAGATGGCATCTTTAACCGTGCAGTAGCTTTGGGTTTACCGTCAAGAAATTACGCTTCACTTCTTAAGGCACCTAAACACAAATTATTTATTACTGAGTCAATCACTAATGAGAATGGATTAAAAGTTCACTTATACGATGTTGAAAAAGAAAAAGCGACTGATTTTGAAAAGGGTGTTTCACAAATGGTAACCTCAGACGATAGAAAATCTATTCTTTTGAGAAAAGGTAACAACTGGGTTTTAACGGGCACTAATTCTGCTCCAAAGCCAGGCAAAAATGTACTTAAAGCAAATGTAAAAATTAAGCTTGACCCAAAAGCAGAAGCGCATCAGATTTTTAAAGAAGGTTGGCGCTATATGCGAGACTTCCTTTATGTAGACAATGTACATGGAGCACCTTGGGATGATGTTTACAAATGGTATGCACCTTGGATAGACCATGTACGTCATAGAACAGATTTAAACTACGTTGTAGACATTATGAGTGGTGAGGTTGCTGTTGGACATTCCTATGTTTCAGGTGGAGATTTCCCTGATTTGGATAATGTTCCTGTAGGTCTATTAGGTTGTGATTTTAAAATCAAAAATGGACGCTACCAAATTTCAAAAATATATAATGGCGAACATTGGAACCCTAATATAACTGCACCTTTAGCGCAACCTGGTATAACTATTAATGAAGGTGATCATATTTTAGCAATAAACGGAAAGTCAATAACAAGTTCAGACAATATATATCAATATTTAGAGCAAACAGCAAATAGAGAAATAACATTGACTGTAAATTCATCTGCTTCAAAACAAGGCGCTAAAGAAATTTTAGTAAAGCCAGTAAGAAGCGAACGCAGTTTAAGGACAATAAATTGGGTAGAAAGCAATAGAAGAAAAGTTCATAAACTTTCTAATGGCAAACTAGCATACGTGTATGTGCCTAATACTGGTGGTGGCGGATTTACATCGTTTAATCGCTATTATTTTGCACAACAAGATAAAAAGGGCGTTGTCATTGATGAACGTAATAATGGTGGTGGTTCTGCCGCAGACTATATGATAGATATTATGTCTAGAGAACTATTTGGTTACTTTAACAGTAAATCCAAAGACAATAGACCTTGGACTACACCTATGGCAGGTATTTGGGGTCCAAAAGTAATGCTCATAAATGAGCGTGCGGGTTCTGGTGGCGATTTATTACCATATATGTTTAAAATGAAAAATATTGGACCATTAATAGGTACTAAAACTTGGGGTGGACTTGTTGGTACTTGGGATACTCCAAGGTTTATTGATGGTGGTCGTATGGTGGCACCTCGCGGAGGATTTTATGATGTTGATGGCAATTGGGCTGTTGAAGGTGAAGGTGTTGCGCCAGATATTCAAGTTATTCAGCATCCTAAAGAAACCTCAAAAGGAAACGACCCACAATTAGAACGTGGCGTACAAGAAGCAATGAAATTATTAAAAATTAATGGTGAATTTAGACTTCAACCCGAACCAAAAGCGCCAGTAAGATGGAAACGTCCTGATGGGTACAAGAATGATAATTAATAGTTGAAGTATAAAGTAAAAGGGATTACAACCTAAAAACTTCAATCCGTTTTTTATTTCACTTTATTGTAATTTTGAATTCAAGAATTATATTTTGATACGAAAAAGAAAACACCAACCATTTAGCAAGCTCAGCATTAAACAAAAAATTAAACGCATCCTAAAAATACTAGTTGGCATCGTTATTTTTATAACATTACCAACACTTCTATTTTTTAGTTTTTTATATTTAAAATACAACGAACCTTTTCCTGAAGCTATAGAGAGTCCAAAAGCAGATGTACTGGCTCAAAAAATGTTAGAGGCTCTTAATTTTGAAGCCTTCAAAAATACCGACTACATTGAATGGACTTTTAAAAATAGCCACAGTTACAAATGGTATAAGTCTGCAGATAACTGCGAAGTGAAATGGAAAGGCTTTAGAGTCATACTCCAACTTAAAGACGTAAATAAATCCTCTGTATTTGTAGCCAATCAAAATTATAATGGTACGGATAAGCAAAAACTAATTAATAAAGCAGAAGCTTATTTTAACAATGATTTCTTTTGGTTGGCTGCTCCTTACAAGATTTTTGATAAGGGTACAAAACGACAACTAGTAAAAACTGAAGGAAATAAAGAAGCGCTTTTAGTTACATACATCTCAGGTGGTACAACACCTGGTGATTCTTACTTATGGCATCTAGACAAAAGCGGAAAACCAATAGCTTATCAAATGTGGGTAAATATATTACCAATTGGAGGTTTAAAAGCAACATGGGATGATTGGAAAGTCACACAAACTGGGGCAATTTTACCAAAGTCTCACAAACTTTTATTCTTAAATTTAGAAATCAAAAATATTAATACTAGTGAACAACCCTAGAAAAAATATCTTAAATTTGAGGAACTAAAATTTACAGATCATGAAAAAAATCTACTTTTTATTACTGATTCTACCTTTATTTTGCTTTTCTCAAAAAAGTTATTGGACAAAAATTGAAACTTCTAAAATTAATAAATCACAATTATTAGATAGAACTACTACTGCATCAAAATTTGATACTTACAACTTACAGCTAGAACAATTAAAAACACAATTAAGCCAAGCTGTTAGTCGCTCTAGCAATGAAGTGTCTAATACTTTTATAAAATTTCCAAATATTGACGGAAAATTAGAGCGCTACCAAATCTATGAAGCTTCTATTATGGAGCCAGATTTTGCGGCTAAATATCCAGAAATTCAATCTTATGTTGGTATAAATATCGATAACTCTGGAGTGACAATGCGCTTTAGTACCACTATATTTGGTTTCCACGCGGCGATTTACACGATTGGCAAAACATACTATATAGACCCTTACACGGAAGATTTAAACTCTTATATTTTGTATGCGAAAGAAAACCTTTATTCTGATATCGATAGAATAGGTTGTCAATTAACAGATGAAATAGCTTTAGAAAACCCTTATCAACCAAATCCAAGCAGTATATCAAATCAAAGAAATGCTAATGATGGTCTTTTAAGAACGTTTAGACTGTCTTTATCATCAACTCAGGAATACTCAAATTTTCATATAAACGCTGCTGGACAACAAACTGCTTCAGATTTAGTAAAAAGACAAACTGTCTTAGCGGCTATGAACGTTACAATGACTAGAGTAAATGGTCTTTTCGAGCGTGATTTATCTTTAACAATGCAATTAGTCGAGATTATTAATCCTCCATTTTCGGGAACAAGTACTATATCTCTAGTAGAACCAGACGGATTTACTGATAATGATGCTACAGCTCTTTTAAGTCAAAACCAATCGATAACAGATACTAGGATCGGTCCGCCTAATTATGATGCTGGTCATGTTTTTACAACTGGCGGTGGTGGTATAGCATCTTTAGGTGGCATATGCTTAGATGAAACTGTTACGCCTGGAATAAATAATAAGGCTAGAGCTGTTACTGGATTACCAAGCCCTGTTGGAGATCCATATGATATTGATTTTGTTGCTCACGAAATGGGTCATCATTTTGGAGCCAATCATATATTTAATGGTAGTCAAGGCGATTGTTCTGGTGCAAATAGAAATGCAGCTACTTCAGTAGAACCAGGAAGCGGGACTAGCATTATGGGATACGCAGGTATTTGTTCAGGAGATAATATACAACTAAATAGTGACGACCATTTTAATGCGATAAGTATTGATGAGATGTATGCAAGAATAACAGGTACTGCCCAATATGCTTCTTTCCCTACATGTTCTACTAACACTTCTAATGGTAATACTGCTCCTATTGTAGACGCTGGCTTAGACTTTACAATACCCTTTGGTACAGCCTTTACACTTTCGGGAACTGGTAGTGATCCAGATGGTAGTGCTGTACTATCTTATAATTGGGAACAAGTAGACCCAGGATCCGTCGCTGGACAACCTTCCCCTACTGATACCGATGGACCAATGTTTAGATCTAGGCCTTCGTTACCTATTGGAGACAGAACCTTTCCTCAATTAAGTGATGTTCTTGCTGGTAATTTAACACCTCAGTGGGAAGTTATTCCAAACGTAGCAAGAACTATGAATTTTGCTTTAACAGTTAGAGATAACCAATCTCCAAATGGTGGACAAACTAATAGAGATGATATGATTGTGACAGTTGCAAATACAGGACCTTTTGAGGTAACCTCACAATCTACTACTGGCATAGTTTATCCAGAAAATTCATCAACAACAATTGAATGGGTGGTAGCTGGTACTAATGCAAACGGAATTAATACATCTCAAGTAAATATATTACTATCTACAGATGGTGGCCAAAACTTCAATACTACTTTAGCAGCAAATACAATCAATGATGGTAGCGAGACTATTACTTTTCCTGCAGGTGTAACATCTGCTAATTCTAGAATAAAAGTTGAGGCTGTAGGAAATATCTATTTTGCTATTAACCCAGAACTATTTGCAATTGGAAATTATACATTTGGTACTCAAGAAGTGTGTGATGATTATGTTTTTAATACTGGAGGTACAACTGTTGTTGAAGATGGAGGTAGCTACACAGGCTATAATTTAAACATACCTGACTCTAGGACAATATCAGATTTAAATATAGCTGTAAATATTACTAGCCCTAACAACGGAGATATATGGTATGCTGTTAGAGCTCCTTGGCAACCAGCTGATATCCAACAATTAGCGTCTGGTGTTTGTCCTGGGACGTCTAATTCCAATTTTGTTTTTGACGATGAAGGCTCTCCCATCGATTGCAATTCTACTAACAATGGAGATAATGTATTACCTCAAGTTGCATTAAGCTTTGCTGATGGCGAACAATCAAATGGAAATTGGGTTTTCTTTTTAACTGATGTCGTTGTTGATGGAACGACTTCCACATGGAATTCGACTACAATAACTATTTGTTATGAAGTTAATGAATTTACGCTCGCAGATAATGATTTTGAACTCAACGATTTTGCTTTATTCCCCAACCCAAACAAAGGTGAATTTACATTACAGTTTAATTCAAACTCTGGAAAAGATGTAAATGTTAACATCTATGACATTTCTGGAAAACTTGTATTTGAAAATAAATATGATTCTGTATCAAGATTTAATAAGCAAATTGAGTTAAACAATGTAAGCACTGGTGTTTACATTATGAAAGTTACTGATGGAGAGAAAACCATTACCAGAAAACTGATTGTCGAATAGTACTGTAGAGTAGAAACTTACAAATCAAAAACGCCGAAACTTAGAGCTTCGGCGTTTTTGATACACATAATAAAATATTATTTGACACTTTCCCGCGAAGTGTGTAAGTAAAATTTACAGGATTAGCTTTTTCATAGTTTAATCCTGTTTTCAAATATAGCTAAAAATTGGTTTAAAATGATTCCCCAATTTCTAATAGGCATTTTCCATTTTCTTGTGGATTCTCTTAAGGCTAAAAAGACAGATTTTATCACTGCATCATCTATTGGATAAGAGAGTTTATTTTTAGTGTATTTTCTAATTTTTCCATTTAAGTTTTCAATTAAATTAGTAGTGTAAATAATTGTTCTAATTTCCAACGGAAAGTCAAAGAAAACAGTTAGCTCATCCCA
>NZ_JABDQL010000021.1 GCF_013042245.1 Winogradskyella sp. | reverse complement strand
TTTTTGACGGAGAACAATATAGCTAAATATCCATCAGAAGGAGAAGGGAATTTGTTCCCTTCTTTTTTCTGAAAAATTGCTATAAAAAAAACTCCTTAAAAGTTGCGTTTATTGGTTGAATTCAAGTAATTAAAAAAGCCCTTCTAACTTAGAAGGGCTTTTTATTCGTATGTATGAGTAAAGTTACATCTTCATCAGCCATTCCTTAAAGTCTACTTCTTTCTTAATAATTGCTCTTAAATCTTCAATCTTAACACGTTGTTGTTCCATCGTATCGCGATGACGAATAGTAACAGTGTTATCTTCTAAGCTTTCGCCATCGACGGTGATGCAAAATGGTGTGCCATTAGCATCTTGACGTCTATAGCGACGACCAACAGCATCCTTTTCATCATACGTCACATTAAAATCCCATTTTAAGTCATCCATGATATCTTTAGATAATTTCACTAAAGCTTCATCTTTACGTACTAATGGTAGGATTGCTGCTTTTGTTGGTGCTAAAACAGCTGGTAATTTTAATACTGTTCTGGTCGTATTGTTTTCTAACTCTTCTTCTTGTAGCGCATTAGAAAACACTGCTAAGAACATACGGTCGAGACCGATTGAGGTTTCTAAAACATATGGTGTATAGTTGGCATTTTCTTCGTGGTCAAAATACTGTAATTTTTTGCCAGAATATTCTTCATGCTGTTTTAAATCAAAATCTGTACGCGAGTGAATACCTTCTAATTCCTTAAATCCAAACGGAAATTTAAATTCAATATCTGTAGCGGCATCAGCGTAATGTGCTAATTTTTCATGGTCATGAAAACGATAATTGTCTTCGCCAATACCTAGCGATAAATGCCATTTCATGCGGTGCTCTTTCCAATATTGAAACCAATCGGCTTGCGTACCTGGTTTTATGAAAAATTGCATCTCCATTTGTTCAAACTCACGCATTCTAAAGATAAATTGGCGTGCTACAATCTCGTTTCTAAAGGCTTTTCCGGTTTGTGCAATACCAAACGGAATCTTCATGCGTCCTGTTTTTTGAACATTCAAAAAGTTGACAAAAATACCTTGAGCCGTTTCTGGTCTTAGATATAAATCCATGGCAGAATCTGCAGATGCGCCAAGCTTTGTTCCAAACATAAGGTTAAATTGCTTAACGTCCGTCCAATTACGACTTCCTGAAACCGGGCAAGCAATCTCTAACTCTTCAATTAAAGTTTTAACGTCAGCTAAATCTTCAGCTTCCAAGGATTTTCCCATTCGGCTTAGAATGATGTTAATCTTTTCTTGGTAGCCTAAAACGCGACCGTTAGTTGAAATAAACTCTTCCTCATTAAAAGCATCACCAAAACGCTTGGCTGCTTTTTTAACCTCCTTCTCAATTTTTGCTTCAATCTTAGCACAATAATCTTCAATTAAAACATCAGCGCGATAACGCTTCTTTGAGTCTTTATTATCAATTAAAGGGTCATTAAAAGCATCGACGTGACCAGAAGCTTTCCATGTCTTTGGATGCATAAAAATTGCAGCATCTAAACCAACAATGTTATCATTCATTTGCACCATGGCTTTCCACCAATAGTCGCGTATATTTTTTTTGAGCTCAACACCGTTTTGCGCATAGTCGTAAACAGCACTTAAACCATCGTAAATCTCACTACTTTGAAATACGTATCCGTATTCCTTTGCGTGGGATAAAACCTTTTTAAATTTATCTTCATTATTTGCCATGCTGCAAAAATATAAAACGGATAGAATTAATGTCCTCTTTTTACTAATTTATAGTGACTTAAAAATTAAGTATTACATTTAAGTTTAAAAATGAAAAATTAGAACGCTTGTTATAATATTAATTGTGTTTCAAAACCTCGTCAACCTTTTCTTTCCGAAAATTTGTGAAGCCTGTAAACTCCCATTACAAGATAATGAACACGTGGTTTGTGTCACATGCAGACATGAGCTGCCAATTACTAACTTTCATTTTGAAAATAATGATGCGCTTAAAAAGATATTATACGGTCGTGTTAAGCTTGAAAATGCGACGTCACTTCTTCATTTTTCAAAAAAAGGATTGGTACAAGAATTATTACATAATTTAAAATATAGAGGTCATGAACAGATTGGGAAATTTCTAGGCGATTGGCTTGGAGGAGAACTTCAAACTTTAGACGCTTATAAGACGATTGATATTGTTGTCCCAGTACCTTTACATATAACCAAACGTCAAGAACGTGGTTACAATCAAGTTACAAAGTTTGGTCAATCTATTGCTCACGCTTTAGATGCAGATTATAATGAAGACGTTTTAGTGAAAATAAAGCATACCAAAACACAAGTTTTTAAAGATAGAGTTACACGGTTTGATGACGCTAATATGCGTTTTGATTTAGGTAAAACGGATAATTTGAGCCGGATGCATATTTTGTTAGTCGACGACATTATTACCACAGGTGCAACAATAGAAGCTTGTGTGTTGCTTTTACGAAGCATTCCAGATGTAAAAATTAGTGTAGCAACAATGGCAATTGCTGAGTAGAATTTTCGTTATTATTAGAATTTAGTTGTTAATTTGTTGAAACTTTAAAGGTCAATGTTTTTAAAATATTTGCGTGTTTTTTTAGGGATTTTAGTACTCACACTTTTTGCCACGGGATGTGCTAGTCGTGGTAGACCTTCGGGTGGTGAAAAAGATATAACACCTCCAGAAATCACTGGAGAAAAACCAGAAAACTATTCGACCAACTTTATAAGCAAAGAGATTAAAATTTACTTTAATGAGTACGTAAAACTTAAAGATTTACAAAAACAACTTATAGTTTCACCACCAATGGATACACCTCCGGTAATTACACCATTGGGCTCGGCAAGCAAATATATTACCGTAAAGATTGAAGATACATTAGAGGCTAACACAACTTACGCCATTAATTTTGGACAAAGCATAGTAGATAATAATGAAGAAAATCCATATCCGTATTACCGTTATGTTTTTTCTACAGGCGAAACTATTGACTCTTTATCCGTAAAAGGTGCTGTTTTTGATGCTTTAAATAGAAACGCAGACCCTTTTGTTTCGGTAATGTTATACGAAGCAGATACATCTTACATAGATTCAATTGTTTACAAGCAAAAGCCGAAATTTATTACTAACACCTTAGACAGTCTTGTCACTTTTAGTATAGATAATATTAAAGCGGGAAAATACAGGCTAGTAGCACTTAAGGAAGAAAATTCTAACTTCACTTTTCAGCCAAAAACAGATAAAATAGGATTTTATGAAGGCGAAATAAGTGTACCTACAGAAGAAATTTTTGATATTACTTTATTTAAAGAAGTCCCAGATTTTAAAGTATTAAAACCAAGTCAAATAGCAGAGCAGCGGATTCTATTTCCATATGAAGGAGAACTTGAAGACGTAGCGATTGAAATCCAATCAGATTCTATTAAAAATATAGATTATAGGTTAACAAGAGATAAGGAAACTGACAGTTTGTATTATTGGTATAAACCTAAGATTGAAATTGACTCTGCTTCTATTTTGGTAAAAAGTAAAAATTTCACCGAAACTTTTAAATACAAGTTTAGAAATGCAGATAAAGATTCTTTGGTAATAAGTGCTTTAAAACCAGGGACAATTAGCTTTAATGAAGATATAACCCTTATAGCTTCTACACCTTTTGCTAAAATTGATACAACCAAAATTAAATTGATTAATAAAGATTCTGTCAATGTAAAATACGCTATTGAATACGATAAACTTTACAACAGATATGCATTTAAAATTGATAAACAACAATCTGAAAAATATAAAATACAATTGTTACCATCTGCAATAACAGATTTTTATGGAGCCGTAAATGATACATTAGATTTTGCATTCAGTACCCGAAAGAAAGCCGATTTTGGAAATATCAGAGTAACTTTAATTAACGCTAAACTACCTCTAATAGTTCAGCTCGTCGATGATCGAGGAGAAGTGAAATACGAAAAATATGCTGAGGAAATCCCTATTGTAGATTTCAATGATATTGATGCTCGAAAATATAGTATCAGGGCTATTTTTGATACGAATAAGAACAAAAAGTTTGATTCAGGAAATTACCTAAAAAAACTTCAGCCAGAAAAGGTGAGTTATCATCCTGACATCATTGATGTCCGTCCAAATTTTGATTATGACGAAACCCTTACTTTAAGAGACTAAAATTATCTTTATCGTTTAAAAAATTAAGCTTTTCCCGGTGTTTTTTAATATGCTTTTTATCAAGCGATACAATTTCTATCCCTTTTTCATTCGGTATAATATGAGTGAGTTTTTCTCCTAAAACATTATAACAAGCAGAGTGTCCTGGATATTCATGCCCTGTAGCATCAACACCTATTCTGTTAACACCAATGCAGTAGCTCATATTTTCAATAGCGCGAGCTTTTAATAAAGCATCCCAGGCATTTATTCGAGGTTTTGGCCAATTGGCCACATAAACTAGTACATCATAATCTTCTGTATTGCGTGCCCAAACAGGGAAACGTAAATCGTAACAGATTAGCGAACAAATTTTCCAACCTTTATAATCTATGATTGTTTTAGTTATTCCTGCCGTATATACTCTATGTTCGCCTGCCAATGTAAAAGTATGTCGTTTATCATAAGTATCTATTTCTCCGTTAGGACGCACGAAAACCAAACGATTGTAATACTTATTATTTTCTGAAACGACAAGACTTCCAACAATTGCTAGCTCTTTTACTGAAGCTAAAGCTTTTAACCAATTAATGGTGTCACCCTCCATCTTTTCGGCAATACTAGAAGCATTCATCGTAAAGCCTGAGGTAAACATTTCAGGCAAAACAATAAGGTCTACAGATTCTGAAATAGATTCAATCTTTGACGTAAAATGATTTCGATTATCTTCAGGATTTTCCCATGTCAAATCAGATTGGATAAGTGCAATTTTTAGTTCGTTTTCCATGATTTAAAATTAGTAAATTTACAGAGCTTATTAAACTAATTAACACCTCTATATTCTATGTTTCTAGCTAAGAAAGGTTTATTGTTTGTCTTTTTGTTTTGTCTTTATGGTATTTCCGCTCAAATAAAATATTTCCCAGAGCAAAATGATGTCTGGATAGAGAAAACACCAGCAGAACTTAAAGTAGATTCAGAATGGTTAAATGACGCTGTAGAATTTGCAAAAGAAAACGAATATTCTGGCTCACGAGATTTACGTATTGCTGTTTTAAAAGGTTTTGCTCGCGAACCTTTTCATGAAATTTTAGGACCAACTAAAAAACGTGGTGGTCCAGCAGGATTAATCATAAAAGATGGTTATGTAATTGCAAAATGGGGAAATACCAAACGTGTAGATATGACCTTTAGTGTTACCAAAAGTTTTTTGTCAACAGTAACTGGTTTGGCTGTGGATAAAGGTTTGATTGCAAATGAAACCGATTTCGGAAAAGATTATGTTTGGGATGGGACATTTGATGGCGCTCATAATTCTAAAATCACTTGGCAACATTTATTACAACAAAACTCAGATTGGTCAGGAGAAATTTGGGGAGCAAAAGATTGGGCAGATAGACCTCCTAGAAAAGGTGATTTGGACGATTGGAAGAATAGAGGATTAAGAGACCCTGGGACATACATGGAGTATAATGATGTACGTGTAAATGTCTTGGCATATTCCGCTTTACAAGTATGGCGTAAGCCTTTACCACAAGTGTTGAAGGACGAGGTTATGGATAAAATTGGAGCATCAACAACTTGGCGCTGGTTTGGTTACGACAATGCTTGGACAATTATAGATGGGCTCAAAATGAAATCTGTCACTGGTGGTGGACACTCAGGTGCAGGTATTTTTATTTCTGCAGAAGATATGGCGCGTTTTGGATTATTGTTTCTTGAATTCAACCAATAAACGCAACTTTTAAGGAGTTTTTTTTATAGCAATTTTTCAGAAAAAAGAAGGGAACAAATTCCCTTCTCCTTCTGATGGATATTTAGCTATATTGTTCTCCGTCAAAAAA
>NZ_JABDQL010000020.1 GCF_013042245.1 Winogradskyella sp. | reverse complement strand
TTTTTTGACGGAGAACAATATAGCTAAATATCCATCAGAAGGAGAAGGGAATTTGTTCCCTTCTTTTTTCTGAAAAATTGCTATAAAAAAAACTCCTTAAAAGTTGCGTTTATTGGTTGAATTCAAGGTTAATAATACCCTAAGGTAATAATAGACGGACTTTTTTTAATTATTCATATCCTTTTGTGACGGATTCCTCTAAAATTATTTTGCGCCGTAATGGAGGTTTCATGTGTTTATATCTATTGTTTTTTTAAGGACACATGCTGTTCGCTATTAATAATTCCTTTGGATGATAATATGTTTAGCATGCGCGTTTCATAAACTTGTTTTATGGTCTCAATCATTAATTTTGGCGTGCTATTTTTTATTAAGTAGGCAACTGCACCTGTAGAAATCATATTTAAAATAAAAGGTCTAGTAAAATAACTTGTCTATGCGATTATTTTTATATCTGGAAATTCTTTTCTGATAATCTTTGTAACCTCAACACTATTAATTTCTGGCATTTTTAAATCTGTAACTATGATATCTGGTTGCGTATCAACTTTTTTTTTTTTAGAAGATCACTTCCATTTTCTTCATCGAAGAGAACTTCAATATCTTTTTCATTTTCAAGAATAGATTTGAGTCCTTGTCTAAACAATAACTCATCTTAAGCTAATACTATTTTTAGTTTAGACTCCATAACTACAACGAATTATAAATTGGCTACCGTTTCCTCTTGTGCTTTCTGTTTTTAGACTGCCATTTTATATTTTTACTCTACTCCTTTTGTTTTGTATTCCTATACCTGATTTCTGTTCGACTTCGGACATTTTAAAGCCAACGCCATTATCCTGATACCTTATCATAAAACCTTCTATATCTTGCTCCAAATAAACCAAAATTTCGTTTGCTTTTCCGTGACGGACTGAATTATTTATAAGTTCTTGTAAAATTCTAAACACATGTAACTGATTGGTTTGTAACAAAAGCAACTCTTCGATATTATATTCAATATCAATTTTAGTGTTTCTAGTAAATTCATCAAATAACTCTTCTTATGCTGGTTTTAATCAAAACTTCTCTAAAATAGGAGGTTGCAAATTATATTTTTTAAGATTAATTATCTTTTAAAATACAGAAATTTTCTACAAAGTGATTTTACTAAATAACTAAACCAAAAAACCAACCAAATCTTCAATCTTAGAAATCAATTGAATTTTAATTGCCGTGTTCTTCAAAGCTATCTTGTTATATTTTGAAACAAAAATGGTCGAGAAGCCCAATTTTTCGGCTTCCAAAATACGTTGCTCTACACGTTGCACGGGTCTTATTTCTCCAGATAAACCAACCTCAGCTGCAAAACAGTAATCGCTTTGCAGTGCTTCATCTTCATTAGAGGAAAGTATAGAAGCAACTACTGCCAAATCTATTGCTGGGTCATCTACCGTAATTCCACCTGTAATATTTAAGAAGACATCTTTTGCTCCTAATTTAAACCCAGCGCGTTTTTCTAAAACAGCCAAAAGCATGTTTAAGCGCTTGGCATTAAAACCTGTGGCAGAACGTTGTGGCGTACCATAAACCGCTGTACTTACCAAAGCTTGAACTTCTATCATTAGAGGTCGCATTCCCTCCAAGGTTGCAGCAATTGCATTGCCTGATAACTCTCCATCTTTTTCAGAAATTAATATTTCGGAAGGATTGCTAACTTCTCGCAATCCCGAACCTTGCATTTCGTAAATTCCAAGTTCGTTTGTAGAGCCAAATCGATTTTTGTTAGCCCGCAGTATTCTAAAAACATGGTTGCGATCACCCTCAAACTGCAAAACAGTATCTACCATATGTTCCAAAATTTTTGGCCCAGCGATATTGCCATCTTTAGTAATATGACCGATTAATAAAACTGGTGTAGCTGTCTCTTTAGCAAACTTTATAAGCTCCGTTGTACATTCTTTAATCTGGGAGATGCTTCCTGGTGATGACTCTATATAATCGCTATGTAGAGTTTGTATAGAATCTACAACTACAATATCTGGTTCTAGAGCTTCAATCTGTTTAAAAATATTTTGAGTTTTGGTTTCTGTAAGAATATAACAGTTTTCACTATTAGGCAGAATACGTTCTGCTCGCATTTTTATTTGCTTTTGGCTCTCTTCACCTGATATATAGAGTGTTTTATAAGGTAATTTTAACGCTATTTGAAGCAACAGCGTACTTTTACCAATTCCAGGCTCACCACCAAGTAAGGTTAAAGAACCTGGCACCATTCCTCCACCCAAAACACGATTAAATTCTTCATCTAACATGTTTAGACGTGCATCTTCAGAACTATCAATTTCCTTAATTCTTAGGGGTTTTGAGACGCGTTTAGATGCTGAAGATGTTGGTGTTTTCCAATCGTTCTTTTCTGGTTTTTGTATCACCTCTTCAACAATAGTATTCCACTGTTTACAAGCCGTACATTGCCCTTGCCATTTACTATATTGACTGCCACAACTCTGACAGTAAAAGGTGGTTTTTACCTTTGCCATTAGTATCCAAAATCTCTTTTAATTGCTTCTGCTTTTTCTAGTAAAAAATCTTTGGTGATTCCACCAATTTCTTCTAAAACATAGGCCGATTGAAAAGTCTTCATTGCCCTTTTAGATTCGCCAATATTCTCTTGGTATAAGCCTAAATAATAACTTGGCAAGACGGTATCTGGGTAATTAGCTTTCGCTAATTTTGATAAATCTTTATAATATTCCCATTTTTCTTTCTTTTTTATTGCAGCTGCAATCGCTTTAAAATCGTTAATGAGAATTTGCTTTTCAATACCAAAGAGTGTCTTTATTTCTTCATATTTCTGTTCTAAGTACTCTACTGGTGATGTTTCTAATTTAAGAATGGATTTATTATACTCTTCAATGCTAATTGGCTGAAATACAAAAAATATAGACTCTAATGCCCTTGGTACCGCATGAGCAGGCATAGCATAATGTGATGGCCCATTATATTCACTAAATGTGTAAAGAAGGTTCTTGTTTTCTATAGTTTTTAAGGTGTTATCTAAAGCTTTGGCATCTTCCATAATATGTTTTATATCATTATCTGATACTGCTAAATAATAAAATATCTTTTTTTCTACAGTATTTAAGCGCTCTTCGAGATATCCTTTCATATCCATTGATAAATTTGGACTTATGGCTACATATGCATTAAAAACCGGATTATTTCTAACCAAATAATAATTGATAAAATTTGCGGTTTCCCCATGACCAACAACTACTCTAAATTGTTCTGTCTTATAATTTTTTTCTATAAATGGTATAAGTTCTTTACCAACAAACTCAAAGAAATCGGCACCGGTTTCTATAGGGAGTGAATTTTGTTCAGAATACATTAAATCTTCCGACCTGCTTTCAACTTGATTAATTCCGACGACAATTGATTCTGGAATATCTTCCCAATACGCATAATAATCTACGTTTCCGGCTATGGTTTCAAATAAATAATCACCATCAAAAACATAAATCACAGGATAGGCTTTGTCATCGTCTTGCGAATATCCTCTTGGCAAAAGTATTTTGAGTTCTCTATCTTCTCCTAAAATTTGGGATGATATAGATTCATATTTCGCTTGTGAAAAACTTAATAAACAGGTAAATAAAAACAATAACATTGCCTTAGACTTAATCATGATTGATTGGATTTGGTTGTTAATGGCAAGGTAAAAAAAAATCTATACTTCTTTTTGCTTTCGGTTATAGATTGGCAAGTAAATTAGAGAAATCCCACCGAGCACAATAATCATTAGTGTTTGTGAAGACCACATAATCCAACCAAAAGCACGACTTGGATCTTCTGTTATACCAAAAATAGCAAAGGCTATAACAATAGCCTCAGGAAAAGAACCAATGCCGCCATTGGTAGCAGCTATACTAAAGCTTGCCAGAATAAAACCTATTAAAATAGCTGCTATTGAAACACCTTCTAAGTCTGCTAAAGCAAAAGTGGTGATATAAAACATGAGTACATACATGACCCAAATAAAAATAGTATGGAAAATAAAAGCCCACTTTTTTTTCATTTTAAAAATACTAAGCACACCTTCAATAAGTCCTAAAATAAAACTGCGGATTTTCAACACAAATTTAGATTGGCTTTTTTTTATAAAAATGAAGCTAAAAAATGCAAATACTAAAAGGGCAAGTACTCCAACTATTAAAGTTGAAAGTTGAAATCGTTCTGCAAAATACTGATAGATAAATTCGAACTCTAATCCAAGAGTAATAAGAATAATTAACAACAACATAATTGTATCAGCAACTCGCTCTGCAACAATTGTCCCAAATGTTTTTTCAAAAGGAATACCTTCATAATTTGTAATTATTGAAGCTCTTGCCACTTCTCCAGCTCTAGGAATTGTAAAGTTTATTAGATAGGCTGAATAGACTGACATTAAACTATTGGCAAATTTAGGTTCATACCCTAAAGGTTCAGCCATAAAAAGCCAACGATATGCTCTAGAAAGATGACTTAAGACACCAAAACTAACACCAATGCCTATCCATAAATAATTAGCATCTTTAAAATACTGAATTAACTCTGAAATTGAAATTTTAGATAACGAATACCAAACCAGAACTAGGCCTATTAAAAGTGGAAGCGTAATTTTGAGAATAGAACTCGTCTTTTTCAAAAGAATGAATTAATTTAAGAGGTTGTTTTCCTCATTAGGAAATACCAACGAAGGCTTAAAAGTTTTAGCTTCTTCAATATCCATAAAAGCGTAAGTTATGAGTATTAAAACATCTCCTGGTGATACCAAACGAGCAGCAGCACCATTTAATGTGATTTCTCCACTATTTCGCGGACCAGGAATGGCATAAGTTTCTAAGCGAGCACCATTATTGTTATTAACAATTTGTACTTTTTCTCCTTGAATGATATTAGCAGCATCCATAAGGTCTTCATCGATAGTAATGCTCCCAATATAGTTTAAGTCTGCACCCGTAACTTTAACACGATGAATTTTAGATTTTACAACTTGAATTTGCATTTGGCAAAGATAATTAATTTAATGCGATATTGTCTATTAGTCTTATATCGTTAGCATATACAGCAATGAAAGCTCTATATGTTTTTTTTGTTGATTTTCTTTTAACTGGCTTTAAGGTATCTACATCCGCAATTAAAAAATACTCAAGCTCTAATAGCGGATGCTTTTTGTATTGCTTTTTTACCCAATCCGTAACAACTTTAGCACTTTTTGTGCCAAACTTTTCTTTGGCATACTTTAAGGTTTTATAGATAAAGGGTGAGGCTTCTCTGTATTCTGAGTTTAATCTCTCATTACGAGAACTCATGGCCAGACCATCATTAGCTCTAAAAATTGGACACCCTATTATTTCGGTTGGGATATTTTTAAGCTCAATCATTTTTTTCACAATCTGTAATTGCTGAAAGTCTTTTTCTCCAAAATAAGCTTTGTCTGGGTTTACTATTTCTAATAATCTCTTCACAATTGTTCCTACACCATCAAAATGTCCTGGTCTAAAAGCACCTTCCATTTCATGCTCTAAACCTCCAAACGTAAAATGTTCAGAAATGGTTTTACCTTCATAAATATCATTGACACTTGGTGCATAAACAACGATTTTTTTTTCTGAAACACTTTGTAGTAATTCAACATCTCTATCTAATGTTCTTGGATATTTTTTAAGATCTTCTGAATTATTAAATTGTGTAGGGTTTACAAAAACACTTACAACAACTACGGAGTTATCTTCTAATCCAAAATTGACCAATGATAAATGACCTTTGTGCAATGCACCCATTGTTGGAACAAAACCAATAGTTTGTCCTTGTTCTCTTTGGGCATTGATGTAATCCTTTAGCTCAGATTTATTATTAAATGTTTTCAAGTCTGTAACATAAGTTTAACGCGTGCAAACTTAAGATTTTACTAGCAATTGGCATAAATTTTTGTAATTTTGCATGTTTTTACTTTTTAATTTCTAAATCAAACACTTTATGAAAGATAAACGAATATTGTATGTGTCTTCAGAGGTAGTTCCTTATTTACCAGAAACTGAGATTTCTTCAATGTCTTTTGAAGCACCTCGCATGGTTAATAAACAAGGTGGACAGATACGAATATTTATGCCGCGATTTGGAAATATCAATGAACGTAGACATCAACTACATGAAGTCATACGGTTATCAGGTATTAATTTAGTTATTAATGATATGGACATGCCATTAATAATTAAAGTGGCTTCAATTCCTAAAGAGCGTATTCAGGTTTATTTTATAGACAACGAAGAGTATTTTAAACGTAAAGCAACTTTAACAGATGAGAATGGTAGCCTCTTCCCTGATAATGACGAACGCGCTATATTTTTTGCAAAAGGAGTTATCGAAACTGTTAAAAAACTAAATTGGGCTCCAGATATCATTCATGTTAATGGGTGGTTGGCATCATTATTGCCACTTTATTTAAAGGAGTTTTACAAAACTGAGCCTTTATTTACAGAAAGTAAAATTGTGACTTCTGTATACAATCAAAACTTTGAAGGAACGTTAGATAAAGATATGATTAAGAAGGTACGCTTTGACGGTTTAGAGGATGAAGCTATTAAACCATTGAGTGAGCCAAGCTATATTAATTTAATGAAAATTGCTATTGATAATTCTGATGCAATCATAAAAGGTTCTCAGGATTTATCTGAGGAGTTGGATAGCTATATAAATAGTACTGAAAAACCAATACTCGATTATCATTCTTTAGAAGAATTTGCTGAGCCTTACACAGAATTTTATACAAATACAGTATTATAATAGTTGAAAATAAGCTATGAAAATAAAAAAACCCGCCCTTAGAAATCTGGCTATACTTACATTGATTACTCTTGCTTTTGTTGCTTGTGAGGAGGAGTTTACAACCATAGATTCAGATATTATTAATGAAGAAACTGCTACTAATTTTAATGTGGTTTCCGAAAAATTTGAAGTTTTAAGCTATACCGACAAACTCGGTCCTGTTCAAACTAATGCTCTTGGATTAGCAACGTTAGGGATTTACATAGACCCCTTTTACGGGAGAACAAATGGCTATTTTCTAACTCAACTCAATTTACCAGAACCTGACCCTAGTTTCGGAGGCAACCCAGAGTTGGATTCTGTGGTTCTGACAATACCTTTCTTCAACTCTACTCCAGGTGTTTCTACAGCAGGTGAAGTACTTTACGATTTAGATTCTATTTTACCAAGAAAAGAAAATAACGATTATCCAAGTATTAGATTAAGAATATATGAAAGCAACTATTTCCTTAGAGATTTTGATCCAAATGGCGATTTTGATGAACTTCAAAATTATTTCTCAAATAAATCTGCCTCAAGTTCAGAAGTTATTAGCGAATCCGTTTTAAAAGGAGAATTAATACATGTGGAGAACGAGCTTTCTATAAGTAATGAAGCAATTAACTTACTTGATAATGAAGGAGAAATAATCCAAACTCTGGCTCCTAGTATTAGAATAGTATTGGATAATGAGTTCTGGGAAAATAAAATCCTCAATGAAGAGGGTGGAGTAGGTTTAAGTAATGCTGATAATTTTAGAAATTATTTTAAAGGGCTTTATTTTGAAGCAGAAGATGACATAGGAGATAGTTCAATGATGCTACTTGATATTTCTCAATCTGAAGCTAACGTAACAATGTATTATTCTAGGGACCCTTTTACCGCAGGATTAGATAGAGTACAAACAACTTTCACTTTAGGATTTGGTCCAACAAGAGTTAATTTTCTTGAGAATGAATTTTCCATTGAACAAGGGGATTCAGTCAATGGAGATGAACGTATTTCTCTCAAAGGAGGTGAAGGCTCAGTTGCCGGAATAAAATTATTATTTAATTCTGTAGAAGAGAATGGTACGATTCTAAATTTTGAAGACTTCAAAAATAGTTTTGCTAGATACGAAAACGATGAATTTATAGAATCAAAGAGATTGATTAATGAAGCGAATTTAATTTTTTATGTAGATCAAGATTTATTTCTAGGATTAAACCCTGGAGAGTCACAAGAACCAGATAGACTATATCTTTATAATAAGAGCGACAATATTCCTTTAGCAGATTATTTTGAAGATACTCAAAATAATTCTCTTCCCCAAATATCAATACCAAACCATCTGGGTATTTTAGAAAGAGATGAAATAACCAATAACGGAGTTAAATATAAAATGACAATTACATCTCACATTAATAATCTTTTATTTAATAATGCCGAAAATGTTGAATTGGGTTTAGCTGTATCTGGTAACGTAAACTTAGAAGGTTTGGTGTCTCAATATAAAACGCAAACAATTGATAACCAAGACAAGCTTATCCCAGTAAGTAGTATTATAACCCCGAGAGGTACTGTTTTACATGGAGGTAATAGTGAGGACACAAGTAGTCGTATTTATCTTCAAATTACATATACCTGTTTAGAAACAGATAGTAATTGCCCAAACAACTAATAACTGATATATATGTGCGGAATTGTAGGATACATAGGCCACAGAGAAGCTTACCCAATTATACTCAAAGGCTTACAAAGGTTAGAATATAGGGGTTATGATAGTGCAGGAATAGCACTTTATGACGGCAAAAACATTAAGCTTTCAAAAACGAAAGGTAAAGTTGCTGATTTAAAAGAAAGACTTGAAAACGAAATTCCTACAGCCGGAAATTTGGGAATTGGACATACACGTTGGGCAACTCATGGAGTTCCAAATGATGTCAACTCTCACCCACATTATTCTAATTCTGGAGATTTAGTGATTATTCATAATGGAATCATCGAAAATTATGAAGCAATTAAAACTGAATTAAAGAAAAGAGGCTATACTTTTAAATCAGATACAGATACTGAAGTTTTAATAAATCTCATAGAAGAAGTAAAGAAAAAACAAGATGTAAAACTTGGTAAGGCAGTACAGATTGCCCTAAACGAAGTTGTTGGCGCATACGCCATCGCTGTATTTGATAAAAATAAGCCTAATGAAATTGTAGTTGCTAAACTTGGTAGCCCTTTAGCTATCGGTGTTGGTGATGAAGAATTTTTCATAGCCAGTGATGCTTCTCCTTTTATAGAATTTACAAAAAATGCAATTTACCTCGAAGATGAAGAAATGGCCGTCGTTCGTCTTAGGAAAAAGATAAAAATTCATAAAATTAAAGATGACTCTTTAGTCAATCCTTTGATGCAAGAACTAAAATTCAATTTAGAACAAATTGAAAAAGGAGGTTTTGAACACTTTATGCTAAAAGAAATCTACGAACAACCACATGCCATTAGAGACACATATCGTGGACGCCTTTTAGCCAAAGAAGGCATTATTAGAATGTCTGGTGTAGAAAACCATAAAGAGAAATTTCTAAATGCCAACAGAATAATAATAGTAGCTTGTGGTACATCATGGCATGCAGGGTTAGTTGCAGAATATATTTTTGAGGATTTAGCAAGAATCCCTGTCGAAGTTGAATATGCTTCGGAATTTAGGTATAGAAACCCCGTAATAACTGACAAAGATGTTGTCATTGCAATTTCTCAATCTGGTGAAACTGCAGATACACTTGCAGCCATAAAATTAGCAAAAAAACATGGAGCCTTCGTATTTGGGGTTTGCAATGTTGTTGGTTCTAGTATCGCTCGTGAAACGGACGCTGGCGCATACACGCATGCAGGTCCAGAAATTGGAGTTGCTTCAACAAAAGCATTCACAACTCAAATAACAGTTCTAACTTTAATAGCTTTAAAATTAGCAAAAGAAAAAGGTGCTATTTCTAAATCAGATTTCCATTTTCACTTAGAGCAATTAGAATTAATTCCTGATAAAGTTGCAAAAGCATTGCAGTCTGATGAACATATCAAAACCGTAGCTAAAACATACAAAGACGCGCAAAACTGTCTTTATTTAGGAAGAGGATATAATTTTCCAGTAGCACTTGAAGGTGCTCTTAAACTAAAAGAGATTTCCTACATTCATGCAGAAGGTTATCCTGCAGCTGAAATGAAACATGGACCAATAGCTTTAATTGACGAGCAAATGCCGGTTTTTGTTATTGCGACCAAAAAAGGACACTATGAAAAAGTAGTTAGCAATATTCAGGAAATCAAATCTAGAAAAGGTAAAATTATAGCTATAGTTACTGAAGGAGATGTAGACGTTAAAAAATTAGCAGACCATACAATTGAAGTTCCAGAAACTTTAGAATCTCTAAGCCCTTTACTAACTACAATACCATTACAACTTCTATCCTACCACATTGCTGTTATGCTAGAGAAAAACGTAGACCAACCTAGAAATTTAGCAAAGTCGGTTACTGTAGAGTAAAAGTATATCAAATCACATATTAACAAATCCATAAAAAAACAGAGCTTTTTTATGGATTTGTTGTTTTCGTAAGTTAATTACTATCAAAAAATGCTATTCGCGTATAATTTTATAAGATTTTGTTATCAAGTTTTCATATATTTAATTTAAATTGGCAACTTATAAATTAACTAATTCTATAACATGATGAGAACCTTTAAGCTTTTTGTAATGCTTTTATCAGTGATTTCCTTTGGGCAAACCACAGTAAAAGGAACTATTACAGATAACACAGGGCAACCCCTACCTGGTGCTAATATTATAATAGAAGGGACAACAACTGGAACAAGTTCAGATTTTGATGGTAATTATATATTAACATCAGATCAAGCTCCCCCTTTTAAACTTGTAATAACTTACACAGGTTTTGAAACTCAGACTATAGAAGTCACTTCTAACAATCAAACTATTGATGTAAAAATGGTCGAGGGTAATGAACTTGATGAGATTGTTATTTCTGCTTCAAGAACACCTGAACGTATTTTTGAATCTCCAGTAACCGTTGAGCGTTTTGGACTAAAAGAAATTAAAAATACGCCTTCAGTAGACTTTTACGATGGCTTAGAAAATCTAAAAGGTGTAGATATAAACACTAATAGTTTAACCTTTAAATCCATTAACACTAGAGGTTTTGCAAGTTTTGCAAACACACGTTTTATGCAGTTAGTCGATGGTATGGATAACTCCGCTCCTGCACTAAACTTTCCATTAGGTAACTTATTGGGTATGACAGAAACCGATGTAAATAGTGTTGAGCTCTTACCGGGTGCAGCATCGGCTCTTTATGGCGCAAATGCCTTCAACGGTATACTCTTCATGAGAAGTAAAAGTCCATTTGACAACCAAGGTATTAGCGGCTACATTAAAAGAGGTATAACATCTCAAGAAGCCGCTGGTGACAATGATTATACAGATTTAGGAATCCGCATGGCATATAAGTTTAGTGATAAGTTTGCTGCTAAAGTTAATTTTGGATACTTAAAAGGAACAGATTGGTTTGCAACTAATGAAGAAGATAAACTAAACCGTGGCTTAACACGCGCAGACATTGATTATGATGGAATAAACGTTTACGGTGATGAAGTAAGCACAAACATAAACGGAGTAGCAGAAGCACTTGTCGGTTTGGGCATATTACCTAACGGAGCTGAAGCATTAGTGCCTTCAGTTAATGTTAGTAGAACGGGTTATAATGAACGAGACTTAACCAACTACAATGCTGAAAGCATCAAAGCAGACTGGGGTTTATATTTCCGCCCTTGGGAAAATGATTTTGAAATACAATACGTTGGTAAAATAGGTTCTGGTAGTACTATATACCAAGGAGCAAACAGATACAATATTCGAAATTTCTTTCTTCAACAGCACAAATTAGAAATTAGAAATGATAACTTTTTCTTGAGAGGTTACATAACTGAAGATAAAGCAGGAGATTCGTATGACATGGTATTTACTGGAATTAATATCAACCGTGCTTGGAAAGACGACCAGACTTGGTTCGGTGAATATGTTGGTGCTTATGTTCAATCAACATTAGGTGGTGCCACAGATACTCAGGCACATGCACTAGCAAGACAAACAGCTGATACTGGTAGATTATTACCGGGTACACCAGAATTCCAAAATACCTTTAATAGCATAATCAACGATCCTGATTTAACAACAGGTTCACGCTTTCAAGATAACTCTAAGATTTATCATGCTGATGCCAACTATAACTTTAGCCACCTTTGGGATGTTGCAGAAGTTCAGGTCGGTGGGTCTTTTAGGACCTATAGTCTAAACTCATTCGGGACAATTTATACCGATATAGATGGCCCAATTAATTATTCTGAAGTTGGTGTTTATACACAAATTCAAAAATCTCTAGAGCTTTCTGATAATGTAGAAATGAAATTAACAGGATCATTGAGATACGATAAGTCTGAATTATTTGACGGCTTTTTCTCACCTCGTCTTTCAGCAGGTTTTACTGTAAATGAGAATCACAATTTTAGAGCTTCTTTTCAAACAGGGTTTAGAAATCCAACAACACAAGACTTATATATTGGTTTAGATGTTGGACGTGCAATTTTAGTTGGTGGTGCAGCTGATAACCCTGCTAGAGATATTAGAAATTATAATGTTGCTGACAATAGTTTAAGTGCGTTTGGCGCGTCTATATTAGGGGCACAATCCGTTAATTTAAATGCAACTGGAGCTTACAGCAATTCTTTCTTTGCTAGCTCTGTAAGTGATGGTTTTGCTCAATCAGGAAACCCTGCAGATTTAGAGATAGCAAATTCTAATTTAGCACAGCCTGAGCAAGTCACTTCTTTCGAAGTAGGATACCGTGGTAAAGTAGAAGGTTTTATAATTGATGCATCCGCTTATTATAATGCATATAAAGATTTCTTAGCTAACGAAACTGTTATTGCGCCTTTCTATGGTGATGTTCAATTAACACAAAATGTACCTGGAACATCAACTCCTTTAGCAGTTGCGGCAATTGCAAATGGAGATTTCCAAGCTTACCAAACATATACAAACTCTGATGCAGATATAAACTCTTATGGTGCTGCAATACAAGTTTCGACTAAAGTGTTTGACGGATTTGATTTAAGTGCTAATTATACTTATGCTTATTTAGATTTTGATGTAAATGCTAATCCAGATTTCAGAACTTTATTTAATACACCAGAGCACAAAGTGAAAGTGAGTTTTGGAAAAACTGAAGTTATCAAGAACTTGGGCTTCAATATAGCATGGAGATGGAGTGATAATTACTTCTGGGAAGCTTCATTTGGAGATGGTGAAATCCCTGCATTTAATGTATTAGATGCTCAAGTGAATTACAGAATCCCTAGTCTTAAGTCTACATTTAAGTTAGGTGCTACCAACCTATTACAAGACGAATACTTTACAGCATTCGGAACTGGATTTATAGGTTCTCAGTACTACATTTCTTGGACTATTAATAACCTATAATAACTGTAAATACAATTATGAAAAATATAAAACATATAGCATTATCACTTCTCGCAATTGGTTTTATGGCCTGTGAGAATGACACTCTAGAAGATTTAAGGAATAGAGTTAATCAAGGAGAAGAAGAATTACCTGCTCTAACAAGTGGTGAAGCTGATTTCTCTACTTTTGTATCTGTAGGAGCATCATTTACTGCTGGTTTTACTGATGGTGGTCTATTCATTGCAGGACAAGAAGATTCTTTTCCAAATACATTATCCAAACAATTTTCTAATATTGGTGGAAGCGAATTTGCACAGCCTTTAATGAACGATAATACTGGTGGTATTTTAACACCTTTAGGGGCATCAGGTTACAGATTAGTTTTTGGTGGTGCTGGACCTGTATCATTAAATTTGTTCTTAGCTGGTCAAGGCGCACCAGTACCCCCTATAACCACAACAACAACAAGTATCGGTAGTGATTTTAATAATTTTGGTATTCCTGGTGCAAAAAGTTTCCACGTGGTTACTCCTGGATACGGTGCATTTAACCCTTACTATACTAGAATAGCATCAAGCGCTACTTCAACTGTAGTTGGTGATGCTGTTAATCAGAATCCTTCATTTTTCACTTTATCTGAAATGGGAGGTAATGATGTTTTAGGATATGCAACTTCTGGAGGTACCGGAGTTGATCAAACTGGCAACACAAACCCTGCGACTTATGGTGGTAATGATATTACGGACCCACAAGTTTTCGCTGGGGCATTAAGTAGTTCTATCGCTGCACTAACTGCTAATGGAGCTAAGGGTCTTGTTACTAATGTTCCTTTTATTACGGATTTACCTCATTTTACAACAGTACCTTTTAACCCAATCCCTCTAGATGCGGCTACTGCTACAGCTGTTAATCAAGCATATGCTCAATACAATGGGGGACTAGAAGCTGCGGCTGCAAACAGTATCATTTCTGCAGACGAGTTATCACAAAGAACAATAAATTTTGAAGCTTCGGAAAGTAATGCTGTAGTAGTTGAAGATGAAACTTTAACTACTATTACGCTTCCTACTGGTCCTGGAACGTTTACAACACTTCCAAATATCAGACAAGCAACAGCAGGTGATTTATTTGTATTACCAGCTTCAAGCTTTATTGGCACAGAAGCAATTTCTGGCAATCCTTTGACTGTAAATGGTGTTGCTATACCACTGGCAGATCAATGGGTTTTAATTCCTAGTGAGCAAGAAGCTATCAGAAACGCAACAATTGCTTATAACGCAACAATTGCTAGTATAGCAGACTCTAATCCTGATGTTGGTTTAGTAGATTTAAATGCTGTTTTAGCACAAGCTGCTATGACTGGGATTCAGTTTGATGATTACACATTAAATACAGATTTAGTGTTTGGTGGCTTAGTAAGCTTGGATGGTATTCATCTCACTGGAAGAGGCTATGCACTAATGGCTAATAAATTCTTAGAAGCTGCAGATGCAAATTTTGGTTCTAATTTTGTAGCATCAGGTAATGTTGCAAAAGCTGGTGATTTTCCAACAAATTATTCACCTGCATTACAGTAAAATCAATTCTAAATATAAAATAAAAATGCACTCAAATTGAGTGCATTTTTATTATCAAAAAACCTTCGTAAAAAAATCTTTATTTTTTAAATATAAAGGCTATCTTTGCAGCGCGAAAAACTAAGATGTAATTACGTAAAAATCGACTAGTTTTTCATTTTTAAACTATTGCAAAACAAAAACATATAAGTAATGTCAAAAGTTACAGGTAAAGTTGCACAGATTGTAGGTCCAGTTATCGATGTAGAATTCGGAGCTGGCGCAGAGCTTCCAAAGATTTATGATTCGTTAGAAATTAACAAACCAGATAGTTCAACTTTAGTGTTAGAAGTACAGTCTCACATCGGTGAAGATACGGTACGTACTATCGCGATGGATTCGTCAGATGGTTTAAGTAGAGGTACAGAAGTTAATGCTACTGGTGCACCAATACAAATGCCTATAGGTGGAGATGTTTACGGACGTTTATTCAATGTCATTGGTGATGCTATTGATGGTTTAGGTGATTTACCTAAGTCTGGTGATTCTGGTCTACCTATTCACAGAAGCGCTCCTAAATTTGAAGATTTGTCAACGTCTACAGAAGTACTATTTACAGGTATTAAAGTAATTGACCTTATTGAGCCTTATGCAAAAGGTGGTAAAATTGGATTATTTGGTGGTGCCGGTGTAGGTAAAACTGTTTTAATTCAGGAATTAATTAACAATATTGCAAAAGGACACGGTGGTCTTTCTGTATTCGCAGGAGTAGGTGAAAGAACACGTGAAGGAAACGATTTACTTCGTGAAATGTTAGAGTCTGGTATTATTAAATACGGAGATGACTTTATGCATTCTATGGAAGAAGGCGGATGGGATCTTCAAAAAGTAGATAAAACTGCCATGAAAGATTCTAAAGCAACTTTCGTATTTGGACAAATGAATGAGCCTCCTGGAGCTCGTGCTCGTGTAGCACTTTCGGGATTAACTATAGCAGAATATTTCCGTGACGGTGCTGGAGATGGACAAGGAAAAGATGTACTTTTCTTCGTAGATAATATCTTCCGTTTTACACAAGCTGGTTCTGAGGTATCTGCATTATTAGGTCGTATGCCATCTGCGGTAGGTTACCAACCTACATTAGCAACAGAGATGGGTGCTATGCAAGAACGTATTACTTCAACTAAAAAAGGTTCTATTACATCTGTACAAGCGGTTTACGTACCTGCAGATGATTTAACGGATCCTGCACCAGCAACAACGTTTGCTCACTTAGATGCAACAACGGTATTATCTCGTAAAATTGCTGAGCTTGGTATCTATCCTGCGGTAGATCCATTAGATTCTACATCAAGAATTTTAACTGCTGATATTTTAGGTGATGATCACTATAATTGTGCACAGAGAGTAAAAGAGTTATTGCAGCGCTATAAAGAACTACAAGATATTATTGCTATCCTTGGTATGGAAGAATTATCTGAAGAAGATAAATTAGCTGTAGGTAGAGCAAGACGTGTTCAACGTTTCTTATCTCAGCCATTCCACGTAGCAGAGCAATTTACAGGTATACCAGGTGTATTAGTAGACATTAAAGAAACTATTAAAGGGTTTAACATGATTATGGATGGTGAATTAGATCACTTGCCAGAAGCAGCGTTTAACCTTAAGGGTTCTATTGAAGAAGCTATTGAAGCTGGTGAGAAAATGCTTGCTGAAGCTTAATATAAAATCTCAGAATTATGTATTTAGAAATTGTATCACCTGAAGCAACACTTTTTAGTGGAGAAGTAGATTCAGTTACTGTTCCTGGTGTTACTGGTGAATTTGAGATGTTGAAAGATCACGCACCTATCGTATCTATTCTAAAAGAAGGACATGTTAAAGTGGCTGGTAATAACATTCAATTAGAAGAAGAAGTTGAAGATAAGTTTACTAAATCTGACAGAGGTGTATGGTTGTCCATTAACTCTGGCACTATTGAAATGAAAGATAATAAGCTAATTGTTTTAGCAGATTAATATTATTAATAATACTTTTTTAAAACGCCAAACGTAATGTTTGGCGTTTTTTATTTTATATGCAATATGCTTAATGCATTATTTGCATTCAATATTAGTAAATGGTGCTTCCCATTTATGATTATAGATTCTATGGCTTTAGCTTCCTTATCAGTAATATTTAATAAGTCTTTAAACGTAGTTAGCTTACTCTGGTTTTGTGTTAAAGCATAGCCTTTAGAAGCATCGTAACGAATAGTTTCAACCTCGGCATCATATATACCACCGATGCCTATAACTTCAGGATTATCATCGTTATTTAAATCCACAAATTCAAAATCTAAAGTAGGTCCAAATTGTGCTTCAATTGGTAGTGGTACAAATTCAAAATTACCCTCACCTTTGTTTTCAATGAAATAAGAACTGAACGTAGAGGCTTCAAGATGTAAGGCTGTTTCTATATTGTCTTGGCCATATACATCTATAAGATTAGAATTAGCAAATTCACTATAAGTTCCAATTTTCTCATTTAGAAATGGTGTTTGTTGAGATGAACATTCCTTCCCTCTTATAGGAAATAAATCGCCATTGTACTCTTTACTTAATGCTATATCGTAGCTATCATTATCATCAAAATAGTTAGCATAGATGTGTATAGGTTTTTCTTGGGTAGGATGAAATTTATTATTCTCACCATAGTTCCCAACAAAATAATCGTCGTCACCATCATTATCATAGTCTATGGCTTTAATAGTTTGAAACCATCCTGATTTTGCGTCTGTTTCAATTTCAACTTTAGTAAAAACACCGTCATTATTGTTAATAAAGGTAACTGGCATCCATTCTCCAACTACAATTAAGTCCTTATCACCATCATTATCATAATCTGAAAATACCGCATCATTAACTAAACGAAGATTATTAAATTCGTCCGCATGGTTTGATGTCACATCAATGAAATTCCTATTTCTATTTTCTAATATATAGGATTTTGGTGTCTCGGGATATTTACCGGAAACTAAACGTCCACCAACGAACAAATCCATATCGCCATCGT
>NZ_JABDQL010000108.1 GCF_013042245.1 Winogradskyella sp. | reverse complement strand
TTGAACTGGAAATAACGCGACGTAGGAGCGTTATTCTATTTCAACAATGCCAAGAAACATATTGCCTAAAATTAATTTAAAGTTTATTTGGTTTTTAGCTCAGTTCTTTGTTGTGCCACGTTTTTTTATTCGTTAAGGAATATTGGAAGATACTTCTTCTCGGGATAGCCATTGAATCCATAATAGTACTGTACCTAAATTCCCTAATATAATTCCGACTATGAAGTATATATATTTCCTTTTCAAGTCAGAAGTTTGTAATTCTATAAATTTCTTTTGTGCTTTGCTTTCGTCTATTTGGGCTTGTGTTAATTCAACTTGTAATTGGCTTAATTCAATTATGTCAGATGTTGTTTCCGACATTTCATTTTCGGTGTTTTTTACACTTAACTTTATAGGTTCGTTTCCTTCGTGTTCAACTCGTTTCCAATTGTTTCTTGAACCTAAATCAACAAGTCTTTGCCAATGGTCTAATTCAAATTCACGAATATTAGTTTCCACTATTCCACCTTTTTTATCAATTGGTGCAGCCCAAACAGTATTCCTTTCAACAATATCATACTCGGAAGCATTTCCGTTTTTCTCAATAACAGCCCATTCATTTGGGTTAATTGTCTTTATTTTGTCAGTTCCTTTGATTTTTACTTTCATATGGTTTTGTCAAATGTGGCACAACGGTCTCGGCTATGCGTAGTGCGGGATTTCAAGGCACTTACCTTTCGATTTAGCACTTAGTTTATTTAATGTAATTACTTTTATATTAGCACTTTAGCCCGCATTACGTATAGCCATTGTTGGGCGTTCGTTATTCTTTCTCCGCATACTTTATTGTCAGTTCGTCTTCTGAATCAAAGATTGTCAATGCGTGTTTTATCTTCTCAAATTTTCCAATATTGTCTATGTTTCCTTCAATGAAATAAGTGTCGTTTATTGGAACTGCTTGTCTCGGGTTTCCTTCTTTTGGATTTTTGGTTAATGTTATTTTCTCCGCCAAGTCTGTTGTAAAAAAAGTCTCTGGCTGTAAGTCAAAAAGTTGTTTAAATACTTCTACATACAATTTGGCAACTTGATTAACTTCTATTTTTTGGTCGAAGAAAATTGCGTACTCTAATTTTTTATGTTTTGGGTCTTCTGCTTCAAAAATGTTCACTTCGTTGTTTTCATCTCTTTCTTCTAATTTGATTTGTGGCATTTGCCAAATTTTCAAAAATCGTTCAGCGAGAAGGTCAAAACGTCTTTCGATTTCTGCTTTATCCCATTTGTCTGCAATTGACAAATATTTATTGAGCCATAAACGACTGTCTTTATAACCTGCATTTTCCAAATCTCTTTTAAAGGAAAAAGGTTTGTTTCCAAGTTTTCCGTTATTACCCGATAAAGTCAAGTTGCCAATTGTGTTTAGGTAGGTTTCTTTAATCAAGTTGTATTCATCTGCTCCTAAATCAACTTTCCATTTTGGGTCAGGATTTTGGGGGAAAATGTGTTCAATAGTTATGTCTGTGTTACCTTCGATTATTACAGGCTCGTTGTTTTCAAAATTTTCAAGTCGCTCAAGTAAATAAGTTCTGTTTTTGGATTTGATATTGTAAACATCTTTTAATTTAAGACTTTCAATAACTTCTTTGTTTTTAGGGAAACGTTGCGAACCTGGTCTTTTAAGTAACCACTTTTGTAACGACAATAAATAATCATCTTTATCCACCTTTTCATAAAGTGTCATAAATATCTTGTTGAGTGCATTTGTCGGCAAGCCAACAACAAATCGTCTCCAAGCAAAAGATTGAATAAAATCCAAAACTTTTATGAAAGTTACTTTGTCAATTACGTTTTCTGAATAATCCTCATAAACTTTCATCAAAAACGGATAAGCCACATTTACTTCAAGTCGATTTATGTATTCAAGTTGTAATCTTATGTCTTTGTCAGATTCGTTTTTTGGGTTGAGAAGTTTATTGTAAAACTTAACAAGAGATTTTATTGGCGAAAGATTGTTTTCTAATTCTTTTAAATCACTTGTTGGAAATTTCGTTTTAAACTCTAAATAAACCTTGCTTTTATTTGGTATTTTGTTGTTTACTAAAGTCAAATAATCTCTAATAAAATCGGAAACTTTACTTGTATTAAGTGTTTCATCTTTTGCAAGTTTCTCTATGATTTCCCAATAGTTGTTGTAAATTTTGTTTTGGTCTCTACGATTAAGACCCATTAAAATGTAATTTCTAATTAAGTCAGCTTGCGATAATTCAAGACCTGTCGAATTTAAACTCTCAAAAATTCTTTGTGGGTCGTCTTTTTCTCTGTCAAGTGAGATTTCTACAAACATTAGTTTTGCAAGTCCTTTGAGAACGAACTCTAAATTTTCTTCAGTTATGCGACTTTTGAAGTAATTGAAATTGTCAATCACTTTTGAAAAGTCGCTAAACTCTTCATCTTTGTCGCTTCTCAAAAGGTATTTTATTGCTTTGTCATTATTTTCGGTCGGTCGAAGTTTTAGTTTTTCTTCTTCGGGTGCAAACTTATTAGTTAGATAGGTTTCAGAAATTTCGGCTTCAAGTGCTTTGTCTCCGATTTCAATTGCCAAACGATAAAGAGTCAAGTAAATTAAAGTCAATGTAGTCAAGCGCTGTTGTCCGTCAATTACGGTCAATTCTTTTATTCGTGAAGAAGTGTAAACGTCATCGTGAACATAAACAACACTTCCTATGAAATGAGCATTCATTTTATTACTTGTACCGACTTCTAAAATATCGTCTAAAAGTTGTTTGCATTGACTTGTTGACCAATCATAATTTCTTTGATAAACTGGAATTACAAATTGTGTTTTATTTGAAGATAAAAAGTCTTCTACTTTCGTTTCGTTTGCTTTCATTTATTTATTCAATTCTGTTCAATGTTTGTTCGGGTTTTCTCTAATGACGCCCAACGGTCTTGTGTATGAAACGTAGCGTATGAATAAACACTAACTTTTCGGATTTTGCACGAGCCGAATTTTTTATTTTTATGTTTAATTTTCTTTTCTAAATATAACCAAATAAAAAAATTGGCGTACTTTGTAAATATACAAAAACCTCTCGGAAAGCCTATATTAGATATGTTTTATACACGTTGTTGAACTAAACCTTCGGTAGCTTTTCTCACCAAAGATTAGTATCCTTGTAAAGTTAATCATTAAAATTTTATCATGATGAAAAAAAATCAAAACATGTAAGTACGATTATTAGTCGTTCCAAAG
>NZ_JABDQL010000105.1 GCF_013042245.1 Winogradskyella sp. | reverse complement strand
ATCGCTTTAAATCTTCTTAAAAAAGATATCAAAGCTAAAGTGGGTATTAAAAGCAGAAGACTAAAAGCGGCTATCAATAATCAATATATGCTAAAAATACTCAAATTATGATGCGTTTGCCCTGCTAATCTGCTGTGCTGCTCCTTGTCCTAATGTTGTTTGACCTGGAATTAATTGTGTAGCTTGTGTTAATACAAAATCACTTTGGTTTTCTATATATATTAAACCACCTTGTGTTGTAAAGGCTAAATCTCCATTCATAGCATCATGATTCCAAACAGCTACGATTTGATGATTAAAAAAGGTGAAATTATTTTTTCCAACACCAATGAAACCATTTTGATTACCGCGTTGTGCTTGATGAATCTCAGGCACATAAACAAAAGTGTCATTACCTAGGTAATCCAACCCTCCACTGAATGTAACCTTTAATCTATCCTTTTCTGTATCTAAAATATTAGCTGTTAATTTAACACTTTGAATAAATCTGTTATTTCGGTCTAGATTCTCAGCTAAATCTCTTACTAAAATTGGGTTCCCTGAATAGTTAGGATTGTCTGGATAATTTCCATTTTCATCTGGAAATAAATTTATCCATGGTCTTGTAAAAGCTAGCGTATAACCATAACTCAAACCACCTTCATTTTCATTTCCCGTAAAACTTCTGCTAGAGTTTGATCTCACATAATTTGAAGACACTGAAGCATCAAAAACATCAGAAATTTTAAAGTCTACATTTGCTCTTAATGAAAAACGATCGAATCCTGTATTTTTAATAATACCTTCTTCATCTCTGTAAGAGGCACCTACATAATACTTGGTATTTTCATTTCCTCCACTTACATTTACTTTCGTTTCAGTAATAAAGCCTTCTTCACCATAAATCTCATCTTCATAATCAATAAGTCCGCCATTAGCAATGGCTTGGTTAAATAATGGGACTTCAGCAGCACCAAATTGCGCTTCTACATTTTGTGCATTCCAAGGGCGCATCCCTAATTTATTAATAATGGTATTAAAACCAACATCTTGGCTGAACGATACTTTTGCTTTTCCAGATTTACCACGCTTAGTCGTAATCACTACAACCCCGGCACTTGCTCGCTGTCCATAAATTACTGAGGCAGCCGCACCCTTTAGTACCTCAACACGCTCTATATCATTTGGATCTAAATCTGCTAAACGATTTCCAGAATTTTCTTCGTTACCAGCATTGGCACCTGAAGCAAAACGAAGTCCAGATGGTATTTCTGCATTATTAACATAAACTCCATCAATAATAAAAAGCGGTTGGTTATTACCATTAATAGAGGTAATACCCCTTAGTCTAAGAGCAAAACCGCCGCCTGGTGCTCCAGATGAGGCTGTTAAATTAGCTCCTGGAATTTTACCATAAAGTGCACCGTCTAATGTTGGTTGGGCAGTTTTTCCAACTAACTCTTCTGCTTTGACAACTGCAATAGCATTCGCCGAATTCGCCCTCTTAACAGAAGTTCCTAATCCGGAAATCACAATTTCATCTAAAGCCTCTTGTGATTCTACGAGTTGTACATTTACTGTAGATGCAGAATTTACAGTTACTTCCTTTGTTTCGTAACCTAAATAGGAGAACACTAATACGGCAGGGAATTCAGAAATATTGATGGAATACTTCCCATCAAAATCGGTACTTTGCCCATTTGTTGTTCCTTTGACTAATACGGTAGCCCCAGAAACAGGTAAGCCCGTAGCTTCATCTGATACTGTTCCTTTCACCGCTTGTCCAAATAAAACAGCTGGCAGAAACACAAATGAAAACAAAAGCCACTTAAAAAATAGTTTTTTACTCATTTCTTTATATTTAGTTGATTATAACTGTGAAATTAAAAAAATATTCTAAATATTTTAAGAAATTTTAAGAAATTACAACAAAAGCATCTTTTACTATTCGCTATGACATTAATAAGTACGATTTTATATATATTAATATTAAATTTGCACCCTTAATATTTCAATATGTACAGAAGTCATACATGCGGCGAGCTTAGAGCTTCGCATAGCAATACAGAAGTTGCCTTAAGTGGCTGGGTTCAAGGCGTTAGAGATAAAGGGTTTATGGTTTACGTAGATTTACGTGACCGTTATGGCATTACACAATTATATTTTGATGCAGAGCAAACCGCAAAAGACGTTTTAGAAAAAGCACAAAAATTAGGTCGCGAGTTTGTAATTCAAGTTAAAGGTAAAGTACAAGAACGTGCCTCTAAAAACCCAAATATTCCAACTGGTGCTATTGAAGTATTAGTTTCAGAATTAACCGTTTTAAATGACTCTATTACGCCACCTTTTACTATTGAAGATACAACAGATGGTGGCGATGATTTACGTATGAAGTACCGTTATCTCGATATTCGTCGTAATCCAGTAAAAGACAGCTTAATCTTTAGACATAAAGTCGCGCAAGCCGTTAGAAATTATCTATCTAACGAAGATTTTATAGAGGTAGAAACACCCTATTTAATAAAATCGACTCCAGAAGGTGCTCGTGATTTTGTGGTGCCTTCTCGTATGAACGAAGGGCAATTTTATGCATTACCGCAATCGCCTCAAACCTTTAAGCAATTACTTATGGTTGGCGGCATGGATAAATACTTTCAGATTGTAAAGTGTTTTCGTGATGAAGATTTACGTGCCGATAGACAACCAGAATTTACACAAATTGACTGTGAAATGGCATTTGTAGAGCAGGAAGACATTTTAAATACCTTTGAAGGTTTAACGCGTCATTTACTAAAAGAAATTAATGGTGTCGAGGTTGATAAATTTCCAAGAATACTGTATGATGATGCAATGCGTTTATACGGAAACGATAAACCAGACATTCGTTTTGGAATGGAGTTTGGAGAGCTAAATGCGGTTGCACAACATAAAGAATTTAAGGTCTTTAATACTGCTGAATTGGTCGTTGGTATAGCTGTTCCTGGCGGAAATAGTTATACCAGAAAAGAAATAGATAAACTCATTAACTGGGTTAAGCGTCCTCAAGTTGGTGCGCTTGGTATGGTGTATTGTCGTGTCAATGATGATGGCACTTTTAAATCTTCAGTGGATAAATTTTATGACCAAGAGGATTTAGCCAAATGGGCTGAAGTGACTGGTGCCAAAGCTGGCGATTTAATCTGTGTGTTATCTGGCGAGACTAATAAAGTAAGAGCACAACTAAGCGCTTTACGTATGGAATTGGCAGAGCGTTTAGGCTTACGTAAGCCAGACGAATTTGCTCCACTTTGGGTTATGGACTTTCCGTTATTAGAGTGGGATGAAGATACAGAGCGTTATCACGCTATGCATCATCCATTTACATCACCAAAACCTGGTCAGTTAGAGTTATTAGACACAAAACCAGGCGAGGTAAAAGCCAATGCTTACGATTTGGTTCTAAATGGAAATGAAATTGGTGGTGGTTCAATTCGTATTCACGATAAAGAAACACAAGCCATTATGTTGAAACATTTAGGCTTTTCTCAGGAAGAAGCAAGAGCACAATTTGGATTTTTAATGGATGCTTTTGAATATGGTGCGCCACCACACGGAGGAATCGCCTTTGGCCTAGATAGATTGGTCGCTATTTTAGGTGGTCAAGAAACCATCAGAGATTTTATTGCGTTTCCGAAAAATAATTCTGGGCGTGATGTTATGATTGACGCTCCTGCACCAATTGATACAGCACAACTTAAAGAATTGAGTTTGAAATTGAATTTAAAAGCCTAACTATAAAATCCTGCCAAGCGCAGGATTTTTTATTAGATTTAAAATATGAAACGCGTATGCTAAACATATTATCACCCAAAGGAATGATTAATAGCGAACAGCATGTATCGTTAAAAAAACAATACACATAAACACATGAAAAGAAAAAGAGTCTTGAAAGTCATCGGTTTAGCCTTGGGCATTATTGTTTTTGCGATTCTTTGTTTTATAGCTTATGGATATTACATGTTCAATACAAGTCTCATCCCAGAAAATGAACCTTTTACACATTCGTCACATTATATTAATCCAGATGAAGCTTTATTAAATGATGGTTTTAAAATCTGTAACGAAGACTATATCGCACAATATTATAATACACAAGAATTACCATATCCTAACGGAAAAAATAACTTTAGAAAATATATAATATCTTCTTTTGAAAATCGAAATTATTCAGATTCAGGATACCTCAACATTCGTTTCATTATTAATTGTGAAGGAGAAACAGGACGATTTATTATTCAAAGTAACGATTTGGATTTAAACCCAAAACCTTTCAATACGGATTTAAAGAATCAATTATTTAAACTAACTTCTGAAGCTACTAGTTGGAAATCAACAGTTATTAGAGAAAAAAACAGAGACGCATATATGTATGTGTCATATCGAATTGAAAATGGAGAAATCACTGAAATTATTCCTTAGTACACTACTATTTGTATGTTGCTTTTCTTGCCAAACAGATAGAGAAAAAGCTGAAGCAACTTATAATAGAGCAATTCATTATCCGCAAGGGTCTATGATGAGTATTAATGGTATTAAACGTGCTACAGAAATAGACCCTACATATCAGCAAGCCGTTTATGAATTATCTGTAGCCTACTTAAAACGCGGCTTACCACACAAATGGAAACCGCAATATAACAAAGCAGTTTTGTTGGATTCGGTTCAACGGATTCCTTGGCGAGGTTATTTGTATTTATGGTTTTACAGAGATTATAAAAAAGCCATTACAGATTTTGATGCGAGCGACACGTTAACACCAGATTTTATTGATGCACCACAAGGTCATAGTGTAGATTACTGGCGCGGTATTGCTTATTTAGGATTAAAAGATTACAAAAACTCATTAGTCTATTTTAATAAATTTATAGACACAGAAACTAAAGAATGGGGCGAAGATATTGTTGAAGTCACAGGCTTTTTGTATCGTGGTATTGTTTTAATCGAAAGTGGAAAACCCGAACAAGCACTAATTGATTTTGACAAAGTTTTAAAATACAATCGCAATCAATCTGCAGACGCTAAATACTACAAGGCACTAATCCTTAAAGATTCAAGACCGGATGAAGCTAAACAACTTATTGAAGATGCAATAGAAGATTTTAATAATGGTTATTTCAATCAACGTCCATATGTAGAAACGATGAGCCAGATTTATCTTGAAGATTTAGAAGTTTTGAAAAAAGAAATAAATAAGCTCTAAATATTAACATGCCAACTAAAACCAACTTTTTTAGACGTTTGCTCGTTTGGAGATACAAACATATTTCTGAAAAGAATTTTGTGTTCGTATTAGCTTTGGTTATTGGTTTACTTTCTGGTTTAGTTGCTGTAACTATAAAAAACATAACATTCACGATTGAAGCTATTTTTGAAAAAGGTATCATACTTTCAGAAAATAGTATCTATTTTATTTTACCAGTTATTGGTCTTTTGCTCGTGTATTTGTTTGTAAAATATGTTTCGAAAAAACCAAGTGAACATGCTATTCCATCGATACTTTTTTCCCTTTCAAAAAAAGATGGATTAATCAATAGGCAGAAAATCTATTTACCCTTAATCACAGCCCCATTAACAGTTGGCTTTGGAGGTTCTGTTGGTTTACTTGGACCAGCTATTGCTTCGGCTTCGGCAATAAGTTCTAGTTTAGGGCAATTACTTCATATCGATAGAAAAACACGAAGTTTGTTAATTGGTTGCGCTTCAGCAGGCGCCATTGCTTCAATATTTAAATCGCCAATTGCCGCCATAATTTTTGCTATTGAAGTCTTTAGTTTAGACTTAACCTTTGCTTCTTTATTACCACTTTTAATTGCTTCGGTATCATCAGTAATTACCTCCTATTTCTTTTTGGGTGATAGTGTACTTTTTGATTTTACAGTTTCAGAAAAATTTCAGATTAAAGACACTTTGTTTTATATTTTATTAGGTATTAGCACAGGTGTAGCTTCAATCTATTTTACTAAAACCTATTTTTGGATTACGTCTCTATTCAACCGATTTAAATCTGCACGACAAAAACTTCTTATAGGTGGATTAGCCATTGGTGTGATGCTCTATTTTATTCCTCCGCTTTACGGGGAAGGCTTTGGTTTTATCAATGATTTAATGCTTGGTAATGATGTTAAGGCTATAGGTTCATCCCTTTTTGATAATTATAGTGATAATATTTGGGTTGTCATTGGTCTTCTTTTCGGAATAACAGTGTTTAAAGCCATTGCCATGACGACGACTTTTGCGGCTGGTGGTACTGGCGGAATCATCATCCCTACTTTGGTTATGGGAAGTTCCCTAGGAAATTTAGTCGCTAAAGTAATCAACAACTGCGGATTGGGTTTTTCTGTGTCTGAAGCTAATTTTACACTTATTGGTATGGCTGGATTAATTGCAGGGGTTTTGCACGCACCGCTAACCGCAATCTTTTTAATTGCAGAAATCACGGGTGGTTATCAACTTTTTGTACCCTTAATGATTACAGCGTCTATGGCTTTTATCATTAATAAAAATACCTTAGACCATACTATATATACCAAAGAGCTCCTAGAAAAAGGAGCTTTACTAACACAAGACAAAGATAAAAGTGTATTGACATTAATGAAGTTAGAAACAGTAATTGAGCAAAATTTTGTTATACTTAATCCTGAAATGACGCTAGGCGATATGCTAAAAAATGGTGTAGCAAAATCTAGTCGAAATCTTTTCCCAGTTACGGATTCTGAACAGAATTTTATGGGTATTATCCTATTAGATGATATACGTACCGTTATGTTTGACCAGTCACTGTACGAATCTACAACTGTCGAAACTTTTATGCATCGTCCTCCAGAATTTATTGTTTATGAAAAAGATAGCATGCAAAAAGTTATGAAAAAATTTCAAGATTCTGGCGCATGGAACCTTCCGGTAATTAAAGATGAAAAGTATTATGGATTTATTTCAAAATCTAAATTACTTACAGCTTACCGAAAGGAATTGATTAATTTTACATCGTAAATTTTTAGTTGTTTTAAAATTAAATGAAAATCCTAAAAGTCATAACCCTAATTGCTTTTACAGCCTCTATATCGAGCATTTTCTGCGGATATTTTTTAGAAGTTTCGTACTCAAAAAAGCTTATTGGTTTTGGAGTCATTGGTCTTTTCGTTATTGTTTTTCCTCTGTTTTCGTATTATCGGTGGAAAGACAAAGACCTTAAAGACTATATGATTACCAAAGAAAGTTTAGACAGAATGCGAGAAAATCAAAAAAAAAAGTAAATACGAGCACTTTCTAAAGCATCAATAAAACCTCAATGTTAATAGGCTTTTAATCGATTTATAAGACTAAATTTAACTCATTAAATATCAATATTTTAAAATAAAACGTTTTATTAACATTGGCATTAATATATATACTATCTTTGCGCTTTAATTTTTATATAATATTACAATGACTGGAACAGTTAAATTTTTCAATGATTCAAAAGGATTTGGATTCATTACAAACGAAGAAACAGGAAAAGACATCTTCGTACACGTATCAAACCTTAACGGAGTAGAGCTTCGCGAAGGAGATCAAGTAGAATATACAGAAGAAGAAGGAAGAAAAGGTATGGTCGCTGCAAATGTGGAAGTACTTTAAGTATATATCTTAAAAGTTTCAACGCTCAACCGAAAGGTTGGGCGTTTTTTTTGCATTTAATTTAAATTACGTTTCTCAATAAAAAAACGCTTCATTAATTCTGAAGCTTCGTTTTCTAAAATGCCGCTAACCACTTTAGTTTTGGGGTGCAATTTTGTTCCCATAGTTTTAAAACCACGCTGCTTATCACTAGCAGCATATACAATTTTAGTAATCTGACTCCAGTACAAAGCACCAGCGCACATTTGACAAGGCTCTAATGTTACATATAAAGTACAATTTTGAAGATATTTTCCGCCTAAAAAATTAGCAGCAGATGTTATGGCTTGCATCTCTGCATGTGCTGTAACGTCATTAAGTAATTCGGTTAAATTATGCGAGCGTGCAATTATTTTATCGTTAATGACCACCACTGCTCCAACTGGGATTTCTCCTTTGTCATAAGCCGCTTCAGCTTCCTGAAGTGCTTTCTTCATGAAATAGGTGTCGTCGAATGGGTTTATCATGGTTGTAAAAGTAAAAAATGAAAAAGACTTTACATTAAAATATCAAAGTCAATTATTGTAGCTTTGCTTTATGAGTAATAGCTTACTTAATAAAATAAATCTCCCCAAAGACCTAAGGCAATTATCAAAAGGTGATTTACCTCAACTTGCCAAAGAGTTACGCAACTTTATCATAAATATAGTAGCTACAAAAGAAGGTCATTTAGGGGCTAGTCTTGGTGTAATAGAATTAACCATTGCTTTACACTATGTATTTGACACACCTAAAGATTTATTGATCTGGGATGTTGGACATCAAGCATATGGACATAAAATTCTAACAGGAAGAAAAGATGTTTTTGACACTAATAGGCAGCTTGGTGGCATAAGCGGTTTCCCAAAACGTGATGAAAGTGAATACGATACTTTTGGTGTTGGTCATTCGTCAACATCTATTTCTGCAGCATTAGGTATGTCTATTGCCTCAAAATTGAGTGGTGACTTAGAAAAACAACATATTGCCGTAATTGGTGATGCTTCTATAGCTAGCGGAATGG
This sequence comes from Winogradskyella sp., assembly GCF_013042245.1. Classification (GTDB taxonomy): domain Bacteria; phylum Bacteroidota; class Bacteroidia; order Flavobacteriales; family Flavobacteriaceae; genus Winogradskyella. Next base: position 8,279 of record NZ_JABDQL010000105.1, on the reverse strand, counting down.
CTTTTGAAGGCTTAAATCATGCAGGTGTTACAGATGCGAATTTGTTGGTGATTTTAAACGACAATGCCATTGGTATAGACCCAAGTGTAGGTGCACTTAAGCAATACTTAACCAACGTAAAAAAAGGTACTCAAAAGCAAGATAACATTTTTGAAGCGTTAAATTTTGACTATTCTGGACCTATTGATGGTCATGATTTACCGAAGTTGATTGTAGAATTGGAACGCTTAAAATCTGTAAAAGGCCCAAAGTTTCTCCATGTAATTACAACTAAAGGAAAAGGTCTAAAACAAGCCGAAGAAAACCAAGTAAAATATCATGCCCCAGGAAAATTCGATGCAAAAACTGGTGAGCTTATTACTAAATCTATAGTAACACAATCACCTAAATTCCAAGATGTATTTGGCCAAACTATTGTAGAATTAGCAAAACAAAATGAAAGGATTGTAGGTATAACTCCTGCAATGCCTACAGGAAGTTCCTTAAAATACATGATGGAGGAAATCCCTGAACGTGCATTTGATGTTGGTATTGCTGAACAGCATGCGGTAACATTAGCGGCTGGCATGGCAACTCAAGGTTTAATTCCATACTGTAATATTTACTCTACCTTTTTACAGCGTGCATACGACCAAATAATTCATGACGTAGCTATACAGAATTTACCTGTGATTTTTTGTTTAGATCGTGCTGGTTTAGTCGGTGAAGATGGCGCAACACATCATGGCGTTTTTGACTTAGCCTATTTACGATGCATCCCTAACTTGGTGATTTTTGCACCTTGTAATGCAATTGAGCTTCGTAACATCATGTATACCGTTCAAAAAGGAATTGACTTTCCAATAGCTATAAGATATCCTCGTGGACGTGATATTTTATTAAAATGGAAACTTCCTTTTGAAACTATTGAAATAGGAAAAGGCACCTGTCTTAAGGAAGGAAAAGATATAGCCATATTATCTGTTGGTACGACAGCAAATACAGTTTCAAATGTTATTAAAAACAATCCTGAATTAGAAACTATAGGTCACTATGATATGCGTTTCGTAAAACCCTTAGATGTTGATTTACTCAACATTTTATTCAAAAAATATAAGGCAATCATTAGCATAGAAGATGGAACTATTATTGGTGGTTTTGGTAGTGCTCTATTAGAGTTTGCAAACGCAAATGATTACAAAACTAAAATCGAGATTTTAGGTATTTTAGATCAATTCGCAGAACACGGTACAGTAAGCGAACTGAAAAAAGTTTATAACATTGACGAAGATAGTTTAAAGAAAAAACTAGATAATTTAATCCTTGGTCTCAAAATCTAAAGTCGCTAGATTATCTGTATTGGCTTGTTCGGATTGATTATGTGCATCTAAAGATTCTGAACTCTTACTACTTATGTTATGTGACATATCATCAATAATAAGCAAACAAGCAACAACTGCGAAAAAAACCACGAAGGGACTAAGTATATTATTTTTCATAAGTCATGGTAGATTTGGGGTTCTAACACTTCAAAATAACAAATAATACCGTTAAAAAACAAATTTTACCGATGAAATACGTATTTATTTTTCAACTATCTATTTATCAAGTAGTTAAATTATATTGAATTTCCGTTTATTCTATGAAATAAAGCCATGGCATTTGAATCTGATAACTTAGAAATGTACAAACAAACAGCCATAATATTCTCATATAATGATGAATTTGATAAACTCACCGTCTCTGGCAAGGCTTTAATGACAAGTTTGTCATAAGCAGAAAGGTTTCCAGTGTAAACATTATTAGCAACTGTAACGAAGGTAGACAATAAACCATCCAATACCCTGTAACCTGCTATTTCTTTATTGACAACTTCTTCAGACTGATACACATTTTTAATACTAATATTAATGATGTCCTTAATTTGTGCTTTATAACTGCTAACGTCCAGTAATCCTGTATCAAATTCGCCCAAGAGAATTTTATCTTCATTAGCTATAAAAATAGAAACAGCTTCATTAATAAGTGTTCCAATAGCTAAGGCTCTGAGATAACTCACACGGTCTTCGGTAGTTTTTAAAGCACTGTACTTATCAGTATTTATGGTGTTTTTTACCAGTTTAATAAGGTATTCTAAAGCATATTCTTCTTCAATTAAACCGAGGTTGATTCCGTCTTCAAAATCTATAATGGTATAGCAAATATCATCGGCAGCTTCTACTAAAAATGCCAATGGATGTCTTGCAAAAGACGTGTTTTCTTTATCTCTAACGTTTAGACCCAACTCCTCAGAAATAGCTATAAACGTATCTTCTTCACTTTGAAAAAATCCATATTTTTTATCAGCAATATGTAGTGTTGGCTTCTTTGGTAAAGATGCTTTTGGGTATTTCATAAAGGCACCCAAGGTGGCATAACTTAATCGTAAACCTCCTTCACGTCCTATGCGGCTCTCGGTTAAAATTTTAAAGCCGTTAGCATTGCCTTCAAAATCACATAAGTCTTGGTATTGCTTATCGGTTAAAGCACTTTTTAGTGATTTGCCAGCACCATCTTTAAAATAAGCTCCTATAGTTTTCTCGCCAGAATGGCCAAAAGGCGGATTTCCAATATCATGTGCCAAAGCTGCAGCGGCAACTATAGCACCGAAATCATTGGCTTGGTATCCATGGATGTTTTGCAAGTGTGGGTATTTTTGTAGGAGCAATCTACCCACTTGTCTACCAAGAGAACGGCCAACAACACTAACCTCTAAACTATGTGTTAATCGTGTGTGTACAAAATCGGTTTTAGATAACGGCACTACTTGCGTCTTATCTTGAAGACTTCTAAACTCTGAAGAAAAAATAATACGGTCATAATCTACCTCAAAACCCAAGCGAGTTTCATCTTGTTCTTTACGCAAGCGTTTGTTAGTGTCGCCATAGCGTTTTAGAGAAAGTAATTGTTCCCAATTCATAGCATATAATTTTGCAGAAGCAATATATATAAATTGAAGTAATACCATAAGAAATCTACTAACAACTTTTATGTTACCAAATTGTTTCCTAATTGTGCTTTGCCTTAATCATAAGATAACTTTTAGCTAACCATTTTATTACCAATCATTAATTTTTGATTAACCTTCAAGCTGCTTTTATAGAGTTTCTTTGCACCATCAAATTAGATAAAAAACTAATGAAACATATTTTAATACTTTTTTCAATTTTTTTTACATCAATTGCTATAGCACAAGACACTGGCTCTGTCGCTGGTAAATTGACTGATAAAGACTTTAATAACGAACCTTTGCCTTTTGCCAATGTAATTATTAAAGCTACTACTACAGGAACCACCTCCGATATTGACGGTAAGTATATTATCGAAAACTTAAGTCCAGGCTCATACACGCTTGTTTTCAGTTTTATAGGTTATGAAACTATCGAGCGTCAAGTAGAAATTATCGGCGGACAAACTAAAACCTTGGATGTTTCTATAGGTTCGAGTGCAGCATCTTTAGATGAGATAGTTATTAAAACCACCGCTAAAAGAGAAACCGAAGCGGCATTGCTTTTAGACCAAAAAAAGGCAACCACTATCAAACAAAGTATCGGCTCTCAAGAACTTTCTCGTAAAGGTGTTGGTGACGCAGCTGGAGCTGTCACTAAAATATCAGGTATTTCAAAACAAGAAGGTGGAGGTAACGTTTATGTTCGTGGTCTTGGCGATCGCTATTTAAACACAACATACAATGGTCTTACATTACCTGCTAATAACATTGAAAAGAAGAATATGGACCTTAATCTTTTTTCTTCAGATGTTATACAAAACGTAGGTGTAAGTAAAACATACGCTGCTAATTTTTATGGAGATTTTGCGGCTGGAAACGTAGATATTGTAGCTAAAGAACATACAGGAAATTTTTTCTTAGATGTCAATTTAGGTTCAAACTTTAACTCAAATGCCATTGGTAAAAACTTTGTAAAGAGCGAAGGTACTGGCTATTTTGGTTTTTATAATAGATACCAAAATAACCCATATGCTGTTGTTTTATCTCACGGTATAGATCCTCAAGGTATTGATGGTTCTTTAGGAGTTGAAGGAAATTTCAGTGCTGGCCAATCATGGGAAATTGGTGAAGAGTCTCGCTTAAGTATTTTTACTACAGCTGCTTTTAGTAGTAGCTTTGAATACAGAAGAGGTCAGTTTGCTAACGTAACAGCAGCTGCAAACACAATCTTTCAAGATGCTGAAGAATTTGAGTTTACTCGTAATACAACAGCAATGGCAAATATTGTATACCGAGTTAATAGCGACCATAAAATAAAATTCAACTCATTATTTATCAATGACGCTACTGACGAGGTAGGTCGTTTTGGTATCGATGGACGTGGATACAACCGTAACACAATTGCCGATAATGATGATTTTGGATTCTTTACTCAAAACGTACAATTCGAACAGGATATGATTTTTGTAAATCAAATTCTAGGTACAAGCAATCTTAATGATAAATTGAAATTAGATTACGGTCTGGGTTACAACAAAGTACTCGCTCGCCAACCAGACCGAAAACGTATTGCTCTTGAACGTTTTGAAAATACGCTTGATAATGACCCATCTACAAATGCGATTTTCTTTAGAAATGTTGAATTTGATAATCAACGTTATTTTCAGAATATTGAAGACAGTGAATTCAATGCGCGTGTTAATTTAAGCTACAAGCAATCTGAGAATTTAAAGTTTAATTTAGGATACAATGGTCGCACGAAAGAACGTACTTTCGATAACCAACGTTACGGTTACGATATTATCAATCCGTTTACAGAAATAGAAGATGTTAATAATCTTAATGCTTTTTTCTCATCAGAAAACCAAGGCGTATTATACAATACAAGTGTATTTCGACCTCTAGACCCTGAAAACGGTTTAGGAAGAGAAAACTTACCTGGACAATTAGAAAACACGTACCAAGGTAACCTTAACGTCCACGCATTATATGCTGATGCTGTTTACAAATCTGGTGAAAAATGGACATTTGTTCCTGGATTACGAGTAGAGCACTTTAATCAAGAGATAAGTTACGATGTAATTAATCTTTCTTTTAATAATCCAGGTAGCAACAAAGCCAGCGAAACTTTTTTTCTTCCAAGTTTAAACGTAAAGTATGCTCTTACAGAAAATCAAAATCTTCGTTTTTCTGCCAGCAGAACCGTTTCAAACCCAGAATTTAAAGAAGTTGCACCTTTTGTTTACGAAAACGTAACTGACCGTATTGGTGGTAATCCAGACCTTTTAAATGACCCTGCGTTTTCAACCATTGTCAATTTAGATTTAAAGTACGAATGGTTTATTAATAGTGACGAAATATTTTCTATTGCTCTTTTTAACAAAACGATTAATGACCCTGTAAACTTAGTCTCTGCAAATGATGCTACAGGCACGCAACGTTTCTTTAGAACAGGTGACCGTGCTGACGTTTTTGGGATAGAGCTTGAAGTAAGAAAAGGGCTTATTAAAAATAATGAAGAAGAAAGTATTTTATCCGCTGGGATGAATATAACATACACATCAACAACGCAGGATTTAAAGACTGTATCCGGAACCTTTAACACCAACTTTAATAGAGATTCTGATGAATTACAAGGCGCATCTCCCGTTCTTATAAATGCTGATGTTAGTTACAGCCCAACTTTTGGTAAATATAAGCCTATTGCAAACCTTATATTTTCTTATTTCTCAGACCGAATTGATGCGTTAGGTTCTGGTCAGTTAGGAAACATTATCGAAAAAGGAGTTCCTACTCTAGACTTTGTTTGGAAAAACTCAATTAATAAGAACTTCGAAGTTAATGCAAGCGTAAAAAATATATTAAACCCTTCAATAGAACGTGTCAGAGAAAACGTATCCTTTGATGCAACTTTAGCTAACGATTTAGGCATAAATTCAAATCTTTCTGAGTTTGCACTATCAAGCTACAAACGAGGTATTAACGCAAGTATTCAATTTAAGTACAAATTTTAAAGACAATTAAGAAACGAACATTAAAAAATCAAATAAAATGAAAACAAACAAATTTCTTTTAGGTGTATTGGCAGCCGCAACACTTTTAGTTGTTGGTTGTGCAGCAGATGACACTGCAGATGTAACGATTAATCAAGGAAACGGAGGTTTAAACCCAACAAATCCTTTGGACTTAGTTATAGGCGGAACGCTTACTGAAGACCTTGCTCTTGTTACAGGAACAGAATATAGCTTAACAAGTGGACTTATTGTCCCTGATGGATTGACCCTTACCATTGAGCCAGGTGTAGTTGTTAAAGCTACAACAGGTTCTGATGTTTATGTTGCTATACAACAAGGCGGAACAATTATCGCAGAAGGTACATCTTCTAACCCTATTGTATTTACATCTGACTCAGCAACACCAAACCCTGGTGATTGGGGTGGACTTATTGTTTTAGGTCGTGCACCTATAAACTCTGTAGTTGGTGGTGACGCAAGTTCAACATCAGAAATTGGAGGTTTACCTTATGGAGGAAGCCTTGCTAACGATAATTCAGGAATTATAAGATATGTCCGTATTGAATATTCTGGAGGTGCTGCAGATGCTGCATCAGAAAATAATGGATTCTCTTTTTATGCTGTAGGTAGCGGAACAACAATCGATTTTATACAAGCATTTGAAGGCGCTGATGATGGTGTAGAATTCTTTGGAGGAACAGTTAATGCCTCTCATATATCCGTAGTTGGAGCTCAGGATGATTCTGTAGATTGGACAGAAGGTTTTACTGGTACTCTTACTGATGTATATATCGAACATAGACAATCTCATGACAAAGGTATAGAAGGTGACGGTTTTAATACGGATATAGGAAACAACTCGAACCCAGTTTTTTGGAGTGCTCCAACGATAAATAACTTAACTATTAATGGATTAGGATCCAGTAATGGCAACGAAGCCATACGCTTAAGAGCAGGAACTCGTGCTATCTTTAATAATGTTTTTATTGAAGGTTTTGAAGAAGGTTATGATTTAGATGATGAAGAAACTGGAAATGGATTTAGTGCTGGAGATACTAGCGTAAATGATATAACATTTGATGATATTGTATTAACGCTTAAGAATGATACTAATGTTGCCTTTGATGCAGACGATTTTTTTAGTAATATTGGTAATGGTACTGGTGCTGATTACGATTCTTGGAACTCAGGTTGGACAAGAAACTAATCTTAACACTAAACTGTTTTATTATGTACTTTTTGAGTTAGTATATAAATAAAAAAGCATCCCACTTCAACTTGGGATGCTTTTATATTTTAAATTATTGTTGTCCGATAAAACTCAAAAGTAGCACAAAAAGGTATTCCAACCCCAGTAAAATGGTTTGTTTTTTAGGATTTTAAAATAGTAAGCCCCCTGTTACGTTAGGTGTACTCCATAGCTAGTTGTTCTGCTATTTCTTCTGGTGTTCCTTTATTTTTTTCATATTCTTTAATGTAATCATCCATATTATCAAAAAAGTCTTTAAACTTTACGTAAGAGAATAGGTGTTTTTGTAGAAGGCTAATCAAATTAGAGAATGCCCATGACTTTTGGAGGGCTTTTTTCATTACGCTTATTAGTAATAAGGCAATTAGTGTAATGTACTATGATAAAACAATTAACTATGAAAAAAGGAATATACATACTTTTAATCTTAATTCTTCCTCTACAATTATCTGCTCAATACGGATGGACTAAAGCGGATATTTATTTGAAAAACGGTACTGTTTTAAATGGTGAAGCGAATTTAATAATGATGAGTAAAACTATTAATCTAAAAAAAGAGAAAGTCAAATTTAGGGCCAATAAAAAAGGAAAGAAATCGAAATATACGCCTGACAAAGTTGACCATATAATCTTTACGATTGAATATAAAGAAAAAGAGAATGGTAAAAAAATTACTAAAACAAAGAAAGCAAAGTATATTCCAGTATATCTCAACAAAAAACAGACTAAATTAGGCTTTGTCGAATTAATTGTTGATGGAAAATTGAGATTAGTAGGAAGAACGGTTTTAGTTCAAAGTGGTGGAAATATGATGTTCCCAGCTCATCCAAGTGTTCCAAATAGCACAGCAGTATTCTCACCAATTTATTTTTTAGATCACAACGAAATTATGCTTCTAAAAGAAGGTGAAAAACCAAAAGTTTTGGCTATATTCTATAATATGACTTAAATAAGTTGTATTTTAGTAAAAACGAAAGTCATGATACCACAAAATTTCACAGAATACTTCAAAAGCCTCGAATTATTTGAGCGACAGGAAATAGTAAAT
>NZ_JABDQL010000143.1 GCF_013042245.1 Winogradskyella sp. | reverse complement strand
ATCCGAAACTTTTCGGCTTTTCTTAGAAAATGGTTTTTAACCCAACTTGCAAATTTTCGCCCAATAATCCTTTAAAAAAGCAGTTTTTTACTTTTTTCTGATGGTTTTAAAAAGTTATATATCTTATTATCAATAATATATATATTTTGAGGTTCGTATGTAGTGACCCATATGTTTGTATATTTGAATAAAAGGTATTATATTTGCCTCATGTATATACGCAAAGTCAACAAAAAGAATAAAAACTCCGATAAAATTTACACCTATTATAGGTTAACGCACTCATACAGAATAGGTAACAAAACCAGACAACGTGTTTTGCTCAATCTTGGGAAGTTGGAAGATTTATCCGCAGATAAGCACAAGGCCTTAGCAGACCGGATTGAAGAGATTTTAACAGGGGCTGTTAATTTTTTTCACGATAGTGATTCTAAAGTAGAAAAATTAGCACAAGATTTTGCTAAAAAAATCATTACAAAAGGAACTTTTTCCTCAAAAAGAGAAACATCTGCTTCTCAAAACAAATCACAATCTACTGATAAGCAATATTATGAAGTTGATTTACAAAGCGCAGATGAGCTTGAGAGTAGAGATTTAGGAGGCTCTTGGGTAGCTAAGCAAGCCTTTGAGCGTTTAAGTATAGATAGTATATTATCTTCCTTAGGAATGTCACAAAAAGCCATAATGATGTCAAAGGTTTTGTTGACGGCAAAGATGATTCACCCTTCAAGTGAATTAGAGACTGAAAGATGGCTCAAAGAAAATGCAGCAACATTAGAACTCTACGATGAACAGAATGATAAAGCTACCAGATACCAACTTTATAAAGTAGCAGAATCCCTTTATACCAATAAAGAAGCGATTGAACAGAAGCTCTACCAGGTGTGTAAAAATATGTTTTCCAGTCGTAGTAAAGTCGTTATTTTTGACCTTACAAATATGCACTTTGAAGGGATGATGAACGCCTCAAATAGAGCAAAGTTTGGGCGTAGCAAACAAAAAAGAAACGATTGCAGACTCATTAGCTTAGCCCTTACAATTGATAGCTTAGGATTTGTAAGAGCAAGTCAATTTTGGGATGGCAATGTAAGCGAACCAAAAACACTTGGGGAAATACTCAAATACGTTGATAAGCAGTTTGATGCAACAAACGAAAAACCACTAATTGTTTTTGATGCAGGATTAAGTACAGAAGAAAATTTGAATTTAGTTCGCAACAAATACGATTATGTATGCGTCAGTAGAAGTGCACCTAAAAGTTTTACTAAGTTAAACCAGAAAGCCACTTTGCTAAAAGATAACAGAGGCAATGAGATACAAGTTACCAAAGTTGAAACAGATAAAGCAGAAACGCTTTTACTAGTAGCAAGCGATCAAAAAAAGAAAAAAGAAGAATCCATAACTAAAAAGCAGACAGAGCGTTTTATAGAGCGATTAAACTACCTCAAGGATGGTCTTGGTAAGCCAAGAAGATTGAAAACCACAACAAAAGTAAAAGAGCATGTTGGCAAAATAAGAAAACAATTTTCCAAAACAGCAAAACACTATTCTATAACTTATCAAGAGGATAAAGATAAAGGTGTTATAACTGATATTTCATGGCAGGTAAAGCAAGATCATAAAACTAAAAACGGCCAGTATTTTTTGAGGTACTCAAAGAAAAACCTTACCGATAAAGAAATATGGGAAGCCTACAACCTAACCAGAGAAGTAGAAGCAAGTTTCCGTTGTCTAAAATCAGACCTCAATGTAAGACCAATCTTTCATCAAAAAGACCAATATATAGAGGCGCATATTTGGCTATCCATTCTGGCTTATCAAGTCGTTAATTATATAACAGCAACCCTAAAAGAGCAGAATATAAAATACTCATGGAAAACAATTGTTGAAAAGCTCAAAGCTCAACGCATCACTACAACAAGCATGAATGCAAAAGACAATAAAAAAGCATATATCAAGACTTGCACAGAACCCAATAAAGGCCTCAAAAAAATCTATGAAGCCCTAAAATTTAAAGAAAGACCTTTCACAAGAAAAACAAAAGTAGTGACCCAATTCTAAAATATGAATTTTAAGTCACTCATAGCC
>NZ_JABDQL010000103.1 GCF_013042245.1 Winogradskyella sp. | reverse complement strand
GAGCCAAAAATATCTGGATTGATTTCGCTCCAATCTAAATCGCCACACTCAATAATTATTTTTCGTGCTTCTTTAGTAAACTTCGGTGATACTATTGTATCTCTAAATAAACCACCATTTACATATGGAAATTTATCAAAAGGATCTGCTTCTTTACTATTGTCTTCTGTGTTTAAAACTTTAAAAAGCCTATCTAAAAATGTATTTGTATCACTACCATCTTTTTGCGTATGTTGCTCTAAGGTATCTGTAAACATACCCTCAATAGGAAATATATCGGTGTCTTCTGAAAAAAAGCAAAAGAGCAAACGAGATAGAAAGATGTTTAGGTTATGACCACCATCTTCGTAGATACCAGGATTCTCTTGTACTAATATATCATACATTTTGGCCATCTTTTCAGAGGCTTTTCTATCGGCATAATTCTCGTTTTTTTGTGCGTATTTTTCTTGTCCTGCCCAAGGTAAAAAGAAACCAAAGTGTTTATGGATTTCTAGTATAGGTGTATCTAAGGCTAAGCCTGTTCTTGTATCTTTTGCTAGTAGTGTTTTATAGTCTGTAACAATTACAAAGCGTGGATTGTGTTTTAAGGCATCGGTATTTTTTGTTAGTTCATCTATTGTGTTTAATAGTGCACCAGATTCAACCTCTTTAAAAAGCAGTTTACTTTTATAGAGTACTTCACCTTCAACTTTAGATAAGTTAAAATCCCCTTTCTTTAAACGTGTTATCGTTGTTTTAGATATACCGTAGGCTTTCAGTAAGTCGAATACAAATTCTTCTTTATTGAAATCATTAACTAAGGCTGTTACGTTTTTTTCTATTTGGGTAGCATTCATATAGGCTTTTTGTGTTTTGAAAATACGGTCTATAAAAATATAAATATATATCGGTATAACATTGAGGAATTCCCCATTACATCTTTATCTTTTATTTTAAACACTCTAGGCATGCGCTCTTTTCTTTTCTTTATTTGGTTATTAGTAGTATTAAGAGTTATAGTAGTATTGTTGCACCCTAATATATCTACTTATAATGTTTCTAATTTCTTCCTTCTCTTAAAGTATAAATCGGTGTAAATCTTATCAATTTGTTGAAAATAGTGGTCACCATTGATATAAACTACATTTTGACTAAAACCCAAATATTCGTTACCCTTTTTGGCCACATATACTTGGTCTTTTTTAAGTTTTATGTATTGCTTTTTCACTTCGATTAAACCAAACTTTTCTGCTTGTTGTTTTAATCTAACGGCTTTACATATGGTGATTCCATAAAATTTATGAATACTCAATACAGAGACCTCTGCATATCTTTTGATATCACAGGAAAACGCAATAGACTCATTGGCGCTTCTACTTTTTAGCACGTTGCTACTGCGTTTGAAAAATTTCCTGCAATATGTTTTATAAGGTTGTGTGTATATAATTGCGCCTAATGTTGCTCTTATATGGTTTAGATCGTTATATGTGAAAGGATAGGCTCTGCGTGATACCCAGTCGTAATCTTGTCTTATTTTTTCTAGTGATAGTAGTCTGTAATATTGAAATTCTTCATCGTAATACAGCCACTTTAGTTTTATAAGTCGTTTAAAATTTGACTTTATAGTTTTTGTTGTGTTGCATAGCGTTAAGCTTGCACAGTCAATATTGTATGTATTCCATGTTATCTTACCTAATGGGTAGCTTAATTTTAGATAAACAAATAGCCTAAAGGGGTTTTCGGTATTGTTTAAAACTACCCAATTACACATTTGCAAAGGGATATTAACTGTTGGTGTTTTTGCTATTTTTTTTTACTTGGCTTGTAATTTTCGTCGATAATTCTGTACATATCGGATAGCTTATAAAAAATCTTAGATTTTATTTGAAGGTATGGCAATACACCTTCCTCTCGCCATGTGTGCGCTGTTTTAGAGGTTATCTTAAACAGTGACATAATATCTGCATTATCTAAAATTACATAATCTGGATGCTGATTATTTTTAAGTCGCTGTTGCTTGATGAGATAATCTAGTCTGTCACTAATTTTTCTGAGACTATCGTTTATTGGGTGTTTGAATGTAGACATGACTAACTGTTTTTATTATTAATTTTAATTAATGCTTCGTCTAATTCGGTGCGTTTATACCTGATTAGGTTTCCTAATCTATAAGGCTTTAGAACGCCTTTTTTATTCCAATCTGATAGGGTTACTAATGATACCTTTAAGATTTTTGCTGCTTCTTTTCTAGTGATGTATTCCGCAGGCTTTACAGGTTGAAAATGTTGCGTGATTGCTTTTAACTCTGTTCTTACATCTTCTAAGATGTATTCTTTTAATTCAGTTGGTGAGATACCAAATACTTGTGTTAATTTACTCTGATCCATCGATACGTTTTTATTTGTTTGATGGTGTAAAAGTATATAGCACTTAACTGTTTCTTACCATTGGTGTAACTCCAATAGATACTCCAACACTATGAAAGGTTGTCTAAAATTCGCTCTATTTTATCATTATCCTTTTGGTAGTTTTCACCTAGTTCGCTTGGCTTTTTATCTAATTTTTGAATAGCTGTTTTTATGTTCTTGCCATTTAAACCTGTAAGCAAACTAATTAACTCTGATTGCTTTACTTTGGATGCGTTTTCAATATTTGGATGATTAAAGAAACCTGTTTCCTGAAGTAGTAATACAATTTGATTTACGGTTAGTTGTTTTGATTTTTCCTGTTTCACTGTAAGAGGTGTTTCTTTTTGTTTTCCTGATTTGGTTTCAATAAACGTAACTATTTTTTTAACCTCTAGCATAGCTGCATAGCAATAGAAGTCGATTTGTATGTCTAGCAAAGCGTGTTGTTTGTCATATGTTGTGATATGTTCGCTTGCATAGTAGGTTTCTAATACCTCATTTAATTCTTGATTTTTGAAATTTGGAAACTCATTTCTATCGACTTTATACTTAGTAAGCCATTTATCAATATAGTCCTCAGGAATACTTGCAAAAGGGGTTTTATTGATTTTATCTAACACATAGTTTAGATAATCTTCTTTTTTATCTTTATTGAGAAGCAGTAAGTTTTCCGTGATTTCAGATTCTAAATAAGGGCCATAATGTGTGATGCCATAGTCATACAATTGCATAAATGTATTTTCTTTTATGGCTCTTTCGTTACTAATTTCTTTACAAAAAGCGATTAGATATTCGTCCTTAAATGGTTTGTTGTTTGTTGGTGGTATTACTTCTTGCTTTTTAGGTTTTGGCTTTTTGGATTTCAGGAAGTCTATGAGTTCATCAGCATAAAGTTTGCAGAAATAACTTAAGAAACTAGATTGTACTAAAAATGCTTTGTCCTTTTCTTCAGAAAAGGGTTCCATGTCATTATAGTGTCTTGCTAATACAGCATAAATTGGTTCGCTAAAATCTGCACGCTCTAAAATATCTTCTACCGTTGTATCATATTCTTTTAGCCATCGCTCAATATATCTAAGTCCTGCGTCTTTGATATACTCTTGTTTCTCAATTTCATTGATTAGGAAATCTAAATAGACGTCTTGATTTTCAGTCCTGTTCATTAATTCTTTCAAGACCTGAGACTTTATGTCTGCTATGTAAGTTTGAAATTGCTTAGCAACACCAAAAGCTGTAGATGTTTTTAAAATAGCTTCATCACTAAGCAACTCGCAGAATTTATTAAACGAATAATCATCTACCATAATTTACACGTATTTGTATCGAAAAATAAGAACTATATATTAAAAAAACCGCTCTTAACTATATGCGAGGCTCTTTCTTGTTCTTTAATCCGAATATACTTATAAAATTCTTTTTCTGTGGTATGACCTGAAAATAGCATGATATCGAACACACTCATACCGGCTTTATATTTGTTGGTGCAGAAGCTTCTTCTTGCGGTATGGGATTTGATTAGGTCGTATTTTGGAATCATTTTAGAATGATGAATACCGCCTTTAGTGTATTCGCATTTGATTAAGTCATTCCATTCTAACATTTGCCCAACTTGCTTGATGTTTTCGTTTAGGTCTTGTTCGTGTATCTTTTTTGGTGGTTTACCATTATATCTTGATTTCATTATGGTTTTCATTTCCTTAGTGATAGGGCAATGCACTACTCTACCATATTTACGGTTTTTCTTTTGTTTGATTTCGAAGAATTGCACACCATCGATTTTAACAATATCATCTTCTTTTAAGCCATTATAATCACTTATTCGCTGACCTGTATAGCATCCCATCAGAAAAACATCTCTTGCATGTTCTAACTCAGGATATTTAGATAAATCCTTTTCAAACATTTGTTTTATTTCTTGGTCAGTTAGGTATATTTCAGTGGTTATTTCCTTTTTGACTTTAAAATCATTGCTTTTATATTTTTGGTTAGTAGAATAGCCCTCTGAAACTGCATAGTTTAAAAAAGTTTTAAGTGTTTTTATATGCTTCCCTATAGTGTTTAAAGAATAGTTATTGACTTCCATAAACTTGGTAAATTTATTATAGAAACTCATGTCTATAGCTTGGAATATCAATCTTGTATTATAATATCTTTCGTATTCCTTAAGACGTTTTTGGGTTTGCTTATATGAGCGAAGCGTGACATCTGAAATTTGACCATCCTTTAAATCTATAAATTTTTGTATAGCCTCGAAGAAAGAAAGGTTTTTATTAAACTCCTCGTTAGGTTTTATCTTCTTTGTGTATACGTCTAAATGATACTTTAAAACATCTTTGGATACATCTCCTTGCTCTTTGGTTAATTCAGAATACTTACTATTGATAAATTTTTCTAAGCCACTTAAGAAGTCGTTTACTTCATCTTTATTTGTGATAGAAGCTTTATTTTTTACTCTTTGCTTTTTAAAATCCCAATCCGCATAACAACTTTTATAACCAGTTGAGTATCTGAAACGCGTATTACCATAGGCAAAATTTAAAATAATTAAACTCGGTTTTTGTTTTGAGTTTTGTAGTTTAGCATTCGATTCCCTAAATGCAAAACGTGCTGTACCTTTAGAACGTGAAATAGCAGTCATAACCTTGATTTGTTTGACTTAAAGATACAAAATTGTGTGCTTTTTTGTGTGCTTTTTAGGGTTTATTTATTTAGAATATGCTTAATAAAAACAAAATAGGAATGCTTGATAAACCTGTGTTTTATAGGGCTTATAAGCAGAATTAATAAGAAATGAAATATTTTAGTAAGGTTTTAGTTGGTGCTGGAGGCACCACTTTAAAACCCAATTCTAATGAATTGGGTTTTTTGGTTTTATACTTTTTATATTTCTCTCTCATTAAAAAATTATTCAAAAACTTCAACGACTTGAACATCATATGAAATATTTTATATTTATATGATTTTCAATATCTTAAAACACTCCTAGTAGTGTTGAGTTTAGATGAACTTAATCTTAAAATTTAATACAGACCTAATACAAAGCTTACTTTAGATTTTTGAATAGATTATCACTTTGTAGTAAAAACATGAATCCATTAAATAAATATAGCAAAACAGTTACTCAAGACCCAACACAACCAGCTGCGCAAGCCATGTTACATGCCATTGGACTTACCAAAGAAGACTTTTATAAACCAATCGTTGGTATTGCAAGTACAGGTTACGAAGGCAATCCTTGCAATATGCATCTTAATGATTTAGCTAAATTGGTTAAAGAAGGTACAAAAAATGAAGATATAGTTGGCTTAATATTTAATACTATAGGTGTAAGCGATGGCATTTCTATGGGAACTCCAGGAATGCGCTACTCATTACCTTCTCGTGATATTATTGCCGACTCAATGGAAACTGTAGTGCAAGCCATGAGTTATGACGCATTGGTAACAGTTGTGGGTTGTGACAAAAATATGCCAGGTGCCTTAATGGCAATGATACGGTTAAACAGACCAAGTGTTTTGGTTTATGGAGGCACTATTGATTCTGGTTGTCATAATAATAAAAAACTAGATGTGGTTTCTGCATTTGAAGCTTGGGGAAGTAAAGTTGCAGGTACCATGACTGAAAACGAATACCAGAGCATAGTCGAAAAAGCATGTCCTGGAGCTGGCGCCTGCGGCGGTATGTATACTGCAAATACCATGGCATCTGCCATAGAAGCTTTAGGTATGGCATTACCATACAATTCCTCTAACCCTGCACTAAGTAATGAAAAAAAGGAGGAATCAATAAAGGCGGGTGAAGCCCTTCGTCTTTTACTAGAAAAAGACATCAAACCATCGAATATTATAACTAAAAAATCTCTTGAAAATGCAATAAGACTAGTGACCATATTAGGCGGTTCTACTAATGCTGTGCTTCATTTTTTAGCCATTGCCAGAGCAGCAGAAATTGACTTTACTTTAAAGGATTTTCAGGATATCAGTGACAATACCCCTTTTTTGGCTGATTTAAAACCTAGTGGAAAATATTTAATGGAAGATTTACATGCTATTGGAGGAATACCTGCTGTATTAAAATACCTTCTTAAAAAAGGACTTTTACATGGTGATTGCTTAACAGTTACAGGAAAAACAATGGCTGAAAACTTATTAGACCTTCCAGATTTAACCGAAGGACAGGATGTCATAAGACCCGTAGAAAAACCAATTAAAATTTCAGGTCATTTACGTATGCTTTATGGCAATTTAGCCTCAGAAGGAAGCGTAGCAAAAATAACAGGTAAAGAAGGATTAAGCTTCAAGGGTAAAGCCATAGTTTTTGAAGGCGAATATGCCGCTAATGATGGCATAAGAGATGGAAAAGTAAAAAAAGGTGATGTTGTGGTTATTCGATACGAAGGCCCTAAAGGAGGCCCTGGAATGCCAGAAATGCTAAAACCAACCGCTGCTATTATGGGTGCTGGCTTAGGAAAAAATGTGGCTTTGATTACAGATGGCAGATTCTCGGGCGGAACTCACGGATTTGTAGTTGGCCATATAACGCCTGAAGCACAAGAAGGTGGCACCATAGCATTAGTTCAAGATGGCGATATTATTTCCATAGATGCAGAAACAAATACAATTTCAGTTGAAGTTTCTGAAGAAGAGTTACAAAAAAGAAGACAAAACTGGAAAGCTCCCAAATTAAAATTTGAACGTGGTGTCCTTTATAAATATGCAAAAACAGTAGCATCTGCTTCTAAAGGATGTGTTACTGATGAATTTTAAACAAAGTGTCTATGAAAGAAACACAATCTATAAAAACACATAGCAAACCCCAACAATCTCCAGAGCGTATTTCTGGTAGTGAGGCTATCGTAAGATGCCTAATAGAAGAAGGTGTAAAAATACTATATGGGTATCCTGGTGGTGCAATTATGCCAGTCTACGATGAATTATATAAATATCAGAATAAGATTCATCATGTCCTTACACGCCATGAACAAGGCGCCACACACGCTGCACAGGGCTTTGCAAGAATATCTGGTGAGGTTGGTGTAGCCATGGCAACCTCAGGACCTGGGGCAACTAACCTTATTACAGGAATTGCAGATGCACAAATAGACTCTACGCCAATGGTATGTATTACGGGGCAAGTGACATCGCATTTATTAGGTAGTGATGCCTTTCAAGAAACTGATATTGTTGGGATTTCAACTCCTGTTACCAAATGGAACCATCAAGTCACTAAGGCTTCTGAAATACCGGAAGTCATCGCCAAAGCATTTTATATTGCTAAAAGTGGGCGACCAGGACCTGTTCTTATAGACATCACAAAAGATGCACAGTTTGAAGAACTTGACTTTAACTACAAAAAATGCACTGGGATTAGAAGTTATAATCCTGTACCAAAAATAGATGAAACAGTCGTAAAAGTAGCTGCAGACCTGATTAACAAGGCTAAAAAACCGATGATTGTTTGGGGGCAAGGTGTTATTTTAGGTGAAGCCGAGGAAGAACTTAAAGCTGTTATTGAAAAAGCTGGCATTCCTTCTGCATGGACCATTTTAGGAGCTTCTGCCATCCCTACCTCTCACCCATTAAATATTGGTATGGTAGGCATGCACGGTAATTATGCGCCTAATGTTTTAACCAATGAATGTGATGTACTCATTGCAATAGGTATGAGATTTGATGATCGTGTAACAGGAAATTTAAACACCTATGCAAAACAAGCCAAAATAATTCACTTTGAGATTGATTCCGCCGAAATAGACAAAAACGTAAAAACAGATGTTGCAGTTTTAGGAGATGCAAAATCGAGTTTAAAAACATTACTGCCACTGCTCAATGTAAATTCACATGAAGCATGGCACCAAAAGTTTAAAGAACTGTATAACGTAGAATACGAAAAAGTTATAAAAAAAGACCTTTACCCCACTAAAAAGGGTTTAACCATGGGTGAAGTATTGAAAGAAATTAATACACAAACCAAAGGAGAGGCAGCAATTGTAAGTGATGTTGGTCAACACCAAATGATAGCATGTCGCTATGCAGAATTTAATCAGACCAAAAGTAATATTACCTCAGGTGGCTTAGGAACTATGGGCTTTGGTCTACCAGCAGCCATTGGTGCAAAAATGGCAAAACCAGAAAGAGAAGTCATATCAATTTCTGGCGATGGAGGTTATCAAATGACTATACAAGAACTTGGTACGATTTTTCAACAAAAAACAGCCGTAAAAGTCGTAGTGCTTAATAACGATTTCTTAGGTATGGTTAGACAATGGCAACAATTGTTTTTTGATAAACGCTATGCGTCTACTGAGATGACTAATCCAGACTTTGTAGCCATTGCAAAAGGCTATTACCTTAATGCCAGAAGGGTCTCCAAAAGAGAAGAGCTGGCAGATGCCGTGGCAGAAATGGTGGCAAGCAAAGAACCCTATTTCCTAGAAGTTTGTGTAGAGAAAGAAGATAATGTGTTTCCGATGATACCATCAGGAGCAACTGTATCTGATATAAGATTAGAGTAATTATGAAAAAAGATATCAAACCTTTTTTAGTATCAATTTATACTGAGAATAATATTGGATTGTTGAATAGAATTTCTGCAATTTTTCAGCGTAGACATATAAACATTGAAAGTTTAAATACCTCGAAATCTGAAATTGAGGGAGTTTCTAGATTTACGTTAGTCGTAAATATTACCGAAGACCAAATGAAAAAAATTATTGGTCAGTTAGAACGGCAAGTGGAGGTTATCAAAGCATATTATCACACAGATGATGAAACCATTTATCAAATATCTGCCATGTTTAAGATTAAATCAAATTTGTTGTTTGAAGAACGTCAAATACAAAATATTATTAAAGAAAGTAACTCAAGAATTGTCACTGTAAATAAAGTGTTTTTTGTTCTCGAAAAATCAGGAAGAAAAGAAGAAATAGACTTATTATACAGAGAGTTAAGTGCTTTTGGTATTATGCAATTTGTTCGCTCAGGCCGTATTGCAGTGACAAAAAACGAGATGAAAATATCAACAATGCTAGAAGCATTTCAACATTAAAAAAATAACAATGTCAAATTATTTTAATACCTTATCATTAAGAGAACAATTAGAACAATTAGGAAAGTGTCGTTTTATGGATGCTTCTGAATTTGAAGATGGAGTAAACGCCTTAAAAGAAAAGAAAATTGTAATTGTTGGTTGTGGCGCACAAGGATTAAACCAAGGGCTCAATATGAGAGATTCCGGTTTAGATATTTCTTATGCCTTACGCCAAGTGGCTATTGATGAAGAACGTGACTCATACAAAAATGCAACATCTCATGGTTTTACTATTGGCACATACAACCAATTAATTCCTACAGCAGATTTAGTTCTAAACCTAACGCCAGACAAGCAACATACCAACGTTGTAAAAGCTGTAATGCCGTTAATGAAAAAAGGAGCTACTTTAAGTTACTCACATGGATTTAATATTGTAGAAGAAGGCCTTAAAATTCGTGAAGATATCACTGTTATTATGGTAGCCCCAAAATGTCCAGGTACTGAGGTTAGAGAAGAATACAAAAGAGGATTTGGTGTTCCGACATTAATTGCTGTTCACCCAGAAAATGACCCAGAAGGAAAAGGCTGGTCACAAGCAAAAGCCTATGCAGTGGCTACTGGAGGGCATAGAGCTGGTGTTTTAGAATCATCTTTCATTGCCGAAGTAAAAAGTGATTTAATGGGAGAACAAACTATTTTATGCGGATTACTACAGACAGGTGCTATTTTATCCTTCGATAAAATGGTAGAAGAAGGTATTGAACCAGGCTATGCTGCTAAACTTATACAATTTGGATGGGAAACCATTACTGAAGCTTTAAAGCATGGGGGTATTACTAATATGATGAATCGCTTATCTAACCCAGCTAAAATTAAAGCGTTTGAATTATCGGAAGAATTAAAAGGTATCATGCGTCCATTATTTAATAAACATATGGATGATATTATCTCAGGTCATTTCTCAAAAACCATGATGGAAGATTGGGCTAATAATGACGCTAACTTACTAAAATGGCGAGAAGCTACTGGCAAAACTGCTTTTGAAAAAACAGCACTTACAACAGATTATATTTCTGAACAAGAATATTTTGACCATGCAACATTACTAGTAGCTTTTGTAAAGTCTGGTGTAGAACTAGCTTTTGAAACTATGGTAAGCGCTGGTATTATTGAAGATTCAGCATACTACGAATCTCTGCACGAATTACCATTGATTGCAAATACTATTGCGCGTAAGAAATTGTTTGAAATGAACCGCGTGATTTCTGACACTGCAGAATATGGTTGTTATTTATTTGACCATGCTTGTAAACCTTTACTAGCAGATTTCATGAAAACCGTTAATTTATCTGTAATTGGAACCCCATTTGCAAAAACAAACGCCGTAGATAATATTGAACTTATTGCAGTGAATGACGCCATAAAAAATCATCCTATTGAAAATGTTGGACAACGATTACGTGCTGCAATGACAGCAATGAAAGTAATTAAATCTCAACCAACTCAAGAGAGTGTTTTAGCATAGATTTGTTATTCCTGTACAAGCAAAAATCAATAAATTAAAGAGATGATTTTAGAAACAGCTATTCTGAATGTAAAAGAAAACCTTGAGAAACAATTTGAAATAGATTTTTTAAAAGCTAAAAAATATATTAGTGCAATTAAAGGTTATAAAGGCCATACGTTGAGAAAGTGTATTGAGGTAAAAAATAAATATTTATTGCTTGTAGATTGGGAAACTGTAGAAGACCATAATATTGGTTTTAGAGAATCTGAAGAATATAAAAAATGGAAAACACTACTACACCACTATTATGAACCATTTCCAACAGTTGAACATTATGAAACAGTAATTGAAAATAAATAATAGTAATTGAAAACATTTTCACTTTTGTGAGAATTAATAATGGAAAACGTTACAACAACATATAAGCCTAATTTAAAAGATGTTGAAGCTGCAGCAGAAAAATTAAAAGGGATAGCATCCGTAACCCCTTTAATTAAGAATACGCAGTATTCAAAACAGTTTGATGCCAATATTTTTTTTAAAAGAGAAGATTTGCAAGAAGTGCGCTCTTATAAAATTAGAGGTGCTTATAATAAAATCTCCTCTCTAAGTGCGTCTCAAATCGAAAATGAAATTGTTTGTGTAAGTGCCGGAAATCATGCACAAGGTGTTGCCATTTCCTGTAAAATCTTAAAAATAAAGGGAACTATCTTTATGCCATCACCAACGCCTAATCAAAAGATTGAACAGGTAAAAATGTTTGGTGAAGACTATATAGATGTGGTTTTAATAGGTGACACATTTGATGATGCTTATCATGCTGCAATGACAGAATGTGAGCGTCTCAACAAAACATTTATTCATCCTTTTGATGACGAAAAAGTAATTGAAGGTCAAGCCACAGTTGGCTTAGAAATTATAGACCAAGCCAAAGTAGATCCTATACATTATGTATTTGTGCCTATTGGCGGTGGCGGTTTATCGGCAGGGCTGTCAAGTGTCTTTAAGGCGCTATCACCGCAAACCAAAATTATTGGTGTTGAGCCTAAAGGTGCACCTTCAATGTTAACCTCTATTAAAAACAACAGAAACACACGATTAAAAACTATAGAAAATTTTGTAGATGGTGCCGCTGTAAAACGTGTTGGCGATTTAAACTTTGCCATTTGTAAAGAAAATTTGCATGACGTGGTTATGGTTGATGAAGGTAAAATTTGTCAAACCATATTAGACCTATATAACAAAGATGCGATTGTTGTAGAACCTGCTGGCGCACTAAGCCTTTCTGCTTTAGAACAATTTTCTGAAGATATAAAAGGTAAAAATGTAGTATGTATCATTAGCGGGAGTAATAACGATATCACGCGCACAGCAGAAATAAAAGAACGTGCTCTGCTCTATGCAAATCTTAAGCATTACTTTATTATAAAATTTCCTCAACGCGCAGGAGCATTGCGAGAATTTGTAACCACTATTTTGGGACCTGATGACGATATTACTCACTTTGAATATACCAAAAAAGTAAATAGAGAAAATGATGTTGCAGTAGTAGGGCTACAATTAAAATCACCAAAAGATTTGGACCCTTTAATTACAAAAATGAAACTTCATGACTTCTTTGGAGATTACCTCAATGATAAACCTGATTTGTTTCAGTTTTTAATATAATTGTTCACTAGTGAGCAATAAAAATAAATAAAAGTTCTTTGAAATTCTTTGTTAATCGTATTTGTAACGACTTTTAACAGCGTGACGATTTGAAATAGAAAATGGACTTTTGCTTTAAAATAGCAAAAACCCATGAATCAAGGCAAATACATTTTCGCTCAACTTACAGACTTTCTACCAAGGCGAGTTTTTGATAGAATAGTTAAAACATATAGCGGTAATAAGCACGTAATGACCTTCACATGTTGGAACCAAAT
>NZ_JABDQL010000102.1 GCF_013042245.1 Winogradskyella sp. | reverse complement strand
ATTTGGTTCCAACATGTGAAGGTCATTACGTGCTTATTACCGCTATATGTTTTAACTATTCTATCAAAAACTCGCCTTGGTAGAAAGTCTGTAAGTTGAGCGAAAATGTATTTGCCTTGATTCATGGTTTTTGCTATTTTAAAGCAAAAGTCCATTTTCTATTTCAAATCGTCACGCTGTTAAAAATCCCTACAAATACCATTAACAAAAAATTTCAAAGAACTTTTATTTATTTTTATTGCTCACTAGTGGTCATAAATATCAAAACTATTGGGTAGCTTTTTGGTTAATTTCCCATCTTTGCATAAAACAAATTACCTTGAACTACCTCAACGTCGAAAGCATATCAAAATCCTATGGCGAGTTACAACTCTTTAGCGATATCTCGTTTAGCATACATAAAGACCAAAAAATTGCTTTTGTTGCCAAAAACGGAAGTGGTAAAACCTCTATTTTAAATATTCTTTCAGGTAAAGACAGTCCCGACTCTGGTCAAGTCGTTATTCGTAAAGGGTTGCGATTAGCTTTCCTAGATCAAGAACCAAATCTAGACCCAAAACTCACAATAGAAGAAACCATTTTTGCCAGCGATTTACCAATACTAAAAATTATAGAAGCCTACGAAAAAGCCCTGCAAAATCCTGAAGATACTGAAACCTATCAGCTAGCTTTTGAGGCCATGGACCGACATAATGCTTGGGAGTTTGAAACCCAATTTCAGCAAATACTATCTCAACTAAAACTGGATGATTTACAAGCAAAAATTGCCTCGCTTTCTGGTGGACAAAAAAAACGATTGGCACTTGCTCAGGCTTTAATAAGCAAACCCGATATCCTTATCTTAGATGAGCCTACCAACCATCTGGATTTAGAAATGATTGAATGGCTCGAAGATTATTTTGCCAAAACCCAACAAACCTTGTTTATGGTAACCCACGACCGCTACTTCCTAGAGCGTGTCTGTAATGAAATTATAGAACTTGACCATGGCCAGATGTTTACCTACAAAGGTAATTACTCCTATTATTTAGAAAAAAAAGAAGAACGCATTGCTAACGCACAAACCGAAACCGGAAAAGCCAAGCAACTCTTTAAAAAAGAGCTCGATTGGATGCGTCGCCAACCCAAAGCACGTACCACAAAGTCCAAAAGTCGTATTGATGATTTCTTTGAAATAAAACAAAAAGCATATAAACGCCGAAAAGACCACGTCATCCAATTAGAAATTAATATGGAGCGCTTGGGAAGTAAAATTGTAGAATTTCATAATGTCTCAAAAGCTTTTAAAGACAAAGTGATTCTTGATAGTTTTGATTACACTTTTAAAAAAGGCGAACGTATTGGCATCATTGGAAAAAACGGCACAGGAAAGTCTACATTTTTAAATATGCTCACCCAAACTATAAAACCAGATGGTGGAAAGATTGTGGTTGGTGAAACGGTTAAGTTTGGCTATTACACCCAAGGAGGCATCAAAGCAAAGCCTAACCAAAAAGTGATTGATGTTGTTAGAGACTATGGCGATTATATTCCGTTAGCCAAAGGCAAACAGATTAGTGCGCAACAATTATTAGAACGCTTCTTATTCGACCGTAAAAAACAGTATGATTTTGTTGAAAAACTAAGTGGTGGCGAGCAAAAACGCTTATATCTCTGTACGGTTTTAATTCAAAATCCTAATGTGTTAATTCTCGATGAGCCTACAAATGATTTAGACATAGTAACGCTTAACGTACTTGAAAGCTTCTTATTGGATTTCCCAGGTTGCTTATTGGTCGTTTCTCACGACCGATACTTTATGGACAAGATTGTAGACCATTTATTTGTTTTTCAAGGCGATGGTGTTGTGGATGACTTTCCAGGCAACTACTCCGACTATCGCAGTTACGAAAGTAGTAGGCCAAAGCAGGAAGCTAACATTGAAAAAATAGAGAATACCAAAACTGTAAAGAAAAACGAAGCCAACAAACTATCTTATAATGAACAGAAAGAATACAAAAACTTGGAGTCTAAAATCCGTTCTTTAGAATTGGACAAAAAGGAGTTTGAAAAGAAATTTTTGAATCCTGATTTGAGTCAAGATAAGATTACCAAACTTTCCGAGGAGCTTCAAAAAATTATTGATACAATTGAAGAAAAAGAAATGCGTTGGTTTGAATTGGCCGAGAAGTTTGAAAGCTAATTAAATGTACCAGCTAATAGCCTACATAAAATTCCTTCTGAAATCGACCAATCAACACGGTGTACACTCTCCTTTTGTCTATAACTTTATCACCAAATGCCTTTATAATAAAATAGCGTATTCAGAATACAAACAATTAAAAAACTACAGAAAACAATTACTCCAATCGAACCAAACACTACAAATAAAAGACTTTGTTGTTGGTTCAAAACGAATGCGCCAGAATAAACGTCGCATTTCAAAAATGGTAAAAAACTCTAGCAGTAGTTTTAAAGATACTAAGTTATTATTTAGAATTTCAAAATACTTCCAGTTTAAAAACACACTAGAATTAGGAACATCCCTTGGTGTTGGCACACAAGCTTTAGCACTTGGAAATCTAAATAATAAAATAATTATTATTAAAGGTTGCCCCGAAACCCATCAATTCTCAAAACAACAGTTTAATCTTCAAAAGCATTCCAACATAACAGCAATCAATTCAGATTTTGAAAGCGCTATCCCAGAGCTTAATGATAAGACCTTTGATTGCATTTTTTTTGACGGACATCATAACAAACAGGCAACTTTAAAATATTTTAACCTATTAAAACACAAAGCACATAACGATTCTGTTTTTATTTTTGATGACATCTATTGGTCCAAAGGCATGATCGAAGCTTGGGGAGAAGTTATTAAAGACATTTCGGTGACTGTTAGTATTGACTGTTTTAATTTAGGTTTCGTTTTCTTCAGAAAGGAACAACTGAAAGAACATTTTACAATTAGACTGTAACAAGATTCTAATTTTAACGTCATATTCAGATAACAGCTTTTAAAACTTTATATCTTGCAAGAGATTTAGTAAAAAACCAACACATATGAGTGACAATGTCATTGAAATCAAGAACATTATTAGAGATTTTAAACTCGGCCAAGAGACCGTTCATATTCTTAAAGGCATAGATTTAGATATTAAACGTGGCGAATATGTTGCGATAATGGGACCTTCAGGTTCGGGTAAATCTACATTAATGAATTTACTTGGTTGTTTAGATACACCAACCGCAGGCTCATATTTATTAAACGGAAAAGATGTAAGCCAAATGACGGATGATGAACTTGCTGACATTAGAAATACTGAAATTGGTTTTGTTTTTCAAACCTTTAATCTATTACCAAGAACAACGGCTTTAGATAACGTGGCACTACCTATGATTTATGCTGGGCAATCTAAAAAAGCACGTGAAGAACGTGCTTCTGAAGTACTAACCGATGTAGGCTTAGCAGACCGTATGGACCACAAACCTAATCAATTATCTGGTGGTCAACGTCAACGTGTAGCTGTTGGTCGTGCTTTGGTTAACAAACCGTCTATAATTCTTGCTGATGAGCCAACAGGAAACCTAGACTCTAAAACAGGTACAGAAATCATGTCTCTATTTGATGAAATTCATTCTAGAGGCAATACGGTAATCATGGTGACACATGAAGAGGATATTGCTGCGCATGCCAAACGTGTTATTCGTTTACGCGATGGTGTTATTGAGAGTGACACTTATAATTCTTAGTATTCATAGCTATCAAAAAATAACAGAAAATTTTAATCTGGAAACTTGGATTGGAGACTAAAAGCTTAATAAGGAGTAAGTAAATATTCAACTTTGGGCTTTACAACTAACAACTTAAATCTTCCAAGCATATTCCTTAACTTTGCATCATGAAAATCTACACAAAAACAGGAGATAAAGGAACTACTGCTTTATTTGGTGGTACGCGTGTGCCTAAACATCATATACGTATTGAAAGCTACGGAACTATAGACGAGCTTAATTCGCACATAGGTTTAATTCGCGACCAAGCTATTGACCAATTACATAAAAATGTGTTGATGAAAATTCAAGACCGCTTATTTACAGTTGGTGCTATTCTAGCCACTGACCCAGAAAAAGCAACTTTAAAAAATGGAAAAGACCGTTTAAATATTCCTAAAATTTCTGAAGCAGATATCAAACTGCTTGAAGATAACATGGATAGTATGAATGCTGCTTTGCCACCTATGACGCATTTTGTTTTACCTGGCGGGCATCAAACGGTGTCATTCTGTCATATAGCACGTACAGTTTGTCGTCGTGCCGAGCGTTTAGCAAGTCATCTTAACGATTTAGTACCCTTTCAGCCCGAAACCCTGATGTATATCAACCGACTATCTGACTATCTTTTTGTGTTGGCACGGAAGTTGTCCAATGAGTTACATGCTGAAGAAATTAAATGGATACCTAAAAAGGAATCGTAGTATCTTCAGTGTAGAATTGGGCAATGCAAAATACCAATCTAGAAGTTAAAAGATTACACGTTCTTTTCATTGATGACTAAACATCTGTAAAAACCTTCTAATACTATTTAGAGCTAAATTATAAATGTTGAGTGAGACCGATTTAAATAAAATTCTCAATCCGAGCTAAATAATTTAATTTTTTCTTGACTTTTTAAACTAAAAATTTATTTTTGCAAAAATTAAACACACACAATAAATGTATTGGACATTAGAATTAGCATCGTATTTAAGTGATGCACCTTGGCCAGCAACTAAAGATGAGCTTATCGATTACGCTATTAGAACAGGCGCACCTTTAGAAGTTGTAGAAAACTTACAAGCTATAGAAGATGAAGGAGATTCCTATGACTCTATAGAAGAAATTTGGCCAGACTATCCAACTGACGAAGATTACCTCTGGAACGAGGACGAATATTAATATAATAAAACAACAATAAAAAAGTCTCTTTCGTTATTACGACAATGAGACTTTTTTTGTTTATAAAGGTTTCAATATACCTCTTACAAAGCGTATATTTGAAACGCTTCATTATAGAAACAAAAATTAACTCAAAAACCTGAATTTCATAGGTTTTTGAAAAAATATATAAACAAATGGGATTACTAGATTCTGTACTTAAAGTTTTTGTTGGAGACAAATCAAAACAAGACGTTAAGGCCATTATGCCAATCGTAGAAAAGATAAAAACTTTCCAAAAATCTTTGGAAGCCTTATCACATGACGAATTAAGAGCAAAAACAAGCGAGTTTAAAGCAAAAATAGCTGAAGCACGAGCACACTTTAACGCAAGTATTGACGAACTAAACACAAAGGCTAAAAATACTGAAGACATTGACGAACGTGAAGATATCTATCAAGAAATAGATAACATCAAAGACCAAATATACAAGCTAACGGAAGATGTGTTAAATGATATCCTTCCTGAAGCATTTGCAGTTGTAAAAGAAACCGCGAAACGTTTTGTAAATAACACACAGATTGAAGTTACCGCTAATGCTTACGATAGAGAAATTTCAGGCGACAATGATTATGTAACATTAGACGGTGATAAAGCTCTATGGGCAAACTCTTGGGATGCAGCAGGTAAGCCTATTACTTGGGATATGGTACACTATGATGTACAGCTTATTGGTGGTATTGCTATGCATCAAGGTAAAATTGCAGAGATGCAAACAGGAGAAGGTAAAACGTTGGTGGCAACACTTCCTGTTTACTTAAATGCGCTTGCAGGTCGTGGTGTACACCTAGTTACGGTAAATGATTACTTAGCAAAACGTGACAGCGCATGGATGGCGCCAATATTTCAGTTTCATGGTTTAAGCGTCGATTGTATTGATTACCATAGACCAAATTCTGACGCCCGTCGCAAAGCGTATAATGCTGATATTACTTACGGAACTAATAATGAATTTGGTTTCGACTACTTGCGTGATAACATGTCGCATTCTCCAGATGATTTGGTACAACGTCCGCACCATTATGCTATTGTTGATGAAGTCGATTCTGTATTAATTGATGATGCACGTACACCTTTAATCATTTCTGGTCCAATCCCAAAAGGAGACGAGCATGAATTTGATGCTTTAAAACCAAAAGTACAACAGATAGAAGAAGTACAACGTAAATATTTAGTTGGAGTTTTGGCGGAGGCTAAAAAATTAATTTCTGCCGGAGATACCAAAGAAGGTGGTTTCCAACTACTACGTGTTTATAGAGGTATTCCAAAAAACAAAGCACTAATTAAGTTTTTGAGTGAAGAAGGCATCAAACAACTCCTTCAAAAAACGGAGAACTTTTACATGCAAGATAATAATAGAGAAATGCCAAAAGTAGATGCAGAACTCTATTATGTTATTGATGAAAAAAATAATCAGGTTGAATTATCTGATAAAGGTGTCGAGTTTCTATCTGGAAAAGACGACCCAAACTTCTTTGTAATGCCTGAAATGGGGACAGAAATTGCAAAGATTGAAGCTAAAGACTTATCAACCGAAGAAGAAGCTGCTGAAAAGGAAGAATTATTTCGTGATTTCTCAGTAAAGTCAGAGCGTATTCACACGTTGAATCAATTACTCAAAGCTTATGCGTTATTTGAAAAAGATACGCAATATGTGGTCATGGACAATAAAGTAATGATTGTTGATGAGCAGACAGGTCGTATTATGGATGGTCGTCGTTATAGCGATGGCTTACACCAAGCGATTGAAGCGAAGGAAAATGTAAAGATTGAAGATGCAACGCAAACCTTTGCTACAGTAACACTTCAAAATTACTTTAGAATGTACCGCAAACTATCTGGTATGACAGGTACAGCGGTTACAGAAGCTGGTGAGCTTTGGGAAATCTACAAATTAGATGTTGTAGAAATTCCAACAAACAAACCAATTGCCCGTGATGACCGTGAAGATTTGGTTTACAAAACTAAACGCGAAAAATACAATGCCGTTGTTGATGAAGTAACGAAACTATCACAACAAGGAAGACCCGTTTTAATTGGTACAACTTCGGTAGATATTTCAGAATTATTAGGAAAAATTTTAACACAGCGTAAAGTTCCACATAACGTACTTAACGCCAAACAACACAAACGTGAGGCAGATATTGTCGCAGAAGCTGGTAATGCAGGCCAAGTAACTATTGCTACAAACATGGCTGGTCGTGGTACGGATATTAAACTATCGGACGAAGTAAAAGCCGCAGGCGGTTTGGCTATTGTTGGTACGGAACGTCACGATTCGCGTCGCGTAGATAGACAGTTACGTGGACGTGCTGGTCGACAGGGTGACCCAGGAAGCTCACAATTTTACGTATCGCTAGAAGATAATTTAATGCGATTATTTGGTAGTGAACGTATCGCCAAAATGATGGATAAAATGGGCTTAAAGGAAGGCGAAGTAATTCAGCATTCTATGATTTCTAAGTCTATTGAACGCGCACAGAAAAAAGTGGAAGAAAACCAGTTTGGTGTTCGTAAGCGTTTGTTAGAGTATGATGATGTCATGAATGCTCAACGTGAAGTGGTTTACAAGCGTCGTCGTCACGCTTTACATGGTGAAAGACTAAGTGTAGATTTAGCCAACATGATTTTTGACACGTCTGAAATCATTGTAGAAACCAATAAAGAAGCTAACGATTACAAAAACTTTGAGTTTGAATTAATCCGTTATTTCTCAATGCCATCACCAATTTCTGAAGAAGAATTTGGAAAAATGGATGCTCAAAAAATTGCAGGTATTGTTTACAAAGAAGCCTTTAAACATTACAGAGCAAAAATGCAGCGTGCTGCTAATTTGGCTTATCCAGTTATTGAAAATGTTTATAAAACACAGCGTGATAAATTTAAACGTATCGTAGTACCATTTACGGATGGCACAAAGACATTACAAGTTGTTACCGATTTGGAGAAAGCTTATGAAACCAAAGGAAAGCAACTAATAAATGATTTTGAAAAGAATATTTCGTTGGCTATTGTTGATGATGCTTGGAAAACCCATTTGCGTAAAATGGATGAATTAAAGCAATCTGTTCAGCTTGCGGTTCATGAGCAGAAAGACCCATTATTAATTTATAAGTTTGAGGCTTTTGAATTGTTTAAGGTAATGATTGATAAGGTAAATAAGGAAGTTATATCCTTCTTATTTAAAGGTGAAATACCTCAAGAGACTGCTAATACAATTCAAGAGGCAAAAGCACGTCGCCAAGAAAAAACACAAGAACAAAAGGAAGAAATCCAAAACTTAGATGAACGTGCTGCGCAAAGTCGTTCTGTTGGTGAAGGCGCTTCAAGACAACAACGCCAAGTTGTTGAAACGATAGTACGCGAACAACCAAAAATTGGACGAAACGACCGCGTTACCATTAAGCATGTGATGAGTGGTGAAGCCAAAGAGGTAAAGTATAAACAAGCCATTCCACTAATCCAAAAAGGTGAATGGGTTTTGGTGAATGACTAAATTTATTAAGTCTTTAAAGTAAAAACATAGGAATCCTGACACACAAGTATCAGGATTTTTATTTTAATACCAATAGATTTTTTGGGTCCGGACAATTATTTCTATAAAAATCCAAATCTTTTTGATTAGAAACCCCGGGGTAATCACCAATAAAATCTTGCATATCTAAAATAATCTGAAAATGTAGATGTGGTGGATAATCGCCATTAACTTCTGCAGTTCCTAAAGTGGCTATTTGCTGTCCTTTTTGCACCTTTTCTCCTACTCTTATTTCATACAGAGAACTTGTGCTTAAATGTCCGTAAAGTGTATAAAACTCTAAAGAATCTATACTGTGTTTTAGTATCAGTGTAGGTCCATAGTTTCCAAAGCCAGGATTATTTTTAAAACTATGCAATTCACCTTCCAAAGGCGCATAAATTGGTCTACTTGCTTCAATCCATAAATCTATACCTAGATGAATATTACGTTCGGTTTCAGGATTATTTTGATTAAAATTTTTGCTTCGGTTATAAATGCCTCTTTTTTCGATATAACCACCGTAAGCTATTTTAGCCTTATTAGTTTCAATATGTTTCCAGATGTAAACTTCTAAATCGTCAGAAGACGATACATTGACAGTTTGCAAATCGGGATTATCTACAGATAAATCTAAAGGTATGTAATCATTAATTGCATAAGTGTCTCCAAGAACAGGAAAGACGTCTAAAGATTTTAATACATTTTCGAAAAATGAAATGGGCATAAATGAAAAATTTCCATAAAAATACGAATGATTGTATTTAATGGAAAACAGGAAATAAAAAATTGTAATTATGAGAATGAGATGCTGAAACTAGTCCCGCATAACAAACTCTTTTTAATCTACATTGATATTACTATATTTTGCATTAATGACAATAGATTTGCCAGAAGTACCATTGATAGTTTTAGTTTTTGTGTTTTCGTTATTAAATTTAGAACGTTCGCCTCTGAACAACAAACTATAATCTACACTAGGTAATTTTAACCATGCCTCACTATTTTCTAAAACAATATTTAAGTTATTGAATGTATTTAAAATATTGTGTATAGTTAATTCTCCAAAACTTCCGTCGATAATATTATTTCCAGACAAGTTATCGATATTAATGTTTGAAGAGTTAGAGTTCAAAGTCAAGTTCTGAACATTTTTTAGTAAAGCATCATCAACATACTTAAGACTTAAACTACCATTTTTCCAATCATTAACCAATACATTAGAATAAAATACATTGATGGAAGTATCTCTTCCACCAATGTTATCTGCTAATAAATTTGTATAGGACAAACTACCCTTAATATTATCTAATAATGAAACAATTTTTAATTCTCCATGTCTTACATTAAGCTTTAATTTTGCTTTTTTAGGCATCTTAATCTTTATAAGACGCTTTACATTACTATTACTTTTAGAACTATATCCATTAGAAAAGATAGAGGCTCTTTTAAGTTCCATTTCTGCTCTACGAGCGGCCAATTGCTCCGCTCTAGCCTTTTGATATTCTAATCGGTTTTGATTTCGTTCTGCTAATGCTCGAGCTCTATTTTCCATAGCTTCTGCTCGTTTTTGTTCTGCTTCTGTAGGTTTTTCCATAGACTCAGCTCTCTTCTCCATTTGCTTACCAAAACGCTCGCCCCAAGCTTCCATTTTTTTTCCTAACTCTTCACCCCATTTCTCCATATCCTTTCCAAAACTTTCACCGAATTCCTCGCCCCATTTCTCCATGTTTTTTTCAAAATTTTTTCCAAATTTCGCTCCCCATTTCTCCATATCTTTTGCCCATTTACCTTCAAAACGCTTACCATATTCTTCACTCCATTGTTCCATTTTTTCTTGGTAACCAGACTCTGAGAATTCTTTAGCCCAAGTTTCCATACTTTTTTGTAATTCCTTACCACCTTCTTTTTTATATTTCTTACTCCATTCTGTCAGGTACTTTTCGCCTTCTTTTTGATATCTGTCGTAATCAAATTGAATTTTTGTAACACCATCTGGCAACTCAGGTAACTCTGGGAATTTTGGCATCTCTGGTAAATCTGGTAAGTCTGGAAAATTAGCCATATTAGGCATTTCTGGTAATTCTGGTAACTCAGCCAAGCTCAATTCTAAACTTTTTAAAGCGTCATCATAAGAACCTTCGGAAAATAAACCAGCTCTTCTTCCTCCTTCAGATAATATGGATATTCTATCCATAGAAGCATCAATGTTAAGGTTCCAAGCTTTTAGCGCTTTCTTTAATTCTTCATCAGAGAGTTTTGTACTTTCAACATAGGCTTCTATTCCAACATAATCTTTATTCCATGTATCGATTTCAATCTGTACATAATTGGTATTTAAGTCTACAACAACATCCTTATTAACTTTAATAGATTGTGATGTTTTACTTTGCTTTTTTTGTGCAAAACCTATTGTGGTGATTAAGCACAAGGTTAAAATTCTTAGTGTGTTCATGTTTTTTGGTTTTTTAAACTGTTCGTTTTTTGATTTATAATTATGATTAGATGCTTACTTCTTCAAAGCTGTGGCTATTAAACCCTTTAAGTTTATCTTTTAGCTGTGTTACTAAATTGAGTCTAAATTTTAGATTATCTATTAAAGCGTCAAGGGTTTCTGTATTTGGTCCGTTTTCATTTAATTCTACAGTAAGATTATTGTATTCTGCATTCAATTCTTTTAATCGTGCAATGTAGCCATCAACTAAATCTTTATTTTCTGGTGTTAGTTTTACTTTAGATAATTTAAGATTGATGCTTGCTAAGTAATAATCCTCAACTTTTTTTAAGTCTGGAGAAATGTCTCCCATCGTCTTCAACTTTTGAGTTGTAACAACTTCTGTTGGTGTTATCGGTGCTACAGGCTGATTAAAATATTGAACTGCACCATAACTCAATCCTAATAATACGATGACACTGGCGGCTATATTTAAAAACCCAAAGTGACTCGATTTTTTTTCTTGAGGTAACGCTTTATCTAGTTTATCTAGAAATCGTGCTTCGTGACCTTCGGACATTTTAATACTCTTATCCTTTGGTTGATTTTTGAATAAATCTTTAAGATTCTGTCCCATTTTTATTTGAATTTAATAATGCTCTTAATTTTGTTTTTCCTCTTGATAGTTGTGTTCTTGATGCAACTTCAGATATATTTAATATATCTGCTATTTCTTGATGATCATAACCTTCAATGAGATATAACATCACCACATATTTATATTTTTCTTGTAGTTGTTCGATAGCCAATTTTACATCGTCTATTGACAAACTCACATCTACTGACCAATCATCATTGTCATCGACCACTTTCAATTGTACATTATCTAAGTCTACTAATCGTTGTTTTTTGGACTTTAATAGGTCAATACTTTTATTTATAACAATACGCTTTAACCAAGCTCCAAAAGTGACTTCTGCCTTGTACTGTTCTAGCTTAGTAAAAGCTTTTATAAATGATTCTTGTACCACATCTTCAGCCTCCATAGAGTCTTTTACAAAACGTTTTGCCACTATTAACATTCCGTCACAGTATTGCTTGTAGAGCTTTAGCTGTGCCTTCCTGTCATTTTGTTTACATTTTTCAACGATGTCTACCTGAAACATTCTTGATTGGTATATTTGTTTTTTATGGATTAGTTGTCTTAAAGACGACTAAAAAAAAGGAGTGTTGCAAAAAATTAAAAAAACTTGAAAAATTTTTTATTTAAGTTAATTTTAAATCACCTTAGACTATAAATTTAGGGATTTCGTTATATCTTTAGTTTTTAAAATTATTACCTCTTTAGAATTTATGTTGAAACGCATCCTGATTTTTCTATTTGTAGCCGCTATTGCTCTCTTATTGTATTCGGTTTTTGTTGAAAATATCTTTTCACCACGTTTAAGTCCAAAGGATTCAGCAGCTATTACATTAAACGATTTAAAACTAAAAGTGGAATATAATAGACCTTCAAAACGTGAACGTCAGGTTTTTGGAGCCTTAGTCCCTTTTAATAAAGTTTGGCGTACAGGAGCAAATGAAGCAACCACCTTTTCTACAAACAAAGATTTAATGATTAGAGGTTTGCTATTGCCTAAAGGAAAATACACCTTATGGACTGTACCAATGGAAGACTCCTGGAAGGTAATGTTTAATTCCGGCCAATACCAATGGGGTGTTAATGAAAAAATGGAACCCATGTGGGACCCAAACTATGACGTTATTGAACTCCAAGTACCAACGCAAAAACTAGAAGGAACTGTAGAAAAATTTACAATAGCTTTTGATAATACTACAGGCAATTTAAAACTGACCTTAGCTTGGGATGATACCAAAATTGAAGTACCCATTAATCAAATAAGTTTAGATAAAGGAGAAAAGCTCCGTAAAAACAATTAAGAATATATTTTGGCTAAAACTGATAAACAGAACAAATCAGCATTACAAGAAAAGGATGGTGTAAAAGAACCTGAAACTTTAAGTTCTACTTCTGCCAAAGCCATTAAATCCAAACGCCAAAAACAACCCACAGTTTCCGATTTAGTAAAAGGTATTACATCAGGTAATATTACCGCTTTAAGCAGAGCCATTACCTTGGTGGAAAGTACAAATCCTATCCATACAAAAAAAGCTAACGCTATAGTTACAGACTGCTTACCTTTTGCTAATAATTCTATCAGAGTTGGTATTACTGGTGTTCCTGGTGTTGGAAAAAGCACATTTATAGAAGCTTTAGGAAAACATTTAACCAACCAAAACAAAAAAATTGCCGTACTTGCTGTTGATCCAAGTAGCACACTAAGTAAGGGTAGTATTTTGGGTGACAAAACTCGAATGGAGGACTTAGTAAAAAACAAACATGCTTTTATTAGACCTTCGCCTTCTGGAGATTCTTTGGGTGGTGTTGCTCGTAAAACTCGTGAAACCATTATTTTATGTGAAGCTGCAGGTTTTGATACCATTTTAATTGAAACAGTTGGCGTCGGTCAAAGTGAAACTGCTGTGCACAGTATGGTTGATTTCTTTTTATTGTTGAAATTAGCTGGAGCTGGCGACGAACTTCAAGGCATAAAACGTGGTATTATAGAAATGGCAGATGCTATTGTTATTAATAAAGCAGATGGTGAAAATATAAAAGCAGCGAAATTAGCCAAACTAGAATTTAAAAGAGCCTTACATTTGTACCCTGAAAAAGCTTCGGGTTGGACACCAAAAACTGCATTATGTAGTGCTTTAAAAAATGAAGGTATTTCTGAAGTTTGGGAAATTATTATGAGCTATGTGTCACATTCTAAAGCTTCAAATTATTTTGAGAAACATAGAACTGAACAGAATACCTTTTGGTTACTTCAAACCATCGAAGAACGTCTTAAGTCAAATTTCTACAATAGACCAAAAATAAAATCAGAATTAAAACAACAAATTGATTTGATTGAAGCTGGAAAGACAACGCCTTTTGTGGCTGCTGAATATTTATTGAATATCCAATAAGCGTTTTAACCAGTGACTTTCTTTTTTGAATAATTTGTATATCAAAGTTTCGTAATCTTTAAGAACTACTAAAGTGTCGGAATTAGCTGATTTTGACAGATGATATTTTGAATTTATCATCCCAATTCTCTCGTACCGATTCACATATTTATCAGGGTTTATTCTAAGTAAATTTGCACTTAATACAATGCTATCATTTAAAGTAATAAAACCTTTATATCTTTCAACCTTTATTACTTCTAAATCAATTGCAATTTCTTTTACTAGGGCTTTACTTTCTATGATAAACAAGTGATAAACAAGTGATAAACAACAATACCTAAAAAAAACTAAGGCAAATAATTATCGCTAAAATTGAAAGCTTAATTTCCTTAACTGAAAAGTTACTGAATTTATTCATAATTCTCCTCAAACCATTTCACTTGTGCCTCAACACTTTCCAAAAGTGTGGTTTGCGGATTATAGTCTAAAAGTTTTCTGGCTTTATCAATATTAGCTTTTGTTCGAAGTTGGTCTCCTGTACGTCTTGGTTTAACTTCTATTTTTATAGATTTTCCAATTACTTTTTCAACAGTATTGATACCAACTTGGGTGGTATGTTCTACTTCGGTTCCAAGATTAATAATTTCGCCATTTACTTTAGCTTCATTTCCAATAACACTAACAATACCATCAATGATATCACCGACATAAGTAAAGCTTCTTAGATGTTTTTCGCTACCTTCAAATAAAGGAAAAGATTCTCCCTTTATACCCAAATCAATGAGTTTTGTATACATCTTTTCGGGACGTTCCCTCGGTCCGATAACCGAATATAAACGCAAAGAACAAGCGCTTAGTTGTTGCTCTCTGCTTTTTTGAAGCACTAGTTGTTCTGCAGCTAGCTTAGTAACGCCATAATAAGATACAGGTTTGGGTACTACACTCTCAGGGAAAGTTGCTTCCAACCCATAAATTGAAGAAGTACCGATATTTACAAATAACTTAAGATTATTACATTTTGAAGCAAAATCTAACAGGTTCTTAGTGGCTAAAACATTATTGGATAAATAATCTTCAAAGGTTGAAGTTTCTGAAATACCAGGTTGAGCAGCAAAATGAAAAATATAATCAAAATCTGTCTTTAACTTAACATAACTATCAATGTCTCGTAAATCTAATTCTAATATTTCACCACCTTTTGCTCTAACTACATCAGCGTTTTTCATTTTTAAATCAACACTATAATAATTTGAAAAGTTGTCTAAACCAATAACAGAATATCCCATTTCTAAAAGACGCTCAGCGCAATGAGAACCAATAAAACCTGCAACTCCTGTAACTAAAACATTCATAACTATTTGTGTTAGGACATCAAAGAAACATCTTTTTTAGATGTTAACCAACATAGAAAATAATAAAAAAAGAATACTTTTACTTAATTAATTTCATTACGTTGTTCCATAAAATTTCTTTTTTCTCCCGAAATGGAGTCTAGCGAAATGAAGGGCGAAAAAAGAAAGACACCTTGTTTAGATTTGTTAATTATGCGAATCAAGAGTTAAATATTAGTGTTATAAAGGCTGCGGCTAATCGTCCATAAACATGTAGACTCAGTCCTTTAGTAGATCTCACCT
>NZ_JABDQL010000138.1 GCF_013042245.1 Winogradskyella sp. | reverse complement strand
AATGAGTATTTAGAACATCACAGGAAATCTGAAAATGATAGTGAAAATTTCATACTTGAGTAATCACGTACTGCTGACTTTAGTCAGTAACAAACCTATGGTACTTTAGTCCATAGTGGTTTAGTTTGATTTAGGTAGACACGTTCTTGACTCATAGAGAAATTAAAGCTAAATCCAAATAAAAAAAGTAATACTAAATATTTCATCTTTCAAACATTATTTCTCATAGCTTCAATCTCCTCATTAGTATCTCCAATAAATTGTAAAATTTCTTCTCTTCCAATAGTTTTGCTCGATGAGGTTATGAAATGCAGTGGTAACTCTTCCCAATATTGTAATAAGTTATTACAATAATCTTCAACGTGTCTTTGTATAGCTTTTGGCTTTAGCTTATCGGCTTTGGTAAATATAATAGAAAACGGAATTTCTTTCTCACCTAAATATTGCATAAACTCTAAATCTATAGGCTGTGGTTTATGTCTAATGTCAATTAATACAAAAGCACACACGAGTTGCTGGCGCTGTTCAAAATAATTGGTTATAAATTTCTGAAAGATCTTTTTAGAAGATTTAGAAACGCGAGCATAACCATAACCTGGTAAGTCTACTAAAAACCAATTACTGTTGATGAGAAAATGATTAATAAGTTGTGTTTTTCCTGGTCGTCCAGAAGTTTTTGCTAAGCTCTTGCGACTAGTCAACATGTTTATTAGCGAAGATTTTCCGACATTACTTCGGCCAATAAATGCGTACTCGGGTAGTGGTTGTTTAGGGCACTTGTCCACATCCGAATTACTCATTACAAATTCCGCTGATTTTATTTTCATCCTAATAGTAAACTTCCTAAAAGGAAGCAGTATTTAGTTAAGTGTTTTTCAAAAACACATTTCATGTGTTTATATTTATTCTTTTTTTAAGGACACATGCTATTCGCTATTAATCATTGCTTTGGGTGATAATATGTTTAGCATGCTCGTTTCATAAAAGAAATGTAAGCTATCATAACAGTTTTTGAAACTTAAGCTATTATTCTTAAGGCTTTAAGTTTTGGTATTAAATTTTAAAACCCACTAGACTCAAGCCAGTTATGTAGTATTTTATTAAATTCATCAGGATGTTCCATCATAGCTGCGTGGCCACATTTGTCTATCCAATATAGGTCTGAATCTGGTAAAAGCTCATGAAACTCGTCTGCAACTTCTGGAGGCGTAACATTATCATTTTTCCCCCAGATAATACAAGTTGGAGTAGTCATTTTTGGTAAGTCTTTTGCCATATTGTGACGTATAGCACTTTTTGCGATTGCTAAAGTTTTGATGAGTTTATTTCTGTCATTTACCGTTTCATAAACTTCGTCTACAATTTCTTTAGTAGCTACTTCTGGGTCGTAAAAAACATCTTGTGCTTTTTTCTTAATTACCTCGTAGTCACTACGCTTAGTGTATCCGCTACCCATGGCACTTTCATAAAGTCCTGAACTACCTGTAATAACAAGGCTTTTAACTTTTTTTGGATAAAGTTTGGTGTGATATAAGCCTATATGTCCGCCAAGAGAGTTACCTAGTAAAATGACACTGTCAAACCCTTTAAATTCTATAAAGTCTTTTAGGTAATTGGCAAAACTCTTTACGTTAGTTTTTAACAATGACATTTTGTAAATAGGGAGTTCAGGTATGATAACTTTATACCCTTTTGTGCTGAAAAAATCTGTAACAGCATCAAAATTACTAAGTCCTCCCATTAGCCCATGAAGAACAATAATTGGGGTGCCTTCACCGACTTCAATATATCTATAATCCTTTTCTTCTTTTAAAAGGTGCGCCATTTATTAGTTAGTATAGTTAAAAACAAATATAGTTAAATACTTGGGATTTTTAATGTCATATTTTTATTGGTTTTAAAAGCTTTTTACAGATTATAGGTCAGTAATAAAAGAGTGCATTTAGTCGAAAAAGTTAAAACTTATTAACAAAAGTGGTAGAAAGTGGTAAAATGTGGGTATTTTTTCGATATATTTGATTTTAAAATTGTTTTGTAACCTTTTTTGACCCCATAGCATTGAACGCATTAATAGGAACATACGAAGTAAAAGCAGATGCCAAAGGAAGGCTTATGCTGCCAGCTGTTTTAAAGAAACAGTTGGCTCCTGTTGTGCAGTCGGGCTTTGTAATTAAACGTGCTGTATTTCAACCTTGTTTGGAGTTGTACCCAATGCCAGAGTGGGAGAAATTGATGCAAAAAGTAAATAAACTCAACCGTTTCAATAAAAAGAATGATGCTTTTATTCGTCGTTTTACTGCAGGGGTAAAAGTGGTCGAAGTAGATGCAACGGGACGTCTTCTGATTCCAAAAGATTTGTTGAAATTCTCTGGTATTACCAAGCAAAGCGTTTTGGCTTCGGCGGTAAATATTGTTGAAATATGGGATAAGGATAAATATGAAAAAGCTATTGATGATGCAGCCTTAGATTTTGCAGATTTGGCTGAAGAAGTAATGGGACAAGATGATGAAGACGATGGAGTATCATAATGCGGTATTACTAAGGGAAACTGTTGATGGATTGGCTATTAAGCCAGATGGGGTTTATGTAGATGTAACTTTTGGTGGCGGGGGACATAGTCGAGAGATTTTAAACCGTCTAGGGCCAAATGGAAAA
Organism: Winogradskyella sp.; assembly: GCF_013042245.1. Taxonomy (GTDB): domain Bacteria; phylum Bacteroidota; class Bacteroidia; order Flavobacteriales; family Flavobacteriaceae; genus Winogradskyella. Next base: position 17,121 of record NZ_JABDQL010000138.1, on the reverse strand, counting down.
CTGTATGCTTTTGATCAAGATACGGATGCATTAGCCAATGCTATAGATGATGAACGATTTACTTTAATTAATGAAAACTTTAGACACATCAAACGTTTTTTAAAGTTTTATGGAGTTAGAGAGGTTGATGGAGTTCTAGCAGATTTTGGAGTGTCTTCACATCAGTTCGATGTTGCAGAGCGTGGTTTTTCTACACGATTTGAAGCCGATTTAGATATGCGGATGAATCAAGACAATGTATTGTCGGCTTATGAAGTAATAAATGATTATGAAGAAGAGCAATTAAAGCAAGTGTTTCTCCAATATGGAGAGCTAAGACAAGCACCAGCCATGGCAAGAGTTATTGTAGAGGAGCGTGAACATACTGATATAAAAACGAGCGCGCAATTGAAGATAGTTCTAAAGCGGTTTTTAAATCATAGGAAAGAAAATAAAGTATTAGCACAGATTTATCAGGCTATTAGAATAGAGGTTAACCAAGAGATTGAAGCTTTAAAAGAATTGTTAATTCAAATACCTGAAATATTAAAAGTAGGAGGGCGCTTGAGTTTTATTTCATACCATTCTTTAGAAGATAGATTGGTTAAACGTTTTATAAGAAATGGTCTTTTTGAGGGTGAGCCAGAGCGTGATATGTTTGGCAATTTTGAAGTGCCATTAAAAAAAGTAGGAGGTTTAATAGTGCCTTCTCCAGATGAAATAAAAAGAAATAATAGAGCACGTAGTGCAAAACTAAGGATAGCAGAGAAGTTGTGAAGAAAAATATTTACAGCATACTAAGAGGTACTTTTCTAATCAGTGATGATTCGTTTAAAAATTGGCGGGTCATTCTTTTTATTTCAGGTCTAGCTATAATTATGATTGCCAGTGCACACAGTGCTGATAAAAAAGTATTTGAGATATCACGAATGAGTAATGAGGTTAAAGAATTACACTCAGCATTTGTAGATAAAAGAGGAAGGTTAATGAGGCTAAAAAAAGAGTCTTATATAGAATCTGAAATGAAGAAAAAAGGGATTGAAATTTCGTTGAATCCTCCAATAAAAATTAAAGTAAAATCACAAGAACAATAGGCTTTGGCAACAACAGAAACCAACATATTAAACAGATTGTACTTCGTTGCAGGCTGCATGTTTGTCTTTGCAATTGCCGTACTGTTTAAGCTGTGTTCTATTCAGTTTATTGATGGCGATAAGTATCGTGCTATGGCACAAAAACGTTCGATAAAGGCATTTGAGATACCTGCTAATCGTGGTAATGTTTATTCCGCTGATGGTAGTCTTTTAGCAACATCTATTCCTAAATATGATGTTGGTATAGATGCTGTTACATCTTCAGATAATAATTTCAAAAAGTATATAAAACCGTTGTGTGATTCTCTTGCTGTTTTTACGGGTAAATCATCAGGCAGTATAGAGCGTAAAATAAAAAAAGCACGCAACACAAAAGACCAATATTTACTATTACTTAGGAATTTATCCTATTCAGAATTTATACGAATTCGCAGCTTTCCATTGTTTAAGTTAGGGTCAATTCGGGGAGGATTTGTTTACAGCCAAAAAACAAAACGTGAACATCCGCTAGGCAGTATTGCGGAACGCTCTATTGGTTATGAGCGTATTGATGAAAATGGCTATGCAACCAGAGTTGGTATTGACGGTGCATTTGGTAAAGATTATTTAAGAGGTGAAAACGGAAGGCGATTAAAACAGCGCATCGGAAAAGGAGAATGGAAGCCAATACGTGATGCTAATGAGATTGAGCCAAAAAACGGTTACGATATCTATACAACTATTGATGTTAATATTCAGGATATAGCGCATCATTCGTTATTGGGTCAGCTCGAAAAATACGAAGCAGAACACGGTTGCGTAGTGGTAATGGATGTAAAAACAGGCGAAATTAAAGCCATCGCAAATTTAGGACGTAATCGAGAAGGTAAATATTATGAACGTCTTAATTATGCAGTAGGTGAAAGTCATGAGCCAGGTTCTACTTTCAAGGTTATGGCTATGATGGTAGCTTTAGAGGATAAGGTTATTGATACATCGACAGTCATTGATACAAAGAATGGGCGCAAAATGTTTTACGGAAGACCAATTAATGATTCTGGAGCTGGACATGGAAAAATATCTGCTGCAAAGACCTTAGAGGTCTCTTCAAATATTGGCTTAGCAACTATTGTTGATGATAATTATTCAAAGCAACCAGAGAAATTCCTAAAAAGGCTTCGTGATTGGCGACTAGATAAAGAATTAGGGGTTTCTATAATTGGAGAAGGAGAGCCAGTGATTCCAAAACCAGGTGATAAAATTTGGAGCCGTAATGCATTGCCATCTATGGCGTATGGCTACAATATGCAATTGACTCCGCTTCAAACTTTAGCCTTTTACAATGCCATAGCTAATAAGGGTGAGTTGATAAAACCTCGTTTTTTAAGAGCAGTAAAAGAATTTGACAGAAATATTGAAGTTTTTGAAAAAGAAGTTTTAGTAGATAAGATTTGTTCCGATGAAACACTATTAAAAATAAAAGACATTCTTAAAAATATAGTTGAAAGAGGAACAGGTGAAAGATTATACTCCAAAACGTTTTCAATGGCTGGTAAAACAGGTACAGCGCGTGCTGATTATGCTAATATAGAAGAGTGGTTAAAAGATAGAAAGTATGTGTCCTCTTTTGCTGGGTATTTTCCAGCAGATAAACCTAAATATTCTTGCATTGTGGTAATTCATAAACCAAGTACAAAAGTTGGTTATTATGGTGCGGATGTTTCAGGACCAGTATTTAAACGTATTGCTCAAAAAATATACACAGATACTCCCTTAATTGATGAGATTGATTCTGTAGAATTTCAAAACCCTCAGGTGGTTCAAGATTTTGAGAAGTTCAATACCATTTCAAATACGTATAAAACAATCATGCCAAATTTAATAGGTATCCCTGCTATGGATGCCGTTGCTTTTTTGGAAAACATGGAAGTAAAAGTAAAAGTTAAATTAAAGGGAAGTGGTGTGATTAAATCACAATCTATTTCAAAAGATAAAAAGCTAAAGTTTAATCAAACTATCGTCCTAGAAGCATCTTGAAACCTTTAAAAGACATATTGTACAAGGTTACTATTAATGCTGTTGTAGGAAGTACAAACATTGCGGTTAATAAAATTGAATTCGATTCTCGTAAAGTAGAATCTAATGATGTTTTTGTAGCACTTGTTGGAACCATTTCAGATGGACATGATTATATAGTTAAAGCTATTAATGATGGTGCAAAAGCCATTGTATGTCAGATGTTGCCAAATGATTTGTTAGCAGACATAACATACATAGAAGTCGAAAATTCTAATCAAGCACTAGCCTTTATGGCTGCAAATTATTATAATAATCCTTCAGAAAATTTAAAGTTAGTCGGTACAACAGGGACTAATGGTAAAACCACTGTTAGTTCTTTATTGTACCAGTTATTTAAAAAAGCAGGTTATAAAGTGGGTTTATTATCTACCGTGAGGATTATGGTAGATAATACCAAATATAAGGCTACACATACAACACCAGATTCTTTAACCATTAACAAATATTTACAGTTAATGAATGACGAAGGTGTAGAGTTTTGTTTCATGGAAGTTAGCTCTCATGGCATACATCAAAGTAGAACTGAAGGTTTGTTTTTTACAGGTGGGATTTTCACCAATCTCTCCCACGACCATTTAGATTACCATAACACATTTGCAGAATATCGTGATGTCAAAAAAGCATTTTTCGATGGCTTACCTAAGACAGCTTTTTGCTTGGTTAATGCAGATGATAAAAATGGTTTGGTAATGATGCAAAACACCAATGCCAAGAAATACACGTATGCTTTAAAGTCCTACGCAGATTACAAAGCACAGATTTTGGAAAACCAGTTTGGAGGTTTATTATTAAAGCTAAATGACAATGAAGTTTGGACTAAATTAATTGGAAACTTCAACGCCTACAATCTCCTTGCTATTTATGCGACTTCAGAATTATTGGGGCTAGAAAATGAAGAAAGTCTAAAATATATAAGTGCACTAGAGAGTGTCAGTGGAAGATTTGAATATTTTGTCTCTGACGATAAAATTACAGTAATTGTTGATTACGCACATACGCCTGATGCATTAAAAAATGTATTGGAAACTATCAATTCTATAAGAACTAAAAACGAAGAATTAATAACTGTCGTGGGTTGTGGCGGAGACAGAGATGCGGCAAAAAGACCAAAAATGGGGCATATTGCTTCAGCTCTAAGCACCAAAGTGATTTTTACAAGTGATAACCCAAGAACAGAAAATCCACAAACCATTCTCAATGATATTGAAGCAGGCGTTGAACCTCAAAACTTCAAAAAAGTCCTTTCAATTTTAGATAGAAAACAAGCCATAAAAACGGCTTGTCAATTGGCTAAACCAAATGATATTATTCTTATCGCAGGAAAAGGTCATGAGACGTATCAAGATATTAATGGTGTAAAAAATGATTTTGACGATTATAAAATTGTCGGCGAACTATTAAAGCAATTACAAAAGTAAAGAGATGTTATACTACCTATTCGATTATTTAGAAAAACAGTTTCAGTTTCCTGGAGCATCTCTATTTGGGTTCCTAACATTTAGAGCTGCAATTGCAATGATTTTATCTCTGCTAATCTCTATTGTTTATGGTAAGTACATCATTCGCTTTTTGCAAAAAAAACAAGTAGGAGAAACAATTAGAGACTTAGGTTTAGAGGGTCAAGCAGAAAAAGCGGGTACACCAACAATGGGTGGGATAATCATCATTTTGGCAACTTTGATTCCAGTATTACTATTCGCTAGGCTAGAAAATATTTACATCATTCTTTTAATCGTTACAACAGTTTGGATGGGCGCCATTGGTTTTTTAGATGACTACATTAAAAAATTCAAGAATGATAAAGAAGGACTTAAGGGAAAATTTAAAGTCTTAGGCCAGGTTGGTTTGGGAATTATTATTGGTGCAACATTATATTTTCATCAAGATGTCACGATGAAAGAAAAATTACCAATAGAACAACAAAAAGTTTTGCTTACTGAAAATCCAGACATCGAACCTTTTAAGCTTTTCGCAGAAGCTGAAAAGTCTACTAAAACAACAATTCCTTTTGTTAAGAATAACGAATTTGATTATGCAGATTTAATTACTTGGGTAAATCCAGGATTAGAAAAATACGCTTGGATTATTTTTATACTTGCTGCAATTTTCATTATTACAGCAGTTTCAAATGGAGCAAATCTCACTGATGGAATTGACGGTCTGGCAGCAGGAACATCAGCCATAATTGTATTAACTCTGGGGATTTTTGCATGGGTTTCAGGTAATATTATTTTTTCAGAATACCTCAATATTATGTACATCCCAAGTGTAGAAGAAATTACCATTTACATCGCTGCATTTGTAGGAGCATTAATTGGCTTTTTGTGGTATAATACCTATCCAGCTCAAGTTTTCATGGGTGATACGGGAAGCTTAACTATTGGAGGAATTATAGCGGTAATCGCAATCGCAGTTCGAAAAGAATGGTTGATACCAATTCTGTGCGGAATTTTCCTTGCCGAAAATTTATCGGTTGTTATGCAAGTTAGTTATTTCAAATACACAAGAAAAAAATATGGAGAAGGTAGACGTATTTTTAAAATGTCGCCTTTGCATCATCATTATCAAAAATCAGGATATCACGAAAGCAAAATAGTCACTAGATTCTGGATTATCGGAATCCTGCTAGCCATTTTAACAATAGTAACTCTTAAAATTAGGTAAAAATGTCATGCTGAGCATGTCGAAGCATCTCAATGATTAGAAAATGACAAATACAAGGCTTGTGATATTAGGTGGAGGAGAAAGTGGTGTTGGTACAGCACTTTTGGGAAAGGCAAAAGGATACGATGTTTTTGTTTCGGATAATGGCGAAATAAAGAGAAAATACAAGGATGTTCTTATACATAATCAGATTAAATGGGAAGACAATCAGCATACTGAATCAAAAATTTTGAACGCTGATATTATAATGAAAAGCCCTGGGATTCCTGATAAAGTTGCGCTAATTAAAAAAATTAGAACAGCTACAATTAAAGTGGTTTCTGAAATTGAATTTGCTTCAAAATATACGGATGCAACGTTGGTTGCCATAACAGGCAGCAATGGAAAAACTACAACGGCAAGTTTAACACATCATATTCTAAAACAAGAATTAAATGTAGGACTTGCAGGTAATATAGGAGATAGTTTTGCGAAGCAGATTTTAGAAGAAAATTATGAAAACTATGTTTTGGAAGTCAGCAGTTTTCAATTAGATGATATCGATGATTTTAAACCAAAAATTGCAATTCTAACAAACATCACACCAGACCATTTAGATAGATACGATTATAAGTTTGAAAACTATATCGCTTCAAAATTCAGAATAATAGAAAATCAAACTGAAGACGATTTTTTCATTTATGACGCTGATGACCCAGTTATAGAAGACTGGTTAAAATCAAATCTTATTAAATCTCAAAAACTACCATTTTCGATAACTAAAGAGGTTGAAAATGGCGCATATATAAAAAACGAAGAGCTAATAATAACTATAGATAACAATCAATTAATTATGCCAATAAAAAAACTAGCATTAGACGGTAAACACAATGTTAAAAATGCAATGGCTGCATCGACAGCCGCTTACTTACTTAAAATTAGAAAACAGACCATTAGAGAGAGTTTAGAAAACTTTCAAGGTGTAGAGCACCGCTTAGAAAACGTACTTAGGATTAACAAAGTACAATACATAAACGATTCTAAAGCTACTAATGTAAACGCTACTTATTTTGCTTTAGAAAGCATGCAAGCGCCGACGGTTTGGATTGTTGGTGGTGAAGATAAGGGCAACGATTACAGAGCGCTTTTTCCGTTTGTAAACGAAAAAGTAAAGGCAATTATCTGCCTTGGAGTAGATAACAAAAAACTGATGGAAAATTTCGGGAACATGGTCGATGTTGTTATCGAAACACAATATATGAGTGAAGCCGTAAAAATTGCTTATAAAATTGCAAGCGCAGGAGATAATGTATTATTGTCGCCAGCTTGTGCAAGTTTTGACTTATTTGAAAACTATGAAGACAGAGGTCGTCAATTTAAAGAGGCTGTACGCAAGTTATAAGTAGATAATAATGCAAACACTGTTTCAAAACATAAAAGGAGATCGGTTAATTTGGGCAATTGCAACATTGTTAGCAATTTTCTCATTCTTACCTGTATATTCGGCAGCCAGTAATTTGGCATATACTGGCGGTTCAGGAAGTACATTTTCTTATTTACTGAAACATTTTATGCATCTCTTTCTCGGTTTTGCAATAATGTACGCAGTTCATAAAATACCATATCGTTATTTCAGAGGATTGTCTATGGTAATGATTCCGGTAGTTGTTGTGTTGCTAGTTGTTACCGTATTGCAAGGAACAACTATTGATGGTGCAAATGCGAGCCGATGGATTAAGATACCAATTGTAAATATGTCTTTCCAGACTTCTACTTTGGCATCTGTTGTATTAATGGTATATGTGGCGCGTTACCTTTCAAAAATCAAAGAAAAAAAAGTGTCTTTCAAGGAAACCATTTTGCCATTATGGACACCGGTTTTTTTTGTTCTGATATTAATTCTTCCAGCTAATTTTTCAACGACAGCTATAATGTTTTCAATGGTCGTATTACTAACATTTTTGGGTGGATACCCGATACGATATTTATTGGTTATAATTGGTTCTGGTCTAATAGCTCTGGTATTATTTGTTCTCGTTGCAAAGTCTTTTCCAGATGTTATGCCCAATCGTGTAGACACTTGGATAAGTAGAATTGAAAATTTTGCTAACGGAGAAGATACTGAAGAAGACTATCAGATTGAAAACGCTAAGATAGCTATTGCATCAGGAGAGATATATGGTTTAGGTCCAGGAAAAAGTAGACAAAAAAATATTTTACCACAGTCGTCATCAGATTTCATATTTGCAATTATTATTGAAGAATATGGGCTTTTTGGAGGCTTATCTTTATTAATCATGTACACGTGGTTGTTGTTTAGGATAGTTATCGTGTCGCAAAAGTCGGATACTATTTTTGGGAAGTTGTTAGTACTTGGAGTCGGTTTGCCTATAGTGTTTCAGGCCTTAATTAATATGGCTGTGGCTGTTGAATTATTTCCAGTAACAGGACAGACTTTACCATTAATTAGTAGTGGAGGGACATCGATATGGATGACCTGTATGGCTATAGGTATTATTTTGAGTGTAAGCGCAAAGCGTGAAGAAATAAAAGCTAAAGAAGGACAGGAAGAAAATCCCTTAGATATTTTATCGGAAACAATTTAGGAAATTTGAAACAAAGTCAATCAACATACAAATTCATTCTTTCAGGTGGTGGAACAGGTGGTCACATTTATCCAGCAATAGCTATAGCTAATGAGTTAAAATTACGTTTTCCAAATGCGGAGTTTTTATTTGTCGGTGCAAAAGACCGAATGGAAATGGAAAAAGTTCCGCAAGCGGGTTATAAAATTGAAGGGCTTTGGATTTCTGGAATTCAACGAAAACTGACGTTGAAGAACTTGCAGTTTCCTTTTAAACTTATATCTAGCCTTCTGAAATCTATTAAGATAATTAGAAGATTTAAGCCTAATGTTGTTATAGGAACTGGCGGTTTTGCGAGTGGCCCGTTATTACAAGTTGCAAATTCAAAAGGGATTCCTACATTAATTCAGGAGCAAAACTCTTATCCAGGAATCACAAATAAATTACTTAGCAAAAAAGCAAATAGTATTTGCGTGGCTTATGAAGGTTTGGAGCGTTTCTTCCCGAAAGAAAAAATAGTCTTAACAGGAAATCCAATCCGTAAGGATTTAATCCATATTGATGGTAAAATCGAAGAAGCAAAACAGTATTTCAAACTTAATGATACTAAATTAACTCTGTTGGTTTTAGGAGGAAGTTTAGGTGCAAGACGTATCAATCAGCTGATTGAAAGTAAACTTCAATTTTTCGAATCGCACAAGATTCAATTGATATGGCAATGCGGAAAATTATATCACGAGCAATACGATATATATAATTCAAATGAAAATGTACAAGTACACTCATTTTTAAATCAAATGGACTTGGCCTATGCAGCAGCAGATATTATTATTTCTAGAGCAGGTGCAAGCTCTGTTTCTGAGCTTTGTGTTGTAGGTAAACCAGTCATTTTTATACCATCGCCAAATGTAGCTGAAAATCACCAGACCAAAAATGCGAAGTCTATTGTAAATAAGGATGCAGCAGTTTTGATTAAGGAATCTCAGATAGATTCTGATTTCGATACAGCTTTCAAAAAGTTAGTCACTTCAAAAGAAGATCGAACAGAATTGGGTAACAATATTAAAAAATTAGCATTAGTAAATGCAACAAAAGATATAGTCAACGAAGTTGAAAAACTTTTAAATGAGTAAACAAAAGCATAATATATATTTCATTGGTATTGGCGGCATCGGCATGAGTGCTTTAGCACGCTATTTTGTTGCTAACGGTAATGCTGTGGTAGGCTACGACAAAACACCTACAGAAATTACAAATGCTTTGCAAGATATAGGTGTTGCTATTCATTTTGAAGATGATATAAATTCAATTCCATTAAAATTTAAAGACAGGGCTAATACACTTGTTGTTTACACGCCAGCAATTCCAGAAACACATATGGAGCTTCAATATTTTAGAAATAATAATTTTGAAATTAAAAAGCGTTCAGAAATTCTTGGAGATATTACGCGTAATACGTTTTGTTTTGCAGTTGCAGGAACACATGGCAAGACCACAACAAGCAGCATACTAGGACATCTGTTAAATGAATGTGATGTAAATATGACTGCCTTTTTAGGAGGAATTAGTGAAAACTATAATTCTAATCTAATCCTAAACGGAACTAAAGCTACAGTAGTGGAAGCAGATGAATTTGATCGTTCATTCTTGACTTTATCGCCAAATTATGCATGTATTACCTCTATGGATGCAGACCATTTAGATATTTATGGTGATGCTTCAGAATTAATAAAATCATTTAAAGATTTTACTAATAAAATAAAACCAAAAGGAAAGTTGTTCGTAAAAAACGGTTTGCCTATTGAGGGAATAACCTATGGCATTGAAGATGATTCTGATTATGCCGCCCAAAATATTAGAATAGAAAATGGCAGCTATATTTTTGATGTAAAAACGCCTACAACCATTCTCAAAAATTTCAAATTTAACCTGCCTGGTAGACATAACTTGTCTAATGCGTTAATAGCATTGGCGATGTCTGTAGAATATGGTCTTCCCCACCAAAAGCTCGCCAAGGCTTTAGCAAATTACAGAGGTGTAAAACGACGATTTACCTATCAAATTAAGACAGATGATTTGGTCTTTATTGATGATTATGCACATCACCCAGAAGAGATTAATGCAGTGCATCAAGCTGTAAGAGAAATGTATCCTGAAGATAAAGTTATGGCAATTTTTCAGCCACATTTATTTTCTAGAACTAAAGATTTTGTAGAGGAATTTGCTACTGCTCTATCACAATTTGATGAGCTGCTCTTATTGGATATTTATCCAGCGAGAGAATTACCGATTGATGGTGTAGATTCTAAATGGCTATTAGAAAAGATAAAAAACTCAAATAAGAAATTAGTTTCCAAAAAAGAGCTAATAGAAGAAATAAAAAAAAGTACAGCTAAAGTTATCTTAACAATTGGCGCTGGAGATATTGGAGAAGAAGTTAAAAATATTAAAAAAGCATTACGTATTGCGAGTTAATTGGGGTTACATAAAGGTATTGGTTTTGCTAGTGTTGGTAGGGTTTTTGTATGCTTTTACAAATACTAGAAACACACGTCGTGTTATTGATAAGCCTGTTGTAGAATTTAGCAGTGCTAGCAATCTATTTTTAACGCACCAAAATGTTAGTAAATTGTTAATACAAAATCCTAAAGGTCTTCATAACGACAACAAAGAAATTATAGATTTGAATGAATTAGAATCTACCCTAAATTCTAATCCAATGATTAAAAATGCTGAAGTCTATATGTCTGTAAATGGGCAGCTTTCAGCAGTAATTGAACAAAAACGACCTATTGCAAGAGTGCATACAAACGCTTCATATTATATCGATGATGAAGGTGTTTATATGCCATTGTCGGTTAATTATTCAGCTAGAGTGCCGCTAGTAACCGGTATGGTTAATAAAACTAAACTAGATAAAATCTATAAAATCGCTAAAAAGATTGATGAAGACGAATTTCTAAAAAAGTATGTTATTGAAATTCATCAGAAAACTGACAGTAGTATTGATTTAAGATTGCGTAAGTATGCTTTTATAGTACAGTTTGGAGATTTAACTAAGTTAGGAAAGAAGATAAACAACTTTAAAGCTTTTTATCAAAAAGCTATAAAAGACAAGACAATAGATACATTTAGTAGTGTAAACTTGAGGTTTGATAACCAAGTGATATGCACCAAAAAATAAATTATGGAACAGCATAATATTTCGGTAGGATTAGATATAGGAACCACAAAGATTGTGGCCATGATTGGACGCAAAAACGAATATGGAAAGGTTGAAATTTTAGGTGTTGGTAAATCTAAAAGTTTGGGTGTACATCGTGGTGTTGTAAATAATATTACACAAACCATTCAGTCAATACAACAAGCTGTTCAAGAAGCAGAAGCTGCCGCTTCAGAGAAAATTGAAGGTGTAACTGTTGGTATAGCAGGACAGCATATTAGAAGTTTACAACATAGCGATTATATAACTCGCACCAATTCTGAATTGGTAATAGATGAAGCTGATATCGATAGATTGATTAACCAAGTGCATAAGCTGGTAATGCTGCCTGGAGAAGAAATTATACACGTCTTGCCGCAAGAATTTAAAGTTGATGGTCAAGCCGAAATTACTGAACCAATTGGTATGTATGGTGGTAGATTAGAGGCTAATTTTCACGTTGTGGTAGGTCAAGTATCGTCTATTAGAAACATTGGACGCTGTGTGAAAAGTTCGGACTTAGAGTTGCAAGGTATAACCTTAGAGCCTTTAGCGTCTGCAAACGCCGTATTGAGTCAGGAAGAAAAAGAAGCAGGTGTTGCATTAATAGATATAGGTGGTGGAACAACGGATTTAGCGGTTTTTAAGGACGGTATCATTCGTCACACCGCTGTAATTCCTTTTGGGGGCAATGTAATCACAGAAGATATAAAAGAAGGCTGTTCTATTATAGAAAAGCAAGCTGAATTGCTTAAAATGAAATTTGGTTCGGCATGGCCAGGCGAAAACAAGGACAATGAAATTGTGTCTATTCCAGGTTTAAGAGGACGTGACCCAAAAGAAATAACATTAAAAAACCTTTCTAAAATAATTCATGCTAGAGTCGTTGAAATTATTGAGCAGGTTTATGTAGAAATAAAAAATTACGGACACGAAGAGCAAAAGAAAAAATTAATTGCAGGTATAGTTTTAACAGGTGGAGGAAGTCAGCTAAAGCACTTAAAGCAATTGGTAGAATATATCACAGGAATGGATACAAGAATAGGGTATCCTAATGAACATTTGGCAGGAGGAAGCGATGAAGAAATCGCAAGTCCATTATTTGCTACAGCAGTTGGTTTGGTTATGGATGGTTTAAAACGTCAAGACCGAAAAATGGCTGAAGAAGCAGAAGAACAAATAGAAGCCGAAGTGAGTACTGAAGAGCACGAAGAAGTTGCAAAAGAAGAACCAAAAAAAGAACGTCGTTCATTTTTAGATAAGCTAACAGAACGTGTTAAGGATTTTCTTGACAATGCTGAATAAAAAAATACGATTAATTAATATAAAAATATAAAATCCCTTAATAAAGTTAATATGAGTAACAGCAACGAATTTGGGAATATTTCTTTCGACATGCCAAAAAATCAATCCAATGTCATTAAAGTTATTGGAGTTGGAGGTGGCGGAAGCAATGCAATAAATCACATGTTTCAACAAGGCATCAAAGGTGTAGATTTTGTTATTTGCAACACAGATGCTCAGGCACTTCAAAATAGTGGTGTGCCTAACAAAATTCAACTCGGTGTAAATCTTACTGAAGGTCTCGGAGCAGGAGCAAATCCTGATGTAGGAGAGCAATCTGCGGTAGAAAGTTTAGAAGATATCCGCCGTATGTTAGATACCAATACAAAAATGGTATTCATTACAGCAGGAATGGGTGGTGGTACAGGTACAGGTGCTGCACCAATCATTGCAAAAATGGCACGTGAGTTAGACATTTTGACTGTGGGTATTGTAACTATGCCATTTCAATTTGAAGGTAAAATGCGTAACGAACAAGCCCAACGTGGGATAGAGCGTTTACGTGAACATGTAGATTCTTTAATTGTAATCAATAATAACAAACTTCGTGAAGTTTATGGTAATCTTGGTTTTAAAGCAGGATTTTCTAAAGCTGATGAAGTGTTGTCAACAGCTTCTCGCGGAATAGCAGAAGTTATTACACATCACTACACTCAAAATATTGATTTACGTGACGCTAAAACCGTATTAAGTAAAAGCGGAACAGCAATTATGGGTTCTGCAACAGCTTCAGGACAAACAAGAGCTCAGGAAGCGATTATGAAAGCTTTGGATTCACCTTTACTTAATGATAATAAAATTACTGGAGCCAAAAATGTATTGTTACTTATCGTTTCTGGTTCTCAAGAAATTACTATCGATGAAATAGGAGAAATTAATGACCATATCCAAGATGAGGCCGGACACGGTGCAAACATTATCATGGGTGTCGGTGAGGATGAGTCTTTACAAGATTCAATTTCCGTAACTATAATCGCTACAGGGTTCGACATAGATCAACAATACGAGATTTCTAATACCGAAGCCAAGAAGGTTATTCATGCCTTGGAAGATGAAAATTGTGGAGAAGAAATTGAAGTTCAAAGCACAGAACCAGCAATAATTTCTCCAGATATAGTATTAGAAAAAGAAGAAGTTGAAGCGCCTATTGTTCATACATTAACTGAGGATGATTTTGAAGAAGAATCTCCAGTGGTTGAAAATGAACTTATTAAAACAACTGAAGCAATAAAAAATATCAACGTAATATATGATGAGGTTATAGATGTAAAACCAGTGACTGAAGAGGATTTTATCATCACACCAATTCAAAAAGTTGAAGAAAATATAATTGAAGATACTGAAGAAGAGCAAATCACGCTAACATTTGATTTGCCACTTTCTAATCTTGATATTGAGAAAATTGAAGAGCCAGAAACCGGTGATAAAAAAATGTTATTTCAACTTGAAGAAGAAGTTAAAGATATTCATGTTACTGACCCAATTGAATTGATTTCGGTCACAGAAGCTAATAAAGAAGGTGAAAAGCGATATGCATTAGATGATTTTTCAGCTGAAGATGTTGATACTTCTACTAAAGCAAAAAAGGAGGTTCAAGTTAAAGAAGAAATTGTTTTTGAAAAGAAAACAATTCCATTAGAGGACGTTGAAGAAGAAATATCGGGCGAAATTGACCCTTTGAATAGTCCGATTTCTGAAATCTTAAAAGAGCGCGCTAATGAACGTCGTAAAAAGATGAAAGATTTTAATTACAAGTTCAATAATGCTAAGATTGATGAGATTGAAAAAGAGCCAGCTTATAAAAGGCAAGGAGTTAACTTAGAAGATACCCAAAATTCTTCTGAAACAAGGGCATCTCGTATATCTATTAGTACTGATGATAATGACGACATACAGTTAAGAAGTAATAATTCTTTTTTGCATGATAATGTTGATTAACAATTAATCTATTGAAGTACTAGTTAAGTACAATTCCTAACCCGAAAAGTACCTCGTTTTTCGGGTTCATTTTTTTTATTTGTTTAGTATCTTTACAGCTCAATAAATTTCAAAGAAATGAGTTTACAGAAAGACATTATGACAGCTATGAAAGCAGTCATGAAAGATAAAAATCAAACGGCTTTAGCAGCATTAAGAGCTGTTAAATCAGAAATTTTGTTAGCACAAACATCTGGTAGTGATGCAGGATTAACCGAAGATGACGAAATAAAAATCTTATCTAAATTGGTAAAGCAACGTAAAGATAGTGCTGCAATATTTTCAGAACAAAATAGAGTAGATTTAGCTGAGCCAGAATTAGCTCAAGCTGCTATAATAGAACAGTTTTTACCAGAGCAACTTACTGATGAAGAAATTGAAAAAGTAGTAGTGCAAACTATAGATGCTACTGGAGCATCTGGGATGAAAGATATGGGTAAAGTTATGGGAATTGTATCTAAAGAGTTAGCAGGTCAAGCAGACGGAAAAACAATTTCTAGTATAGTAAAGACAAAATTAATGGCTTGATAGTAAGCTAAAGGCCTCGTAGTTCAACTGGATAGAATATCAGATTTCGGCTCTGAGGGTTGGAGGTTCGAATCCTCTCGAGGTCACAACTTGAAAGCGTAAGATGTTTTAAATTAATGTCTTACGCTTTTTTTTATTTCTTTTTTCCCGATATTTTCCCGATATTTTTGTTTGTTATTGTATTCTATCGTATGCTTTTTCTACGAAAACAACTTCACAATTAAAGACTTTACAATATTTGTCTATTACATTTTGGTTCATTGATTTCATGTGATTTTCAATATCAGAAACTAAAAATTGATAGCTTTTATTTCCGAAAACCAGGTATGCTAATTCTGTTTGGCTCAATCCTAATGCTATGCGTTTCTCTCTAAAAAAGTTTGAGGTTGCAATACCGAAAGGGGATGTTATTTTTTCTTTTCTTCTTGGCATTTTGTTTAAAAGAATTTAAGGTAGATTATAATTGCTACGATTATTAAAGTAGTTGCATTAGATATTTTAGCGTTTCTTTCTGTTCTTTTTTCTTGTTCTTCTGGTGTCATGTGTTTTGGTTTTCAAAAAATTTAGTTATCTCTTTTTTTGCTCCATAATTTTCATTCCATTGTTTTAATGTACAATGCTTAACTCTAAGGGATAATACCGAACGTCCCGAAACTATAGATTTAGGCACAAATGAATTAGTTGCACAAACCCAAAAAATTTAAAACCTTATTTAGGAAAATTATTTAATGGCGAGTGGAAGCAAGCTCAGAAAATTCCGTTTTGGGACGGAAATACTGCTCAAAGAATTGTAAATATAATTACTAAAAAGGTAATTATGAATTAGCCAAATTCTTTAAATTAGTAATAGTTTCAGGTTGATTTTTACTTTTAAAAACATGACTTCCGGCAACAAAAACATTAGCACCAGCATCTGCTAATTTTTTTATGTTTTGGTCCGTAACACCACCATCAATCTCAATAAGTGTGTCTAAGCCTTGCTCATCAATCATTTTGCGTAGTTTCTTAATACGATTGTAAGTGATATCTTCAAATTTTTGGCCTCCAAAACCAGGATTAATGGACATTAGTAACACCATATAACATTCTGGTAAAATATCTTCTAAAACAGAAACTGGTGTTGTTAGGTTTAGAACAATTCCAGCTTTACAGCCAGCAGATTTTATTTGTCTTAGTGTTCTGTGAAGATGGACAGTGCTTTCATGATGTACTGTGATAATATCTGCACCAACTTTTGCAAACTCTTCAATATAACGCTCAGGTCTTTCAATCATTAAATGCACATCTAATGGTTTAGTAGCATGCTTTTTAATAGCTGCTATTACTGGCATTCCGTAAGAAATATTAGGTACAAAATGGCCATCCATAACATCAATATGAAACCAATCGGCATCACTATTGTTAACCATTTCTGTATCTCTTTGTAAGTTGGCAAAATCTGCCGCTAGCATCGAAGGAGCAATTAAGTTTGAAGCCATTTTATTGTGTTGTGTTTATATGTACAAATGTAATTAAAAAGACGAATTTCTTAAATGTAAACTATATAAAAAGCAGGGCAAACGCATCATAATTTGAGTATTTTTACCATATATTGATTATTGATAGCCGCTTTTAGTCTTCTGCTTTTAATACCCACTTTAGCTTTGATATCTTTTTTAAGAAGATTTAAAGCGATTTTAGTAAGTATCGAGAAGTTTTGAGCAGCGTTTTT
>NZ_JABDQL010000133.1 GCF_013042245.1 Winogradskyella sp. | reverse complement strand
CAAAATAATCTTGTTGAAATCGACTATTAAGATACTGAAAATCAATAACTTAAACAAGTTTAAGACGTTGTTTTTCAATGAATTAAGCTTGTTTTTTTATCTATTTACCAACCCTTGATTCGCATTTTTAATCAATCTAACATTTAATGATAGAATTAGCAGGAATTATAATTTTAGGAATTTTAGCCCAATGGGTAGCATGGCGTTTTAAGATTCCGGCAATCTTACCGTTAATTTTAATAGGTTTATTAGTTGGACCAATAGCTTCTGAATTTCTTTCTGAAGATAGACAAAAATGGATAGAGCCCTTGTGGAATGGTGAAAGGGGTTTGTTTCCAGGAGAGAGCCTCTATTATTTTGTGTCTTTAGCTATAAGCATTATTCTTTTTGAAGGCGGATTAACATTAAAACGAAATGAGGTTAAAAATGTAGGTCCAGTTATAACAAAGTTAATTACTGTTGGTTCTGTAATCACATTTTTTGGAGCTGGTGTGGCAGCTTATTTTCTATTTGAGTTAAGTTGGGAATTGTCTTTTCTATTTTCTGGATTAATTATAGTGACAGGCCCAACTGTAATAACACCAATACTCAGAAATATACCACTTAAGAAAGATCTTTCAGCAGTGCTAAAATGGGAGGGTATTTTAATTGACCCAATTGGTGCTTTGGTAGCGGTATTGGTTTTCGAATTTATCAGTGTAGAAGGTGATAGCGGCTTTACCAAAACAGCTTTTATGGAGTTTGGTAAGATTGTGTTATTTGGAACCACCTTTGGTTTTACTTTTGCCCATGGATTAGCATTTGCTATCAATAAAAAGTTAATTCCACATTATTTACTTAACGTAGTGTCTCTATCTGTGGTACTTTTAGTGTTTGTAGAATCTGAAATTTTTGCCCATGAATCTGGTCTATTAGCAGTAGTGGTCATGGGAATGGTGTTAGGTAATGGAAAGTTAGAAAACCTTAAGGAACTCCTATACTTCAAAGAGTCTTTAAGTGTTCTATTAATTTCAATATTATTTATTCTTTTGGCGGCTAACATAAATATTGAAGATTTATATCTTTTATACAACTGGAAAACTGCGGCACTGTTTTTAATCGTTGTACTTATTATTAGACCACTCGCCGTATTTGTGAGCACCCAAGGCTCAGACCTAAAGCTTAACGAACGCCTTTTTATAAGTTGGGTTGGGCCACGAGGAATCGTAGCTGCAGGAATCGCTTCTTTATTTGGAAGTAAATTGATAAAACAAGGTGTTGAAGGTGCAGAGTATATTACACCGTTGGTATTTATGATAGTCTTAGGAACCGTACTTCTTAATGCGACAACAGCGCGACTATTTGCAAAAATTGTTGGTGTATTTTTATCCAAATCAGACGGGATTTTAATTGTAGGTGCTTCAAAAGTTTCTCGTTTATTAGCCTATTATTTAGACTCTAACGGAAGAAATGTTGTAGTTGTCGATAGCAATCAAACCAATATAGAAAAGGCAAAGGAAATGGGGTTAGAGGCTATTTCTACAAATATTTACACAAGTACATTAAATGACAATATTGAATTAAATGACGTAGGATATTTAATGGCTTTAACGGGAAGCTCGGATATAAATAGATATGCTATCAATAAATTTGGAAAACAATTTGGCGAAAACGGATCTTTTCGTTTAGTTTCTAAGGAAGAAATGCGTGACGAAAATAACAATCCGAAAGAAGGTCTGTTTTCACATACAGATGATTATGAATCATTAACCAGCGTAAGTAAAAAATACCCAAGCATACAAGAAATTGAAATTAATGATGAAGCGCATTATCAGAGTTTGATTGAAATAACAAATACAGATAAAGAAATTATTCCTATATTTTTAAAAGACACAGAGGGAGAGCTTATAATATTATCTTCTTACAATAAAAATATTGAAGGAATTGGTGAGAATTGGAAACTAGTTTACCTTGGAAAACCTTTTGATGTTGAAAAAGTAAATGCATAAGAAAGCCCTCAATTGAGGGCTTTTTTTAATTGTCTTCTTCTTTTGGAGGCATTTCAAAATCTTCCATAAATTTAGTGGTGTAATTCCCCGCTAAATAATCAGGATGGTCCATTAATGCTCTATGAAAAGGAATCGTAGTTTTAATACCTTCTATTACAAATTCGTCTAAAGCTCTTTTCATTTTATGAATCGCTTCTTCACGAGTTTGTGCTGTTGTTATGAGTTTCGCGATCATAGAATCGTAGTTTGGCGGTATACTATATCCTGCGTAAACGTGTGTATCTAAACGCACACCATGACCACCCGGAGCATGCAAAACAGTAATTTTTCCAGGAGAAGGCCTAAAGTCGTTATATGGATCTTCGGCATTAATTCTACACTCAATAGAGTGTAATTTTGGGTCGTAGTTGATGCCAATAATTGGAACACCAGCAGCAACTTTTATTTGCTCTCGTATTAAGTCAAAATCTATAACCTGTTCTGTAATAGGATGTTCTACTTGAATACGTGTGTTCATTTCCATAAAATAGAAATTACGATGCTTATCTACCAAAAATTCAACGGTTCCAGCACCTTCGTATTTAATATATTCAGCAGCTTTAACAGCGGCTTCCCCCATTTTTTTACGAAGTGCGTTGGTCATAAAAGGAGAAGGCACTTCTTCTGTTAACTTTTGATGACGCCTCTGTACGGAACAATCACGCTCTGATAAATGACACGCTCTACCTGTAGAGTCCCCAACGATTTGTATTTCAATATGGCGCGGCTCTTCAATAAGCTTTTCCATATACATGTCGTCGTTACCAAATGCTGCTTTAGATTCTTGCCTTGCAGAATCCCAAGCGTCTTTTAAATCTTCTGGTTTCCAAACGGCACGCATGCCTTTTCCTCCACCACCAGCAGATGCTTTAAGCATTACAGGATAACCTGTTTCTTTAGCGAGTTTTTCACACTCTTTAAAATCTTCGATAACACCTTCGCTTCCAGGAACACAAGGGACACCAGCTGCTTTCATAGTAGCTTTGGCATTCGCTTTGTCTCCCATACGGTCAATCATTTCTGGAGAGGCACCGATGAATTTAATATCGTGTTCTTCACAAATTTTTGAAAACTTTGCATTTTCTGATAAAAAACCATAACCAGGATGTATAGCATCAGCATTAGTAATTTCTGCTGCGGCTATGACATTAGCCATTTTTAAATAAGACTCGTTACTTGGAGCAGGACCAATACAAACAGCTTCGTCAGCAAATTTAACAGGCAAACTATCTGCATCTGCCGTAGAATAAACAGCTACAGTTTTTATGCCCATTTCTTTACAAGTTCTTATAACACGTAGTGCTATTTCACCTCTATTGGCAACTAATATTTTTTTAAACATACTTTTTGAGTTTATGAGTTCATAGTTTTTTGTTTATAAGTCTAATTAGACTCTAAACTTTTAAACTTCTAAACTTAAAATTATGATGGGTCAACCAAAAATAATGGTTGGTCAAATTCCACAGGAGAAGAATCATCAACTAAAACCTTAACGATTTTACCAGAAACTTCAGACTCTATTTCGTTAAAAAGCTTCATGGCTTCGATAACACATAGCACATCTCCTTCTTTGATTTCTGAGCCAACTTCTACAAAGACCGGTTTGTCAGGAGAAGGTTTGCGATAGAAAGTACCAATTATTGGTGACTTTATCGTAATATATTTTGAATCATCAGAAGCAGTAGGAGTTGCTGGTGTCTCTGCTACAGGAGCAGGAGCTGTTTGTGCTGGTGCTACTTGTTGCATCATAGGAGCTGCTGCCGTCATTGGCATTTGTTGAACAATAGTTGTTTCTTCTCCTCCTGTCTTAATGGTAATTTTAACATCATCCATTTCTAACTTAACTTCGCTTGCGCCAGATTTTGCCACAAATTTGATTAAGTTTTGAATTTCCTTTAAATCCATAGTTATTCAGTTATTATAATAGTTAGTTTATGAGTTATAGGCCCATTTAAAATAAATGGATCCCCAAGTAAATCCGCCACCAAAAGCAGCAAATATTATATTATCACCTTTTTTTAGTTGTGATTCGTAGTCGTGTAAAAGGAGAGGTAAAGTTGCCGAAGTGGTATTTCCATACTTCTGTATGTTCATCATTACCTTTTCTTGTTCTAGGTTTATTCTATTTGCTGTAGCATCAATAATACGTTTATTTGCCTGATGTGCTGCTAGCCATTGAATATCATCGTTGGTAAGGTTATTTCTTTTTAAGATACGCTCAGAAACGTCAGCCATATTAAAAACAGCATTTTTAAAAACTGTTTTCCCATCCTGAAAAACATAATGCGAACCCTCATTAAAAGTATCTGCTGTTATAGGGTAGGATGATCCGCCGTATTGTGCTCTTAAGAATTCTCGACCTTCACCATTACTTCTTAGTAACTCATCTTGAAGTCCAAGACCTTCATTGTTTGGTTCAAATAAAACAGCGCCAGCACCGTCTCCAAAGATGATACATGTTGCGCGATCTTTATAATTAATAAAAGATGAATTTTTATCAGCACCAATTAGTAATATTTTTTTGTATCGCCCAGACTCTATATATGCTGCTGCTGTAGACATGCCAAACAAGAAACTTGAACATGCTGCTTCTAAATCGTAAGAGAATGCATTGATAGCGCCGATTTGTGTTGCCGTGTAAGCTGCTGTAGATGCAGCTTTCATATCTGGTGTTGCTGTAGCAACAATTACTAAATCAATCTCTTTAGGGTCTAAACCACTTTTTTGAATTAAATTTTCAGCTGCTTTTATAGCTAAAAATGAAGTCCCTTTGCCTTCTTCTTTAAGAATGCGTCTTTCTTTAATTCCAGTACGTGTAGTAATCCATTCGTCATTGGTATCTACCATGGTCTCTAAAACCTGATTAGATAAAACAAATTCGGGCAAATAGCCTCCTACAGCTGTTATAGCCGCTGTGATTTTACTCATTATTAGCGTTTAGATTAATTAAAAATATCGAAAAATGATTGAAATGAACCCATTTTCGCTCATTTTCGGAACTTTTTAGCAAATAATTATACAAATTAAGTGGTTTTTGAACGATTTGAAGCAATAAAACAAAAAAAACGCCCAACAAGGGGCGTTTTATTATATGCATGCATAATACTTATGCTAAGTTTTCTTCTTCAGCTGAATTGTCTATAAGGACTTGACCTCGGTAGTATAATTTACCATCGTGCCAGTGTGCTCTGTGGTATAAATGCGGCTCACCAGTAGTAGGGCAAGTTGCAATTTGAGGAACTGTAGCTTTATAGTGCGTTCTTCTTTTGTCTCTTCTTGTTCTAGATATTTTACGTTTTGGATGTGCCATTTTAAATGTTATTTATCCGTTAATAGTTTTTTTAATTTATCCCAACGAGAATCTGTTTCCTCGGAGTCTTTTTCTTCTTTTGTTTGTTCTTCAGGACTTAATGCTTCTAATTTACTAAGTATATCAGATTTTAATGTCCCATTTTTAATACCGGGATGAACTTTTTTAGCTGGTACAGCCAAAACAATAAGCTCATATATATACTGCGCAACGTTTATTTGATATTCTCCATGAGGAATAATCAAAATCTCTTCGTTGTCGTCATTGTAATCTTCACCAAACTTCACCACAAGCTTAAAGTCATCTTCAATATCTAGATTGAAGGGTTCATTAGAAACGTCACAATTAACATTTAAAGAACCACTGACACTAAAACCTAATTCTAAAAGCGTTGATTTCTTTTCGAAAAGAAGATTAACTTTTAGGTTAGCGTCGTTAAATTCATCATAGTTATATTCTGAAAAGAACGTATTATTAATATGGTAATCAAAATGGTGTTTTCCTTCTTTTAGCCCTACAAACTGTATTGTATATGCCTTTATAGCTTTCATTCTCACATTCATTTTGAGCGTGCAAATATAATACTTTTTTCTATATAGAAGCCTAGATATCAACAAAAAATGTTAATATCTAACGCGACATTTTTTTTAATGGATTTTTTGAATAATGTGCATATTCTGTTCGGCGTCTAAAAATTTCAATCCCTGTAAAAACAGCACGTTTAAAAGAACTTTCATCTGCGATGCCTTTTCCTGCAATTTCATATGCTGTACCATGATCTGGTGAGGTACGGACTTTATTGAGACCTGCCGTGAAGTTCACACCCGTTCCAAAAGTGATTGTCTTAAAAGGAATTAAACCTTGATCATGGTATGATGCTATAATGGCATCAAAATTTTGATAGCTGCTAGAGCCAAAAAAACTGTCAGCAGAATAAGGGCCATAAACTAAGTTACCATCATGTCTCAATTTTTTTAAAGTAGGTTTTAAAACCGTATCGTCCTCATTACCAATAACACCATTATCTCCCGCATGTGGATTTATGGCTAAAACAGCAATTTTTGGTTTAGGAATAGCAAAATCTTCTTTTAGAGATTTTGAAACTGTAGCAATCTTATTTTGTATTAGGTCTTCTGTAATATGATTAGCGACGTCCTTAACAGGTACATGATCTGTTAAAAGACCGACTCTTAGGTCTTCAGAAACCATAAACATTAAACTATTACCTTCAAGTTCTTGATTAAGATAGTCAGTATGACCTGGAAAATTGAACTTATCAGATTGTATATTGCTTTTGTTTATTGGTGCTGTTACTAAAATATCTGTAGTGTTTTCTTTTAATGAGGCAACTGCAGCTTCTAAAGATTTTATAGCGTATTCTCCAATTTTTTTATCCTCTTGACCAAACTGAATATTTACGGGTTCTTTCCAAACGTTTAAAACATTTACTTTACCGGGTTTTATTTGGCTGACCGAATTGATTTCGTGAAAATGAATTTTGCTTGAAAAGTGTTTTTTAAAGAAATTCATTATTCGCGAAGAAGCAAACAAAACAGGCGTGCATAGTTCAAGAGACCTTGGGTCTTCGAATGTTTTTAAGATAATTTCAGGACCGATTCCATTTAAATCACCAATAGATATTCCTACTTTTATTTTGTTTTCTTTAGTCACTTGGGATAATTTTGGATTTTTATTAATAAAATTTCTTGAAATAGACATTTTTAATGTCCGTACCTTTGTAATGCAAATTTAACCATTTAAAATAGAAACATGTTTACAGGTATAATAGAAGACTTGGGTATCGTAAAGAGTTTGGAAAAAAATAAGGGTAATTTTCATATTACTATCCAAAGCAAAATTACGCCAGAGTTAAAAATAGATCAAAGTGTTGCTCATAATGGAGTGTGTTTGACAGTTGTATCTATTAATAATGAAGAATATGTTGTTACCGCAATAAAAGAAACCTTAGACAAAACCAATATAGGAGAACTTAATATCAATGACACAATAAACTTAGAACGTGCCATGAAATTAGGCGATAGGTTAGATGGTCATATTGTTCAAGGCCATGTAGACCAAACAGCAACATGCGTTGAGGCTACAGAAGAAAACGGAAGCTGGTCCTATACTTTTAGCTATGATGCTGCTTTAAATAATATCACTATCGAGAAAGGCTCAGTGACTGTAAATGGTGTGAGTTTAACCGTAGTAAACTCTAAAGAAAGTGCATTTTCTGTAGCCATAATTCCTTACACTTATGAACATACAACGTTTAAAAATCTAAGAAAAGGCAGTAAAGTAAATCTTGAATTTGATGTTATAGGAAAGTACGTAAAACGTCTCAATGACTTACGACTGAGTTAATCTACTCCTTTTTTTAATCACGTAAGCACCAAATAATAAAGCAGCTATAAATAAAATATAAATATAGTTATCTATAGCAAATCTAGGTGGTGGTCCGCATCCTCCCAGGAGGAGAGTGCCAATCTGGTTTAGAAGAAGGTATAAAACTATTTTTCGACGAGCATATTAAACCACTCCAAGTAATCAAAGTTATAGAGCCTCCAATTTACAATACGATGCCAATGGAAATTTATTATCTTTAATACGTAACCAAAATGGTGCTGCTATGGATAATTTTACTTACAATTATAATGCTGGAACAAATCAGCTCAACCATGTAAATGATATTATTGGGACAACAGCTTCTACTAGTGATTTAGATAGCCAAAGCGTTGACTATTAAGAGTACAACAGCATTGGCCAACTGGTAAAAAACAACCAAGATGATTTAGAGAATATCTATATTGCCAGTGGTTTGGTTACTCAAATTAAAAAAGATGGTGAGGTAAAGCTCAATTATTATTACGACGATAAAGGGAAACGTGCGCGCAAGGAAGTTAAAAACTTAAATGAATGGAGATATGCCTAATATGTACGATATGGACATGCGTAGTTATAACCATGCCATAGCACGTTGGACAGCAATAGATACAGTAACACACCATGCCTTAAGTACTTATAATGCTTTTGATAATAATCCTATATCTTATGCAGATCCTAGTGGTACAGACTCTAATGTTGGTAACTTTGGTCTTGGAAGATCGGGAGATTACGCCGATAATATACAAATTATTAAAGTATTATCATATAAGAAATGATATAACTATCGCAAAATGCGACACCCAATTTTGGAGGTCACAATTTGTGACCTTAAAGGTTAAATAGTATTTTTGGATAAATATAGATACATTATGGATATGTCTAAAAAATTAGAATTTACAGGAGCAGTTTATCAGCAAATAATGAAACAGTTAAGTGTCATAGACAGCTTTAAAGGGAACTGGGAAATTATTGACTTAAAACACAGTAAGCATTTAAAAGAACTGCGTAAAATAGCAACCATAGAAAGTATTGGCTCATCCACAAGAATAGAAGGCGCAACATTAACAGATAGTGAAGTAGAAAAGCTTTTAAAAGCTGTAAAAATCACAAAGCTGACTACAAGAGAACAACAAGAAGTGGTTGGTTATTATGAAGCATTAAAAATCATTTTAGACAATTACAAAGACATCCTAATTACGGAGCGTTATTTACACCAACTACACAGCATCTTATTAAAACATAGTGATAAAGACCAGACTCATAAAGGCAAGTATAAAAACTTATCTAATCAAGTAGTGGCTAATTATCCGGATGGAACTACAAAAACTATTTTTAGAACAACAGAACCACATCTAACACCTAAAGAAATGGAAAGGTTGTTGACATGGTTAGAAGAACGTTTTAAAACCTTGGATATGCATCCAGTAATGATAACAGCAACATTTATCTATGAATTTTTATCCATACACCCATATCAAGATGGAAATGGCAGATTATCACGATTATTGACAACATTAATTTTGATGAAACAAGGTTATGAGTTTACCCAGTATATCTCGTTCGAGCATATTATTGAAGAAAGAAAAGAGGACTATTATAGGGTGCTAATGGATGGTCAGAAAAACAGATATAGCGAAGAAGAAAAGATTGATAAATGGATATTGTTCTTTTTGGATTGTATGGTTACATTGATACAACGACTGGAAAAGAAATACGAAGTATATAAAAAGCTAGAAAAAGAACTCAATGAGAGACAAAAAGAAGTACTGAAGTTTATTGAAAAAGTTAAAAAGGTAAGTATTGGAGATATCGAAAAAGCTTTTAAAAATCAATCTCGTAATACCTTGAAAAAAGACCTTGTTTACCTTGTAAATGAAGGCTTGATATTAAAAACAGGGGAATTAAAAGGAACTCGTTACCATTATATTGAATAACGACACTTTCCCGCGAAGTGTGTAAGTAAAATTTACAGGATTAGCTTTTTCATAGTTTAATTCTGTTTTCAAATATAGCTAAAAATTGGTTTAAAATGATTCCCCAATTTCTAATAGGCATTTTCCA
>NZ_JABDQL010000129.1 GCF_013042245.1 Winogradskyella sp. | reverse complement strand
CATTTATAAGCTGCTTTATCCTTTAAACCTGACAAGTATTCTTTACAATCCAGGTCGGTTTTGAAGCGATCAGAGAACTCTAGAAGATTTTGACCCTTAAATATGTTCATGTTTTATTACTTTTAATCGTAATAAAGATAAGTATTTATATGATGACCTCTATTAATTGGTTTTTAGATGTAGCTTTGGACGTTACATTTCCTATAAAATTACATTACTTTTGCTACTATATGCATAAATTGATAACAAGTCCACAAAATCCAGTTATAAAACAGCTTATTCAGCTGAAAGATAAATCTCGAGAACGCAAAAAAACGGAACAATTTTTACTCGAAGGTAAACGCGAATTATCTCTTGCTATTAAAGGAGGCTACACTATTGAAACACTACTCTACTTTCCAGATTTATTTTCTGAAAGCGAGGCAAAAGCAATGGAACATTATAATGTAGAAATTATTGAAATCTCAAAAGAAGTATTTCAAAAATTAGCATATCGTAGCACAACTGAAGGTATAATTGCTGTTGGCAAAACTAAATCTCATACACTTGAAGAGTTAAAACTAACCTCTAAAAATCCTTTGATACTAGTAGCTGAAGCTCCTGAAAAACCAGGAAATATTGGCGCATTACTTAGGACTGCAGATGCGGCAAACGTTGATGCTGTGATTATTGCCAATCCTAAATCAGATATTTACAACCCAAATATTATTCGCTCCAGTGTTGGTTGCGTATTTACAACTGAGGTTGCTGTTGCAAGTAGTGAAGATGTAATAAGCTATCTACAGAAGTATAATTTTAATATTTTTAGTGCTATACTTCAGGAATCCGTGCCATACCACATGCAGGACTACACCTTACCTACTGCAATAGTCGTTGGTACAGAAGCGACAGGACTTACACAAGAGTGGCGTGATGCTGCTACTCAAAATATTAGCATACCAATGCAAGGTGTTATAGATTCTATGAATGTTTCTGTAGCTGCCGGAATTTTAATTTTTGAAGCAAAAAGACAGCGCAATTTTAAATAATTCTAATAAATGAATTCAGAGATCCTCTTCTATATTATCGTGGCTATTATAGTTATCAATTTTCTTAAAGATAAAATACTTGATACACTTAATGCAAAGCATTTTAATGATGAAATTCCTAATGAATTAGCGGATGTTTTTGATGAAGACGCTTACAAAAAATCACAGGACTATAAAGCTGCAAATTATAAGTTTGGTATATGGTCTTCTTTATTTTCTTTGTTGCTTACGCTTGGTTTTTTATTCTTCGATGGATTTCAATATGTAGATGCTATAGCCAGAAACTATTCTGATAATACAATTATCATCGCATTGCTATTCTTCGGAATTATTATGTTGGCTAGCGATATTATCTCCACACCTTTTAGTTACTATAAAACTTTTGTGATTGAAGAACGTTTTGGTTTTAATAAAAGCACAAAAAAACTCTTCATTATCGATAAAATTAAAGGTCTTTTGATGACGAGTATTATTGGAGGTGGACTATTAGCTATAATTGTTTGGTTTTATCAAGCTACCGGAACATATTTTTGGCTATATGCTTGGGGTTTAATTACAGTATTTACGGTATTTATGAACATGTTTTATGCCCGACTAATAGTTCCTTTATTCAACAAGCAAAAACCATTAGAAGATGGTGAATTAAGGAACAAAATATCTAATTATGCCGACTCTGTTGGTTTTAGCCTAAATAAAATATTTGTTATTGATGGCTCAAAGCGAAGTACTAAAGCCAATGCTTATTTTTCTGGGTTTGGAAGCGAAAAACGCGTGACGCTTTTTGACACCTTAATCAATGATTTAAATGAAGAAGAAATCGTTTCGGTATTGGCACACGAGGTTGGTCATTATAAACTAAAGCATATAATTTTTAATTTATTTGCTTCTATTCTATTAACTGGATTAACATTATACATTCTATCTATCTTTATATCTAATCCGTTATTATCAAATGCTATCGGTGTAGAAGTTCCTAGTTTTCATGCTGGGCTTATAGCATTTGGATTACTCTACTCGCCTATTTCTGAAGTTACAGGACTTATTATGAACTATTTCTCACGTAGATTTGAATACCAAGCCGATGATTATGCTAAAAACACCTATAAAGCTGAACCCTTAATTACTTCACTTAAGAAATTATCTAAAAATAGTTTGAGTAATTTGACTCCGCACAAAGCTTATGTTTTTATGCATTATTCGCATCCTACGCTTTTACAGCGTATTCAGAATCTAAAAAGCAAGACATGAAGATTAAAGCTTTTTTTATCATATTATTTATGGTCTTAGCTTGTAAGGATAATAATATTCGTGTTGAAAAAATAGCAGAAGTAAACCAAAATTTTAAGGCAGATTCTGTTATAAAACCTCCACTACTGAAAATCGAAAAAACCTTTTTATTGGGTAAATTCGATTATAAAACACATCCAGATTTTGTTCAAGTAGATTTAAAACTAAGTTCAAAGAGAGTTTATCTTCAAAACGAAACCTATGAGGCATTTCTCAGAATGCAAAAAGCGGCAGAATATGACACCATTCAATTAATTATTGTGTCTGGTACTCGAAATTTTGAAGAACAAAAAGCGATTTGGAATCGCAAATGGAATCGCTACAATAATCTGAAACCGATTGACCGCATCAAAAAGATTTTAGAATACAGTTCAATGCCATCGACTTCTCGTCATCATTGGGGTACCGATATGGATTTAAATAATTTGAATAATTCTTATTTTACTTCTGGAAAAGGAAAAAGAATCTACGATTGGTTAACTAACAATGCAAACAAATATGGTTTTTACCAAGTTTATACAGATAAGACAAATGGCAGAACTGGCTATAATCTAGAACGTTGGCATTGGTCTTATTTACCTTTAGCTTCGATTTACTTAAACCAGTACAAGACAAATATTAATTATTCTGATATTGATGGGTTTGAAGGTTCTGATTTCGCAGAGGACATAAAAGTAATCCCTGAGTTTGTGAATGGTGTTTCCGAAAAAGTTAAAACATTCAAAAATCGATAAAAGGTAACTATTAAGAAATCGTATTTTTACAATAATGCCACAAACTACAGTCATTTCATTTTTTAAATACAAAGGCCGAAAAAACAAATGGCATGCTTTGGGACGAATGGGACGTTCGCCTCTACTCAAACGTGATTTTCAAGGCTTAACATTTTGGCGACCTTTAGGTACAGGAAGTGGAAATGGCTTTTCTATATGGCCAGATTGGTCCACTTTTGGCCTTTTAACCGTTTTTGAATCTGAACATGATGCAAACTTATTTTTAAGGTCAAAAGCCATCGCTGAGTATGAGGCACCGTCTTTGGAGCATTCCCATGTACTCATGCATGCAATAAAAGCACATGGGCAATGGAGTAAGCAAGAACCTTTTAAATCGGCTATTAGTTACGATGAAAGTAAATCAATTGCTGTGATTACACGTGCGACCATAAAACCAAAATTAGCTCATAAATTTTGGCGTTACGTGCCTTCTGTTTCTAAATCTATGGATCATCACGAAGGTCTTATTTATACTAAAGGTATTGGCGAATGGCCTATTTTTATGCAAGCCACTTTTTCATTTTGGAAAAAAGGAAAGCATATGATGGATTACGCATACAGCAATAAAAAACATGCCGATATGGTCAAAAAAACTAGAGAACTAGGTTGGTACTCCGAAGAACTATTTTCTCGATTTCATCCTTTCGAAGTTCGAGGTAGTTTGATAAATCATAGTCTAAATGACAAACAAGATTTATAACACAACTTCTCCGTAAAGGTCAAAATCTTCGGCCTCAATAACCTTTATAGTGGCGAATTCTCCTGTTTTAAGATAAGTAGACGTCGCATCAATACGAACTTCATTATCGACGTCTGGAGAATCAAACTCTGTACGACCAACAAAATAGTTACCTTCTTTACGGTCAATAACTACTTTAAACTCCTGTCCTATTTTTTGTTGATTTAATTCCCATGAAATTTGAGATTGAATTTCCATAATCTCGTTAGCACGTTGCATCTTTACATCTTCAGGCACATCATCTTCAAGGTTATATGCATGGGTGTTTTCTTCATGAGAATAGGTAAAACAACCTAAACGCTCAAAACGCATGTCCTTTACCCAATCGCGTAGTGTTTCAAAATCTTCCTGAGTTTCACTAGGATAACCAACAATCAAGGTAGTTCTGATAGTCATTTCTGGCACTTTTGCTCTGAATTCTTTTAATAGTTTGGTTGTCTTCTCTTTCGTTGTTCCACGGCGCATACTTTTTAAAATAGAATCCGAAATATGCTGTAATGGAATATCAAGATAATTACAAATCTTTGGCTCACATTTCATAATATCCAAGACATCCATAGGAAACCCTGTCGGGAATGCATAATGCAAACGAATCCAATCGATACCTTCGACTTTTACTAAGTTTTCTAGAAGCTCTGCTAAGTTTCGCTTTTTGTACAAATCTAAACCGTAATAGGTCAGATCTTGTGCAATTAAGATTAACTCTTTAACACCATTAGCTGCTAATTTTTCAGCTTCTACAACTAATTCTTCAATAGGCGTAGACTTGTGCTTACCACGCATTAATGGAATAGCACAAAAACTACAGGGTCTATCACAACCTTCGGCAATCTTTAGATATGCATAATTTTTAGGTGTTGTTGTTAGACGTTCGCCAATCAATTCGTGTTTATAATCTGCACCTAATGCTTTTAGTAAACCTGGTAATTCAGTAGTACCAAAATACTGGTCAACATTAGGTATTTCCTTTTGTAAATCTGGTTTATAACGCTCACTTAAACATCCTGTAACAAAAACTTTATCGACATCGCCATCTTCCTTTTTTTGCATGTAATGCAAAATGGTATTGACGCTTTCCTCTTTAGCATTATTGATAAAACCGCAAGTGTTAATCACAACGACATTACCTTCTTGCTCATGCACTACATCTTTCCCACTAGCTTTTAATTGCCCCATTAACACCTCGCTATCGTAAACATTTTTACTACAGCCAAGCGTTACCACATTGATTCTATTCTTCTTAAGAGTTTTTGTACGCATAGTCTTTAAATCAGCATGCAAAGATACATAATGATTTAGTATATCTAATGGAGAGTAATAGATTATACCAACTTGTTCTTTATACCTTTAGTATATTTACATGTCTTAGATAAAACCTATTTATGAAAACTGTGCGTCTTAACTATTTTATATTTGTATTAATTGTCTTCTTTTCTTGTAGCACAAGCGATGAAGTTATTTCATCGGAACCAAGTGCTAGTGACGCGTTGTACTTTCCTTCTTTGAATTCTAATACTTGGGAATCTACTTCAGCTTCTGCTATTGGGTGGAATACTAATGAACTTGAACCTCTTTTAGACTTTCTTGAAAATAGCAACACTAAATCATTCATTATGCTGTATAATGGAAAGATTGTAACGGAGTCTTACTTTAATGGTGCAGATGCAAATTCTAACAATCCATGGTTTTCAGCTGGTAAAACATTAACTGCTTTTATGACTGGTATTGCACAAGAAGAAGGATTTCTTGACATCAATACTGCATCATCAACCTATTTGGGAAGTAATTGGAGTAGTTTAACTACTGAACAAGAAAATGCCATTTCTGTAAGAAACCATATTACAATGACTACTGGTTTAAATTATAATGTTGACTTTGCATGTACAGACTCAGAATGTTTAACTTACTTGAATGATTCTGGTAGTAATTGGTATTATCATAATGCACCATATACCTTGACACTATCTATTATTTCTGGTGCAATAAATTCTGACTTTGATTCCTATTTTAATTCAAGACTCAGAGATAAAATAGGTATGCAAGGCACATGGGTGCCTTTTGGATACAATAAATTTTACTTTAGCAATGCAAGAAGCATGGCAAGATTTGGACTTTTATGTCTTAATAATGGTATATGGAATGATCAGGTAATCATGTCTGACAGTAACTATTTCAATACTATGACAAACACATCTCAAGGCTTAAACCCTGCTTATGGGTACTTATGGTGGCTAAATGGAAAGTCATCTTATAGATTACCAAGTGAATCAAGTTTGTTTCAAGGCAAGCTTATACCCAATGCACCAGATGATTTAGTAGCTGGACTAGGTGCAAATGATCAAAAACTATATGTAGTACCGAGCAAAAAATTAGTAATTATCCGCATGGGAAATAGCGGTGATTAAGGTCAATTAGGACCATCAGGCTATGACAATTTACTCTGGGAAAAATCAGTGCTTTAATAAATTAATTATAGTCCTTAGGTGCTACTCTAGCTTTTGATGCTTGTTCGTAGACATAAGCCCATTCTAATAACTGTCTTTCTCTTAAGCGGCTAGAAATAAAAGTTAGTCCCATTGGTCTTCCATTCTCTTGATAACCCATTGGTACGGTCAAAGCTGGATATTCTGCTGCAGCAGCAAACCCTGCATGATAGTTGTTTATAGATAAAAATCCATCAAGGTTTTGAGCTTGCATAGGCTTATCAAAATACTGTTTACCGTTGGTTTTTAGAGTATCCTTTATACGCTCTAGAAAAATTGCATCGCCTTTATCTTCTGAAATGCCTTTAAATAAATTTTGTCCATAAGGCATAGACACCAAAGAATCTTTAAGATTATAGGCCATAAAATCCTGTACAGTTCTCAATTTTATATAGCTATTAGCATATCTTTCCATATATAATGGTAAATCCTTTTTCATATCAAGATTAAGTAATCTTAAAAAGTTAGGCAGTCCAAGTTGCTCTTCTTCGACTTCTACTATAACAGCACCCTGTTTCTTTAAAACATCTAGTGCTTTTATATATAATGTATCTTGTAACAATCGCTTTGGTGCTCCAAAACGGTTACCTTTTACAGTAGCTTCTTTAAGATTTTCGTAATAAAATCCATTATCTAGTAATGTATCTATAGTTTTAGAATCTGAATTATCAAGGCCAAAAATAGCATCTAACAAAATAGCATTATCCATAACTGTTTTTGTCATTGGACCAGCAGTATCTAACGTTGAAGAAATTGGAACGACACCACTACGGCTAACTAAACCAATAGTTGGTTTGAGACCAACGATTGAATTACTACTTGCTGGAGATAATATAGAGCCTGAAGTCTCACTACCAATGGCAGCAGCTGCAAAATTTGCAGACACTGAAACGCCACTACCTGAACTCGAACCTCCAGTATCTATGATACGTCTACCATAAGGGTTTAGCGTTTGTCCACCTACAGCAGAATAA
This sequence comes from Winogradskyella sp., assembly GCF_013042245.1. GTDB lineage: Bacteria > Bacteroidota > Bacteroidia > Flavobacteriales > Flavobacteriaceae > Winogradskyella. Next base: position 869 of record NZ_JABDQL010000129.1, on the reverse strand, counting down.
CCACTAGGACAATCGCCACAGAAAAAATATGCCCATTCGCTTAAGTTAGCTTTTCCTAAAATTAAAGCGCCTTTAGATTTGAGCTGTTTGGTTAAAAATGCATCACCTGTTCTATTGTCCTTTAATGCTGCTGCTCCCGCTGTAGTTACCATACCGTCAGCATTGATATTATCTTTTAATAAGATTGGCATACCAAATATGGGGTGCATGCCTTGTTCAAACTCTACACCATCAGCTTGTTTGGCTTTATCAATAACATTAGGATTTATTGAAATTACTGAGTTCAAAGACAAATCATTTTCTCTATCAAACTTTCTAATTCGAAATAAATAGAATTTGGTAAGTTGCTCGTAATTAAAATTGCCATCAGTAATATGTTTTTGCAAAGTCGGAATATCTGCCTCAAGAATTAATGGTTTTAACCTATTGTAATCTGCTTCTTTGAAATCCTCCATTTGCGGATTTATATTAGACCAAATCTCAGCTTTAGTTATAAGCTTAGAGTCTAAAACTTTGAAGTCTCTAAAATCCTTTGTAGAGATAGCGCTTAAGTCATTATCTTCAACTATAGTTTCAGATTCACTAATAGGTGTTCTTGCCTCTTCTTTTTTAGGAGTGTCCTTACAAGAAAAAATAAATAATAAAAGAAAAAGTGAAAAATACCTGATCATGGTTCATATTTTTTATAAAAATACGAAAAAGGCATAGCTTTATAAACTAGAAATTAGTCAGATAATTTGAGTAAAAAAGTAAATAATCCTCGGGGCAAGCCCACGAGGCATTAAAATAATTTCAATTGATTATTCTTTTTCAAACTTTTATAATCCTTTTCAACACCTTGTTCCTTAACATAATTTGCTATCAATTTT
>NZ_JABDQL010000122.1 GCF_013042245.1 Winogradskyella sp. | reverse complement strand
ATCTTGTTGAAATCGACTATTAAGATACTGAAAATCAATAACTTAAACAAGTTTAAGACGTTGTTTTTCAATGAATTAAGCTTGTTTTTTTATCTATTTACCAACCCTTGATTCGCATTATTATCTATAATGTTTGTAGGTTTCGATCGTGCTCAACCCACACTAATTAAGAGCTACAAGAAAGCATCGAACAACCAACTTTATGTCTTGCCCATTCTGGTCGTTTTACAAACCATTTTTCATTTTCAGGTTGCTCTGAATAAGGTTCTTTTAAGAGTTTAAATAACTCATCTATTAAATCATAGTTACCATTGTTTGCATCATCAATAGCGAGTTGTGCCATGTAATTGCGTAAAACATATTTTGGATTAACGCTATTCATTTTTGCCTTACGATTGTTGTCAGATAGTCTTTCTTTTTGTAAACGTTTGTGGTAGTTTGCAAACCAGGTTTCCCATTCTGTTTTTACACTACCATTAACTTGCGATGGCTTATAAAATGCGTATTCAATTAGTCGTAAACCTTCAACCGAATTATCTTTTTTAAACAGACTTAGATTTCTAAAGAAAATAGTCATATCGGTTTCGGTAGCTTGTAATATATCCTCTAAATCTTGAACTAATTTTAGGTCATTTTTATCAATTTCAAACAACCCTAGTTTTGACTTCATCATCACTAGAGACTTACTTTCAAAACGATTTTTGTAGTTTTCTAGTATTTCCTCTAAAGGTTCTGAATCTTCTATTAAAGAGTATAATGTGTTAGCAAGCTGATATAAATTCCAGAGTCCAATATTTGGTTGGTTGGCATAACGATAACGCTTATTTTGAGCATCAGTAGTATTTGGTGTCCATCCAAAATCAAAACCTTCTAACCAACCGTATGGTCCGTAATCGATAGTTAAACCTAAAATGGACATATTATCTGTATTCATAACACCATGAACAAAACCAATGCGTTGCCAGTGAATAATCATGTCTAAAGTGCGTTCCATGACCTCCTTGAAAAAGACGATATAAGTGTCTTTTGAAGGTTGCCCCAAATGTTTAAAATGGTGTTTAATGGTATAATCAACTAGGGTTTTAAGTGTTTTATGATCACCACGTGCAGCAAAAATTTCGTAATTCCCAAAACGTAAAAAGGATGGTGAAACTCGGGAGACTATTGCACCTTTTTCATTGGCGCGATTGCCATCATACAGTATATCACGCATGACGTCATCACCAGATAAACTAAGAGATAATGCTCTAGTTGTTGGCACACCTAAATGATGCATAGCTTCGCTACACAAATACTCACGAACAGACGAACGCAAAACTGCCAAACCATCTCCTTGGCGTGAATAGGGTGTTTCTCCAGCACCTTTAAGCTGAATTGTCCATTGCTTCTTGTCATGCTCAACATCAAAAAGATTAATAGCACGACCATCACCTAATTGCCCAGCCCAATTTCCGAATTGATGACCACCATAACACATGGCATATGGTGTTGTATTATTTAATACTTGATTGCCAGTCATGATATTCAAAAATTCTTTTGATTGTAAATCATCTTTTGAAATTCCTAAATCTTTTGCAAAATCTTCAGAGACATGAATGAGTTTTGGTTTAGACGTTTTTTTTGGAGTAACGTAACTAAAACATGCGTTTTTGACTTGTCGCCTTGTATTGCCAACAATTGGGTCTGCAGGAAGTTCAGAAATAAAGTTGTTATTTAGATTCATGATAGTTTACTGAGCCACTTGTTTAATTCTTTTTCAGAAGGGTTTCTTAGTTTTTTTTCTCCAATAGTTATGGTTGGAAAATTAAGTTTATGATTAGTGTACAAGTTACGTAATTCTTCAGCATAAATTTTATTTTCTTCAACGTCCAAAAACAAATAATCTAGTTTTTTTGACTCAAAAAAGGTTTTATAGTATTGAGTTTTATGGCACCTTTCGGTGCCATAAAGTTTAATTTTAGTTTCCATTAAATTATTTGGATTTCTATTTAAGTTTATCTGAATGTAATTTACGCAGTTTTGCTAATTTAGGATCTATAACAAAACCACAATAGCCAAAGTCAGGATTATTTTTGTAGAAATCCTGATGTTCTTTTTCAGCTTCGTAAAACGTTACTGCTTCAGATAATTCAGTAACAATTGGGTTTTCGTAATATTTAGATAATTCAGTAATCACTATCTCTGCGATTTCTTTTTGTGTTTGATTGTGATAATAAATTACCGACCGATATTGTGTTCCTCTATCTGCACCTTGACGGTTTAATGTCGTAGGGTCGTGAGTGGTCATAAAAATGACAAGGATATCTTCGTAACTAATCATATTAGCATCAAAAGTGACTTTTACAACTTCGGCATCACCGGTTAAACCAGAGCAAACTTCTCTGTAAGTTGGTCTTCCTGGTGCTTTGCCACCAGTGTAGCCCGAAATTACTTCTTCTACACCTTTTACTTCTTGAAATACCGCTTCTGTACACCAAAAGCAACCACCACCAACTGTGGCGGTTTGTAAATTTTTAGTTGCCATTATGAAGTTCCCTTGTCTAAAGTCATAGATTCTGAATTGATACAATAACGCAATCCGCTTGGCTCTGGTCCATCAGGAAAAATATGCCCTAAATGGGCATCACAAGTATTGCACATCACCTCTACACGTACCATACCATAAGATGAGTCTTTTTTATACTTAATGGCGTTTTCTTTAATGGGTTGTGTAAAGCTCGGCCAACCTGTACCAGAGCTAAATTTAATTGTAGAATCAAATAACGGTGTGTCGCAACAAACACAGTTGTATTTGCCTTCATCATAGATGCTACAAAGTGCACCGCTATGGGCGCGTTCTGTACCTTTTTGTCTTGTAATTCTAAATTGTTCTGGAGTTAATTGATTTCTCCATTCAGCTTCTGTTTTTTCAACACGTCTATCTGGTGTTGGATTTCCATTGACTGCAAAATTGATAACATCTTTCCAAGTTAGCATACTTTGTGTTCCTTTCTTTTATGGTTAATAATATGCTTTATTTAGATGCAAAATTAGTCGAAATAACATCGAAACCCTTACAAAAGGAATTGCAAAACAAAAACTCACTATAGAAAAGTTCTATAGTGAGTTTGTTTGTGGAGTCGGAGAGAATCGAACTCTCGTCCAAACAAGTAACCAAAGGGCTTTCTACACGTTTATTTTGTTCTTGTTTTTTCGATTGTAAGCTGGTTACAAACAACCCACTTACAACTTAGCTTTTAAATCTCGAAAAGGCATCAAAGCACTACCTAATCTTAGTTAATTTTTACGATGCCTCTAAAAAGAACGCCACTAACCAAGGCTTTCTGGAGACATTTAGCCTTTCTACCTAGTAGAAATGAGCACGAATCTTACTATAATTCAGATTATGCAGCTAAAGCGTAGTTATTCTCGCCGTTTAAAATTTGGTCTAGCCTTTTACGTGTTTCAATGCCGTTACACGACGTGCTTACCATTTAATTAATCTCGCTGTCAAAACCAGTCGACCCCTTAATGAGATAGCAAAATCTTGTTTTGCGAAATCGAATTAATCCTGAACTCGATTCAGGAACTCATCAATTTATAAATTCCTTTTCTTACAAAAGGATGGCGAAGTTACAAAAAAAGTTGTGCAACCTCTTAAATCCAAGTATTTTTGAGCAAAAATTATTCCAGACTAGATTGTAGTCGTTTTGTCAGTAATTTAAACCCATAAATATGAAATTTGCCATTATCAAGGAACGTAAAAATCCGCCAGACAGACGTGTTGTATTTTCACCAGAAAAATTAGCTGAGGCTAGAATGCGGTTTCCAAATGCCGAATTTGTAGTAGAATCTTCTGATATTAGAATTTTTCCTGATACTGCTTACAAGTCTTTGGGTTTTAAAGTTATGGAAGATGTTTCTGATGCTGATGTGATGATTGGTGTAAAAGAAGTGCCTATTGAAAATTTAATTCCTAATAAGGAATACTTTTTCTTTTCGCATACTATAAAAAAGCAACCGTATAATAGAGATTTGCTGAAGGCAATATTGGATAAGAACATTAAACTCTATGACCACGAAACCATAGTAGACGAAAACAATTATAGATTAATTGGTTTTGGGCGATATGCAGGGTTAGTTGGTGCATATAATGGCTTTAGAGCTTTGGGTTTGAGAGACGGACTATTTAGCCTTCCAAAAGTAGAAACGCTTTCGGATTTAAATGCTGTTAAAGTAGAGCTTGATAAGATTACAGTTCCAAATATAAAAATACTATTAACTGGGACAGGCAAAGTAGCTTATGGCGCAAAAGAAATATTAGATTATTTAGGTATAAAACAAATTAGTGATGCTTTGTATTTAACGTCTCAATTTACAGAACCTGTTTATGTTATGGCTGATGTTATGGAATATGCCAAGCGTAAAGATGGTAAGGTAGGAGAGAAGTATGCATTTTATGACGACCCAAGAGGCTACGAGAGTAATTTTATGCCTTATGCTAAGGAAACCGATTACTTTATTGCAGGGCATTTTTATGGTAATAATGCACCATACCTATTTACTAGAGATGATGCAAAGCATCCAGATTTTAGAATAAACCTCGTAGCAGATATAAGTTGTGATATAGATGGTCCTGTGGCAAGTACGATTCGTCCTTCTACAATAGCAAATCCTTTTTATGGTTACAATCCAGAAACAGAATCGGAGGCAGAGTTTGATGCAAAAGATGTAATTACTGTAATGGCAGTAGATAACTTGCCATGTGAGTTACCTAAAGATGCTAGTGAAGGTTTTGGCGAAGCGTTTTTAGAGCATGTGATTACCGGATTTTTTAATAATGATAAAGATGGAATTTTAGAGCGTGCTAAAATGACTTCAGAAAATGGAACATTAACAGAACGCTATCAATATCTTCAGGGTTATGTAGATGGTAAAGAGTAAACTTTTTTAAACATCTAATAGCAAACCTGGATTGTCTAGTTTAGCTGGGACGAATTTTTACGGTCATAAACTATATATTTGAATTATGGCAAAAAGATACGACAACGAATTAAAGGTTACAATAGTAGAGCTATTGCAGTTCAGGGCAAAATCATACTTTTAAATTTAATATTTTGAGCAAATAGTCTTCATTCCACCCAGCTTCAAGCCTTTTGCTTTTCATAGATAGTTTTTTAGAATGTTCATTCTTCAATAGGTTTAAAGCA
>NZ_JABDQL010000118.1 GCF_013042245.1 Winogradskyella sp. | reverse complement strand
GAAAATGCCTATTAGAAATTGGGGAATCATTTTAAACCAATTTTTAGCTATATTTGAAAACAGAATTAAACTATGAAAAAGCTAATCCTGTAAATTTTACTTACACACTTCGCGGGAAAGTGTCTTTAAAACAGAAGTTGCGTTTATGACTTGAATCTAGCAAATATTTAAAACGTAATTCTTAAAATTAAGAATCTGGGTGCATAAATTTTTGCTTGGCCAACAATTCTTCTTCGGTTTCTACCACATTTTCGTCAGGCACACAACAATCTACTGGACAAACCGCTGCACATTGTGGCTCTTCATGGAAACCCATACATTCAGTACATTTATCTGGGGCTATATAGTAAAGCTCGTCACTTATAGGTTCTTGAGTTTCTTCGGCATCTACTTCTTTACCACTTGGTAAAACGATTTTACCTGTAAGGCTTGTGCCGTCTTTGTAACGCCAATCGTCTGCGCCTTCATAAATGGCAGTGTTTGGACATTCTGGTTCACAGGCACCACAGTTTATACATTCGTCTGTTATTATAATTGCCATAGCTTTTTCTTTTTCGTAATTTTGCAGTTGCAAAAATAAAGCCAAAACATATTATTACCAAACCTTATATGGAATTACAACAAAGCCTTAACGCTTTTGTAAAATTAGGCCATTTTTTAAGTCAGTTTACAGACGCACCAAGAGGTACTAAAATTGATGATGCTTTTATTGATGGCTTTAAGCACCAGCTTAAATTGGCCAAAGAGCACAACGGCTGGTTTACCAAAAATAATTTAGATTTTGCTTTACAGTCATGGACAGAAGCACTTACTGGAGATAATCTTAAAACATGGACCAGTAATTACAATTTTAACGCTGTAGACACCAAAACTGTTGCCATTATTATGGCAGGTAATATTCCGTTAGTTGGGTTTCATGATTTTTTGAGTGTTTTAATGAGTGGACATAAGGTTTTAGTGAAACAATCCTCCAACGATAAGCACCTTCTGCCCTATTTGACTAAATATTTAGAACTTATTGAACCTGAATTTAAGGGCAAAGTAACATTTACTGAAGAGAAACTAGACGGTTTTGATGCCGTAATTGCTACAGGAAGCAATAACACGGCACGCTATTTTGAATACTATTTTAAAGACAGACCCTCTATAATTCGTAAAAACAGAAACTCCGTTGCCATTTTAACAGGTAATGAAACCCATCAACAGCTAGAAGGTTTAGCTGATGATATTTTTAGGTTTTACGGATTGGGTTGTCGTAATGTTTCAAAATTATATGTACCCGAAGATTATAATTTTGATGCTTTTTTTAATGCGGTTTTTAAGTGGAAAGACATTATCAACGAAAATAAATACGCCAATAACTACGATTATAACAAAGCGGTTTACATTATGAGCGAGTTTGATATGCTAGAGAATGGTTTCGTAATGATAAAAGAAGACCAAAACTTTGGTTCGCCTATCGCCACTGTTTTTTATGAAAAGTATAAAGATATGGCGTCTTTAAAAACACATTTGGAGTCACAATCCGAGAATATTCAATGCATAGTCGCTGATGGATTTACACCTACAGAAGTAACTTTTGGGCAAACCCAAGAACCCAAATTATGGAATTATGCAGATAATGTAGATACTGTTGATTTCTTGTTGAAATTATAGCTAAAAATTATCAATTTCTTAATAAGAATATCTGATATATTCGCCACCTTTGTAAAGGTTAAAAAAACTGAACATGATTAAAAAACACAACTTTAGCGCAGGTCCTTGCGTTTTACCAAAATCAGTAATGAAACAAGCCTCAGAGGCGCTTTTAGACTTTGATAACGGTTTATCTTTAATAGAAATATCGCACCGTAGTAAACCTTTTGTAGATGTTATGGAACAAGCACGTTCACTAGCATTAGAGCTTTTGGGCTTAGAAGGTAAAGGTTATAAAGCTTTGTTTTTACAAGGCGGTGCTAGCACTCAGTTTTTAATGGTAGCACTTAATCTTTTAGAAAAAAGAGCAGGATATCTTAATACAGGAACTTGGTCTGATAAAGCCCTAAAAGAAGCTAAGATTTACGATGATATTTACGAAGTTGGGTCTTCAAAATCAGCAGGATTTAATTATATCCCTAAAGGGTATGATATTCCTGAGGATTACGACTATTTTCATTGTACGTCTAACAATACCATTTTTGGTACGCAGATGAAAAAAATTCCTAACTCACCTATCCAAATGGTTTGTGATATGAGTAGTGATATTTTTTCGAGAACCTTAGATTTTTCAAAATTTGATTTAATCTATGCCGGTGCTCAAAAAAATATGGGTCCGGCTGGTACAACGCTTGTTATTGTTAAAGAAGATATTTTAGGAAAAGTATCACGTAAAATTCCATCAATGATGGATTATAAAGTGCATATTGGTAAAGGAAGTATGTTTAATACACCTCCAGTTTTTGCGGTATACGTATCTATGTTAACCATGCAGTGGCTTAAAGATTTAGGTGGTATCAAGGCTATTGAAGAAGAAAATGAAAAGAAAGCACGCCTTATGTATTCGGAAATTGATTTGAATCCATTATTTAAAGGCTACGCTGTAAAAGAAGACCGTTCTAATATGAACGCTACATTTACTCTAGAAAACGAAAACCTAAAAGAAACTTTTGATGCCATGTGGAAGGAAGCCGGAATCAACGGACTTAATGGCCATAGAAGTGTTGGTGGTTACAGAGCTTCTATGTATAACGCCTTATCACTAGACAGCGTTAAAGTATTGGTTGAAGTGATGAGCGAATTAGAAAGCAAAGCTTAATAAAATATAAAAAAGAAAAATGAAAGTATTAGCAAACGACGGTGTTTCTCAAAGCGGAATTGACGTTTTAGAGGCTGCTGGTTTTGAAGTATTAACAACAACCGTTGCACAAGAACAATTAGAGAATTACATCAACGATAATAACATCGCTGTGTTATTAGTACGAAGTGCAACAACTGTACGTAAAAATATTATAGACAACTGCCCTAGCCTTAAGATTATTGGTCGTGGTGGTGTTGGTATGGATAATATTGATGTAGACTATGCGCGAAGTAAGGGCTTACATGTTATAAATACACCAGCTGCATCTTCACATTCCGTAGCAGAATTGGTATTCGGTCATTTCTACGGTTTAGCACGTTATTTACACAATTCTAACCGAGATATGCCATTAGAAGGAGATACTAACTTTAAGAAATTAAAAAAATCTTACGCCAAAGGCACTGAGTTAAAAGGTAAAACACTTGGTGTATTAGGCTTTGGTCGTATTGGTCAAGCAACAGCAAAAGTTGCTATAGGAGCAGGAATGAAAGTCGTTGCCTTTGACCCATTTATGGAAGCAGCAGATTTAGAACTTGAGTTTTTTGATGGTCAAAAAGTAAACTTTAATATTAAAACGGTTTCTAAGGAAGACGTTTTAAAACAAGCTGATTTTTTAACGCTCCACGTACCAGCGCAAAAAAACTATGTCATAGATGAAGCCGAATTCAAACAAATGAAAGATGGCGTTATACTTGCCAATGCAGCGCGTGGTGGTGTTATCAATGAAGTAGCACTTATTAAAGCCATTGAAAATGGAAAAGTAGCCAGAGCAGCCTTAGACGTTTTTGAAAAAGAACCACAGCCAGAAATGGGCTTATTAATGAATCCTTCGTTGTCGCTCACACCGCATACAGGTGCAGCAACAAACGAGGCGCAAGATAGAATTGGAGAAGAATTGGCATCTCAAATTATTAGCATCCTAAAATAAAATTATTATCAAATTATAATATGAAAAAGTCTCGATGAATGGTCGAGACTTTTTTCTTACATTGGAAGACTTTACTAACAAAAAAATAAATTATGTCAGGAATTTTAGACTTACTTAATAGCGATTTAGGGAAAACTATAATCAGCGGTGTATCTGGAACAACGAATACCGACCAAAATAAAACAAGTAGTGTACTAACTATGGCCTTACCAGTATTAATGAAAGCCATGGAACGTAATGCAGCGACTCCTGAAGGTGCACAAGGTTTAATGGGCGCTTTAGAAAGTAAGCACGACGGAAGTATTTTAGATAATCTAAGTGGTCTCTTTGGCGGTGGTTTTGATGATGAGATAAAAACAGATGGTTCTAAAATATTAAGTCACGTTCTTGGACAAAAACAACAAGGTGTACAACAAGTTATAGGACAAAAAGCTGGAGTTGATTCTGGATCAGTTGGAGAAATCCTAAAAGTAGCTGCCCCTATCCTTATGGGTGTTTTAGGAAAGCAAAAAAGACAAAATAATGTAAATTCTCAAAATGATTTAGGCTCTATGCTTGGTGGTATGTTAGGCGGAAGTAGCACAAAACAAGAACAAAGTTTCCTTGAACAAATTTTAGATGCAGATGGTGACGGAAGTGTTGTTGATGATGTTGCAGGAATGTTACTTGGCGGATCAAAGAAAAAAGGTGGCCTTGGTGGTCTTCTTGGAGGACTGTTTGGAAAATAATTTCTGAGTAAATAATCCTCGGGGCAAGCCCACGAGGCATTAAAATAATTTCAATTGATTATTCTTTTTCAAACTTTTATAATCCTTTTCAACACCTTGTTCCTTAACATAATTTGCTATCAATTTTTCAG
>NZ_JABDQL010000117.1 GCF_013042245.1 Winogradskyella sp. | reverse complement strand
CTGAAAAATTGATAGCAAATTATGTTAAGGAACAAGGTGTTGAAAAGGATTATAAAAGTTTGAAAAAGAATAATCAATTGAAATTATTTTAATGCCTCGTGGGCTTGCCCCGAGGATTATTTACTTATTGGCCTATATCTTACCCTATGAGCGAGAAGAGGGTTCAAAATCTTTGTGCGAAGTAGGTACAGCAGGAAAGGACTTAGAGAATTGGGGTAAAAATTTTGGGATTAAACACTATCTCCTTTTTGAAACGAAATTTGAATAGTTTAGCCATTAGCCATTGCTTTTGGCTTTTTTCATATCTAAAAGTCTAACAAATCTAATAGGTCTAACTATCTAATCCATCTAAATTAATACCAACGCTTCTTTTTCTTTTTAGCGCCAGCACCTTTTCGTCCTTTTTTATACTTGCTACCTTGTTTTTTGTGAACAATTGGTTTTGCTTTTGGATCTAGCGGATAAGGATGGTCTTCCTCGATTGGGATTTGAATATTAATAGACTCCTGTATTTTTTTGATGTAGCTTTTCTCATCCGCAGAGCATAAGGAATATGCTGTGCCAATATTTCCAGCACGTCCGGTTCGTCCGATGCGGTGGATGTAAGTGTCAGGGATGTTTGGTAAGTCAAAATTAATTACAGAATCAAGTTCGTTAATGTCAATACCACGAGCGGCAACATCGGTAGCAATTAAAATTTTTACATAACCGTTTTTAAATTTGTTGAGTGCAGTTTGTCTATCACTTTGTGTTTTGTCGCCATGAATGCTATCTACCTTATAGCCGTTTTTGAGTAAGGTTTTTTCAAGCTTATCTACCCCAAACTTTGTGCGTCTAAATATGAGAATATTACCTATGACAGTATTTCTAAGTAGGTGTAGACATAATTCTATTTTATTTCGTTTTGGGACATAATACAAAACTTGACTTATAGCATTAGCGACTGACTTGGATGGCGTGACATCAACACGGATTGGATTGTTTAAGATTGTGCTTGCCAATTGTTCTACTTTGTATGGTATTGTAGCAGAAAATAAAAGTGTTTGTCTTTCTTCTGGGCAAAGGCGCTCTATCTTTTTTACGTCATCAATAAAGCCCATATCTAGCATTAAGTCAGCTTCGTCTAGCACAAAAGTTTCAATATAATCAAGGTTAATGTAATCTTGTTTGTGTAAATCCAATAAACGACCCGGCGTGGCAATTAAAATGTCTATACCTTTTTTTAGGATATCTATCTGTGGTTCAATTGAAGTGCCACCAAAAATTACTGCCGAACGTAAGTTGGTAAACTTGGCATATGTTTTAAAATTATCATTAATCTGAGATGCTAATTCTCGTGTTGGACTTACAATTAGAGCACGTATTTTTTTTCCGCGTTTAGGTGCATCCTGCTTATCAAACAAAATTTGCAAAATAGGTAATGCATAAGCAGCCGTCTTTCCTGTGCCTGTTTGTGCAGAGGCAACCATATCTTTCTTTTCTAAAATATGCGGAATACAACGTTGCTGAATTAGCGTTGGCTCATCATAACCCGAATCTGCTACGGCTCTTAAAAGAGGCTTAATAATATGTAAGTCTTTAAATGACATTTATAAATGTTTGCCACAAAGGTAGTTTAAAAATATTGGGATGTTTTTTGTTTATTTTGAAGAAATGTCATCTTTAGTTTCAAATTTTCCATCCTTACCAGCAGAAAATAATTCAAAGCTATTGTCAGTAGAGTCAATGGAATAAAAATAAGGTCTTTTCCATTCATCTGTTAACCATTTTTTATGAAGAGGTTTAGACTTAATCATTATTTCAATAGTTATAGGAAGTGAATTGTATTCTGATTTCCATTGTGTTATGTATTCTGAAATTTCGATTATTTCTTTTTTTGTCTTTTTAGGTTTTGAATAATTGTTGGAATACCAGAGATATCCAAAAAAGAGAATTATCAGAATTATAAATACTTTGAAAATAGTTTTTGCAGATGGGCCTAAAAAATATTTTTGGAAGGTGCGTGATTTTCCATCTGCTTTTTCTAGTTTTTCTATTTTTCTTTGATGTTTAAAGTCTGAAAAATCAAGACCAAACCAAACTAAAATTTCAAGAAAGAATTCAAGTATTTTCATTAATTCAAATAAACATTACTAATCAAACGCTCAACTGTAGGGTGATCATTTCCTCCAGCTGGCTCGATAGTAATATTTAGAGATTCAGCATCATTAACATAAGTCATTGCAATAAGTTCCTTGTTTTTTGGAATAACGCCCATGTTAATCATTTCGCCATCGACATCTGCCCACATTTGGTAGTCATGGTCAGCATCTAGTTGAGGTAGTTTTTTTGTATTAATAACTACTGATTTATTTTCGTGATTTACAAAACTTACAATTTTAGCTTCTGGAGATAATGTATTTCCTTTTAAAATATATTGCTCTGCATCTGGATTGGATAAGGCAGCATACCAATTAGAAACCTCATCATAGTTTTTGGTTATACCATCAAGGTTTTTTTGTAATACTTCATTTTGGTTACCTACTACTCTTAAATCCTCTTTTAAAGTATTTAATTCTGTAAATAACCAAACCGAACCTAATAAGAAGAATGCAGCAACACTTGCAGCAATGCCTAGCCAAAATTTATTGCTATTTCCAGATTCGGAAATAGTTTTATTATTTGAAACCTTAATATTAGATAGTAACTTGGTCTTTATAAAAGCAGGCGGATTAATAGCATTTTCCATCGCCAAATTTTCAAAATTTGATTCTATCTCTTCCAATTTTGTTTTTAGTTCAGTATCAGACAAGAGCAGTTGCTCAACAGCTTTTGTTTGTTTAGCGTCAAGTTCGCCTAGTACATATTGTTCTAGCAATCCATTTTCAAGTAATTCTTTCTTTGTCATCATCACATTACATCAATCATTAATAACAAAAACACAATAATTTTTATATAATTCACACGAAGCTGTTTTAAAGCTTGTTGTATGTAAGATTTAAACGTGCCTAAAGGGACATCCATTTCAGCGTGTGCCTCCCGATGTGTCAACCCTTTAAAATAAACTAGTTCTATTGCCTTTTGGTGATGAGCTTCTAGTTTAGTTATGGCACCATTCAACTCAAAAAAATCACGATTTATTGTATCTGGTTCATCATTATTTTCATATACACTTAAATCATCCGTTTGGATGAGTATATCTGTTTTTCTTAGATAATTTAACACTTTGTTTTTTGCAATTCTGTAAGCCCAAGTGTAAAAACGTCCCTTTTCAGGATTATACTGGTGTGACTTATCCCAGATAGTGATAAAACTTTCCTGTAACAAATCTTGCGATAATCCCTCGTCACCTGTCATTTTAATGATTACACTGTATAGTGCTCCAGAGTATTTGTCATAAAGTAAAGATAACGCACGCTCATCATTTGCTTGGAGTTGTTTAATAAGAAGTATGTCGTCTTGCATTTGTGTTAAAGATTTGCCAAAAGTAATCATCTGCTCATCCAGAGCTAAAAAGGCTGTGTAAATATAAATGAAAGCACATCAAAACAAAAAAATGTGCTCTAACATTTAACTAAAATATTAAAACAAAGAATTATGAAAAAGTTAGTATTCATTTTCAGTATGGTTGCAGCATTAACAATTAGTACAGCAGCGACAGCACAAAAAACAATTGTTGATGTAGCAGTTGGTAACGAAGATTTCTCTACACTAGTAGCGGCTTTGAAAGCTGCAGATTTAGTTTCTGCTTTACAAGGTGACGGACCATTTACAGTATTCGCTCCAACAAACGCAGCTTTCGGTAAAATAGATAATGCAACATTAGGAAGTTTATTAGAGCCAAAAAACAAAGCAGCTTTAGCAAACATATTAACATACCACGTAGTGCCAGCTAAATTAATGGCTAGTGATGTTGTAGCAGCATTAGAAAAAGGTAATGGTAAAGTTGAAGTTAAAGGACTTAACGGACAAGTATTGACTGTTATGTCTAAAGATGGAAAAATCTGGATTAAAGACCAAAAAGGTAATTACAGTGAGATTGTGGCGACAGATGTAAAGGCAGATAATGGAGTAATCCACGTAATTAATACAGTAGTAATGCCTAATTAATTAATAGGAAAAACTGCTATGAAGAAGAAAAGCATCCCGATATCCGGGATGCTTTTTTTTTAGTTTTTTTGAAAAAAAAAATACCTGTGACATTTTGACATTTTATTAATATTGGCAGTACTTTTGCCATCTCTAAATGAAAGATTTAAAATTAGTCTAAAGAAATGGGCAAAAAAGATAAAAACCAAGAGGTAGAAGAGCCTCAAGCTGAAGCAACAGAAACTGTCGAGACAAAAGAAGAAGTTGAACAGAAATCTGCCGAAGAGCAATTGCAAGACCAACTCACCGCAGAGAAAGAGAAGTTTATACGTCTCTTTGCAGAATTCGAAAACTACAAAAAGCGTACAACTAAAGAGCGGATAGAGTTATTTAAAACCGCTAGTCAAGACGTGATGGTATCAATGCTACCTGTACTTGATGATTTTGAACGTGCCTTAATGCATATAGAAGACGATAAAGAAGCAGAAGAATTGCGTAAAGGCGTATTGTTAATCTACAATAAGCTTATAAATACACTCGAGCAAAAAGGTTTAGCTATGATAGAAGTTAAAAAGGGTGATACCTTTAATGCAGATGATCACGAAGCAGTCACTCAAATCCCTGCACCAAGTGAAGATTTAAAAGGGAAAATTATAGACGTTGTAGAACGTGGTTATAAACTAGGCGACAAAGTAATTCGTTTTCCTAAAGTGGTTATAGGGCAATAATTAAATTAATTCCGTTTGCGGAACTATACAGTATGAAAGAAGATTTTTACGACATATTAGGAATAAGCAAAGGTGCCTCTGCAGCTGAAATAAAGAAAGCCTACAGAAAAATGGCTTTAAAATACCATCCAGATAAAAATCCAGATGATAAAGAAGCTGAAGAAAAGTTCAAAAAAGCAGCTGAAGCTTACGAAGTATTGAGCGACCCAGATAAGAAAGCGCGCTATGACCAGTTTGGGCACCAAGCCTTTGAAGGTGGCGGTGGTTTCGGTGGTGGTGGCATGAATATGGATGATATATTCAGTCAATTTGGAGATATTTTTGGTGGCGCATTTGGCGGCGGCGGTGGCGGCTTCGGAGGATTCGGTGGCGGAGGTCGTCGAGTTGTTAAAGGAAGTAATCTTCGTATTCGTGTAAAACTATCTTTAGAAGATGTGGCCAATGGTGTAGAGAAGAAAATTAAAGTTAAACGTAAAGTCCAAGCAGATGGAGTTACTTATAAAACTTGCGCTACATGTAATGGTCAAGGCCAAGTGGCTAGAGTTACCAATACAATTTTAGGGCGTATGCAAACAGCTACAGCTTGTCCTACATGTCATGGAGCAGGTCAGAGTATAGATAAGCGACCTTATGGAGCTGATGATCAAGGGCTAATTGCTAAGGAAGAAACCGTAAGCGTAAAAATTCCAGCTGGTGTTGTTGATGGCATGCAACTTAAAGTTAATGGAAAAGGTAACGCTGCCCCAGGTAATGGTATTTCTGGAGATCTACTGGTAGCTATACAAGAAGAAGATCACCAAACATTAAAGCGCGAAGGTGATAACTTACACTACGACTTGTATGTAAGTTTACCTGATGCTGTTTTAGGTTCATCAATGGAAATTGATACCGTTTCAGGAAAAGTGCGTATAAAAATTGAACCAGGTGTACAATCTGGTAAAATTTTAAGATTACGCGGAAAAGGTATTCCTAGTATTAATGGTTATGGTAAAGGTGATTTGCTCGTGCATGTTAATGTTTGGACACCAAAAACGTTAAACAAAAAGCAGAAAGATTTTTTTGAAGATATGAGAACAGATGAACATTTTCAGCCAAAACCAGAAAGCTCAGATAAGTCCTTTTTTGAAAAGGTAAAAGATATGTTTTCGTAAAATTTCTGTCAATATCAGAAAAAACAGTATATTTGAATTATCGCTAATGCTAATTAGCGGTAATTTTTCTTTTTCATAGCAATTTTTTCCCATCCTTATTTAATTGTGAGGGTGGGTTTTGTTTTTTTGTGCTTAATTGTTTTAGCATCTCACTACTTAATTTTAAGGTCTATTTAATTTTTTTTGAGCCTGATAGGATTTAGATATATGTAGCAATCCCTTACTATTCCGTCCAACATTTAATATATTTACGCTTCTAATAAAAAAATCAAATATTTTTATGAACAAATTGTTGGTGGCTGATTCTGTTTCCAAAGATTATGGAGATTTCAGAGCTTTAAATCAAGTATCTATTGCCGTGCCAAAAGGTAGTATTTTTGGTTTGTTGGGACCAAATGGAGCAGGAAAAACAACTCTAATCCGTATTATTAATCAGATTACAATGCCAGATGAAGGTAAAGTGATTTTGGATGGACAACCATTACAGCAAGAACATATTAAAGATATAGGTTATTTGCCTGAGGAGCGTGGACTTTATAAGTCTATGAAAGTAGGAGAACAAGCCTTGTATTTGGCACAACTTAAAGGAATGTCTAAGTCTGAAGCCAAGAAGCAATTAAAACTCTGGTTCGATAAGTTTGAAATTGGAGATTGGTGGAACAAAAAAATACAAGAATTAAGTAAAGGGCAGGCACAAAAAATTCAGTTTATAGTTACTGTTTTGCACAAACCTAAACTTTTAATTTTTGATGAACCTTTTTCGGGTTTTGACCCTATTAACGCTAACTTAATTAAAGACGAAATTCTAAAGCTAAGAGAAGAGGGTTCGACCGTAATTTTTTCAACACACAGAATGGAATCTGTAGAAGAATTATGTGATCACATTGCATTAATTCATAAATCTAATAAGGTGTTAGATGGAAATTTAATTGATATAAAACGTCAATATAAGTCTAATACTTTTGAAGTTGGATTGAAATCTAGCAATAGCCAAACAGTTATTAATGAAATAAAAAATAAGTTTGTTGTGTTGCCAGCAACATTCAAAAATGTGTATGATGATGTAAAGCTAAACGTAAAAATAACACCAGAGATTTCACCAAACGATTTACTTTCATTTTTAACTTCTAAAGCGGAAGTGCATCATTTTGTAGAGGTTATTCCATCGGCTAACGACATCTTTATTAAAACTGTAAAAAATAATTAAAGATGAATCATCTACCATTAATTATAAAACGAGAGTATCTTAATAAGGTTAAGAATAAGTCATTCATTATCATGACGTTTCTAAGTCCCTTAATAATGATTGCATTGATTAGTGTTGTGGCTTATTTGTTACAGTTAAACACTAACAAAAAACGTACTATTTCTATCCTTGACGAGTCGGGTTTATTTTCAGAAGTATTTATTAATACAGAGAATATCACATATAATTACTCTAATAACACTGCGCTTTCTAGTGCGAAAGCGGTTGTCAAAGAAAAGGAACAGTACGGACTTTTATACATAGGAAAAGGAGATTTGGAAACTGTGTCTGAAACAATCCAATTTTATTCGGAAGAGTCACCTTCATTGACAATCATTTCAAGTTTAGAAAATAAGATTGAAAGAAAACTGCGTGACTTAAAATTAGTTGCTAACGGTTTAGATTCAGAACAGATAAAAGCATCAAGAGCCAATGTAAATATATCCCAAGAAACTTTTGATGGTCAAAAAAGTTCTAAGATAGACAACATACTCAAGCTAGCCTTTGGAGGAATTTCAGGTTATTTACTGTTTATGTTTATCATTATATATGGTAACATGATAATGCGAAGTGTTATAGAAGAAAAGACCAGTCGTATTATTGAGATTATAATTTCCTCGGTAAAGCCTATTCAATTAATGATGGGGAAAATCATTGGTACATCCTTAGCTGGAGTTACTCAATTTGCAATTTGGATTATTTTATTGGGTATTTTATCTACTATTGTTAGTATGATATTTGGTGTAGATTTAATGTCTGCACAAGGGCAACAACAAGAACTCGTCCAACAGGCAATGGATAATTCTTCTGTACAAAATGAAATTAATCTAGTCGTACAATCATTTCAAAATTTACCTTTAGCAAATTTAATTGTTGCGTTTTTATTGTTTTTTATAGGAGGCTACTTGTTGTATAGCTCGCTATACGCAGCTATTGGTGCAGCGGTAGATAATGAGACCGATACACAACAATTTATGCTACCTATTTTAATGCCATTAATTTTGGCAGTTTATGTTGGTGTATTTACGGTTATTGAAGACCCACATGGTACGGTTTCGACAGTGTTTTCATTTATACCGTTTACTTCTCCTGTAGTTATGTTGATGCGAATTCCGTTTGGAGTACCTTTATGGCAACAACTTGTAAGTTTGTTATTACTGATTGGCACATTTACGTCTACCGTCTGGTTTGCTGCAAAGATTTACCGAGTAGGTATATTGATGTATGGAAAAAAGGCGAGTTATAAAGAACTTTTTAAATGGTTAAAATATTAATGATGTTAGGCTTTCAAGATATAGAAAGTATAGGCGAAACTATCACTGAAAGTAGTATGTGGGAGAAGGTTTCTGAGTTTCTTCATTTACATTTAGATATTACAAAAGAGATAAGCGTTTCTGTTTTAGACTTGATAATATTGACTACCATAATATTTGTGACAAGTCTAGTGCTTAAGTTTGTCTATCGCATATTTACGCGAAAAATTCCTGAGCATGACAAAGTTAAATTTCAAGTGGTATATGGCTATTTTAAATGGTTGATTTATGTTGTTATTTTTATAGTAACTCTAGATTCCGTTGGAGTTAATGTGACTGCAGTTTTTGCTGCATCAGCGGCTTTACTCATTGGAATTGGTTTGGCGCTTCAAACCTTTTTTCAAGATATTATTTCAGGTGTTTTTATATTGATAGATCAATCGGTACAAGTAGGAGATATTATAGAGTTGGACGGAAAAGTAGGTCGTATTGAAGAAATAAAATTAAGAACTACACGTGCAGTAACTATTGATAATAAAGTATTAATAATTCCTAACCACTTATATCTCACAAAGATTCTATACAATTGGACGCAAAATGGGTCGCTGACTAGAGAAAGTGTAGAGATTGGTGTTGCATATGGAAGTGATGTAGAAATGGTAAAGAAACTCTTAATCGGTGTTGCTAGTAAACACGAAGCAATACTAGACAACCCAGAACCATTAGTGTTGTTTACAAACTTTGGGGATAGTTCGTTAAACTTTAAACTAATTTTTACACTAAACGATAGTTTTACAGCAGCCATACCTAAAAGTGATATAAGATTTGAAATTGATAAAGCGTTCAGAGAAAATAATATAATAATTCCTTTTCCGCAGCGTGATATTCATATTATAGAAAAAAAGAAATGAGAGGCAACTTAGGAGATTTAAACATTATGAAACGAGTATGCTAAACATATTATCACCCAAAGGAATGATTAATAGCGAACAGCATGTGTCCTAAAAAAAACAATACATATAAACATATGAAATATACCTGTTTACTCTTTGGCTTAATATGTCTAAATGTATCGCACTCCCAATTTACAGATTTGGCACGGTTAGAATACTCATTTATTCCAAGCAGTAAATCTGAAGATCAGTACACTAGGCTTCGCGCATTACTCAACTATCCTATAAAAATTAGAGATAAAAATAACTTAGTTATTGGTGCAGAGTACAATCGCATTAGTTTAAATCTCGAAGAAGAGTATGCATTTAATAATGAAGATTTGAGAACTTTGAATATTATTGATTTTAATTTAGGTTATACCTTTAAGACAAGTGAATACTGGCGGATTGGAATAAAAGTAAATCCACGAATAGCATCCACCCTTAAGAGTACGATAACCATAGATGATGTTTTTTTAAACGGAGGTGTTTTTGCTATAAATGACAGAACGGATGACGAAACTGCAAAAAAACCGTACAGACTCATTTTGGGTTTAACTTATAATACAAACGTAGGTATACCTTTTCCTTTACCATTTATTAATTATTATAGAAGATTAAATAATAACTGGTCTTTTAGTGCTGGTATTCCAAAATCTAACCTAAAATATTATTTTAATGAGTCAAGCATTATTCAAGTATTTACATCACTAGATGGGTACTTTACAAATTTACAAGAGCCTATAATAATCGATGGTCAACAAGCCGACAATATTTCATTATCAGTTGCTGTAGGTGGATTAGGGTATGAATATTGTTTCACAGATAATCTGGTATCTTATTTATAATCAGGCTAGGCTATACTTTTAGGCTTAATAATATCCTACGAAATGGCGATAGAGACAATATTTTTCAATTAAATCAATAAAAAGCTTTTTATCTTAGAACGTGAATAAAATTTAAAATATAGTATGCAACATATATTAATTATAGAAGATGAGGCGGCAATCCGTCGTGTATTGGTGAAAATACTTTCTGAAGAAAGTGAATCTTACGCTGTTGAAGAAGCAGAAGACGGTTTAGCAGGTGTCGAAAAAATTAAAAAGAAAGATTACGATTTAGTCTTATGTGATATTAAAATGCCTAAAATGGATGGTGTTGAGGTCCTGGAAGCTGTAAAAAAGATAAAGCCTGAAATACCTGTCGTTATGATATCTGGTCATGGGGATTTAGATACTGCAGTAAATACTATGCGTCTAGGTGCTTTTGATTACATTTCAAAACCGCCAGATTTAAATCGATTACTAAACACGGTTCGTATTGCATTAGACAGAAAGGAATTGGTTGTTGAAAACAAGCGCTTGAAGAAGAAAGTATCAAAAAAATACGAGATGATTGGAGAGAGTCCAGCCATCGACCGTATTAAAGATATGATAGATAAAGTTGCACCAACCGATGCGCGTGTTTTGGTAACTGGACCAAATGGAACAGGAAAAGAACTCGTTGCACATTGGTTACACCAAAAAAGTGAACGCAATAAAGGCCCGATGATTGAGGTTAACTGCGCAGCAATACCAAGTGAGCTGATTGAAAGCGAATTATTCGGTCATGTCAAAGGAGCATTTACATCAGCTGCAAAAGACCGCGCAGGTAAATTCGAAGCCGCAAACGGCGGAACTATTTTCTTAGATGAGATTGGAGATATGAGTCTTTCTGCGCAAGCAAAAGTGTTACGTGCGCTGCAAGAAAGTCGTATTCAACGCGTTGGTAGCGATAAAGATATTAAAGTCAATGTTCGTGTAGTTGCTGCGACCAATAAAGATTTAAAAAAGGAAATAGAAGATGGTAAGTTTCGTGAAGATTTATATCATAGATTAGCCGTTATTCTTATTGAAGTCCCTTCTCTTAACGATAGACGTGAAGATATTCCGTTACTAATTAGTCATTTTGCCAAGAAGATTTCTGAAGAGCAAGGAACAGTAAACAAAACATTTTCTGATAAAGCTGTCAAACTACTTCAAGACTACGATTGGACCGGTAATATTCGCGAATTAAGAAACGTTGTTGAGCGTTTAATTATATTAGGAGGAAAAGAAGTCAGTGAAGCCGATGTAAAATCATTTGCTTCAAAATAAAAAAAACATGAAAGACGTCAATATAGAACACTTTAGAATTTCATCTCAAATCAAAATAGATAAACTTCAAACAACTTTTGATTTACAGGCTGAAGAAAAAGAGATTGAAAAGAAAATGAATAAGCTCAGTAAAAAGCTGGCAGACATCCAAAATACAATGTACGCGCATGGGAAGTATTCCGTTTTAATGTGCATTCAAGGTATGGACACTGCTGGAAAAGATAGTCTTATTCGTGAAGTGTTTAAAGAATTTAATGTGCGCGGAATAGAAGCACATAGCTTTAAAAAACCTTCTAGTCTTGAATTAAAACACGACTATTTGTGGCGTCATTACATCGCTTTACCAGCACGTGGCAAATTTGGTATTTTTAATAGAACACATTACGAAAATGTCTTAGTAACACGCGTACATCCTAATTATTTAATGTATGAGAACATGCCAGACATTCAATCAGAAGATGATGTTACTGATGCTTTTTGGGAGCGCCGATTTAATGAAATCAATAATTTTGAAAAGCATATAGCTGACAATGGAACTATTATATTCAAG
Organism: Winogradskyella sp.; assembly: GCF_013042245.1. Classification (GTDB taxonomy): domain Bacteria; phylum Bacteroidota; class Bacteroidia; order Flavobacteriales; family Flavobacteriaceae; genus Winogradskyella. Next base: position 5,921 of record NZ_JABDQL010000117.1, on the reverse strand, counting down.
TTCTTTTTAAACCTTTCTAAAGACGAACAAAAAAATAGATTATTACGTCGTTTAAATAGACCAGACAAAAACTGGAAATTTGAAGCAGGAGATTTAAAAGAACGAAAACTCTGGGATAAGTATCAGGACTGTTACGAAGAAGTTATAAATAACAGCTCAAAAGAATACGCACCATGGTTTAATATTCCAGCGGATGATAAACCAACTGCTAGGTACATAGTAGCCAAAATTTTATATGATACACTAACGCAATATGATGATATTGTAAAGCCTGAAATGCCATCAGACGAAAAAGAAAATATTGACTTATACAAATCTCAATTAGAAAATGAATAAAATAGTAATTCTTTTATTAGCTCTATTTTGTGTCTCAATTCAGGCACAAAATGACGAAGCCACTTTAAAATCGATTTACAAAAAATCTTTAACTAATGGACAAAGTTATGTCTGGTTAGATTATTTATCTAATGAAATTGGAGGACGACTTTCAGGTTCAGAAAATGCAGAAAAAGCGGTGCGCTATGTTAAGTCCGAATTAGAGAAATTAGATTTAGATAAGGTTTGGTTACAAGAAGTTATGGTTCCTAAATGGGTCCGAGGCGAAAAAGAAGTCGGATATTTCGTGTCTGATGGAAATAAGTTTGATGTTAATATATGTGCACTCGGTGGTTCTACAGCAACGTCTAATGAAGGATTACAAGCTAAAATTGTCGAAGTAAAAAGTTTTGAGGAATTAGAAGCTTTAGGTGAAGAAAAAGTAAAAGGTAAAATTGTATTTTTTAATGGTGCTATGCAAGCTGATTTAATCAATACGTTTGAAGCTTACGGTGGCTGCTCAAAGCAACGCTATGCTGGTGCATATGAAGCCTCAAAACTTGGAGCAGTTGGTGTAATTGTACGTTCATTGAATTTGAGGCAAGACGATTTGCCACATACAGGAAGTATGAGTTATCAAGATTTACCAGAAGATAAACGTATTCCTTCTGCAGCAATTAGTACTAATGATGCAAATAAACTTTCAGAAGTAATTACAAATGGTGAAAATCCAGAGTTTTACTTCAAACAAAATTGTAAACAATACGAAGACGTATTATCATATAATGTCATAGGCGAAATTACAGGAAACGAGTTCCCAGACGAATATATGATTGTTGGTGGGCATTTAGATTCGTGGGATTTAGGAGACGGTTCTCATGATGATGGCGCAGGTGTAGTACAATCAATGGAAGTATTAAGACTTTTAAAAGAAAGTGGTATTAAACCTAAAAGAAGTATTCGTGTTGTCTTATTTATGAATGAAGAAAACGGTCTTCGTGGCGGACTTAAATACGCAGAGGTTGCTAAAGAAAAAGGAGAGAATCATATTTTTGCTTTAGAGAGCGATTCAGGTGGATTTACACCAAGAGGCTTTAGTTTTGATTGTAGTGATGGTAATTTGGAACAAATTGAGCAGTGGCGAAGTTTGTTTAAACCTTATTTAATCCACTTTTTTGAGAAAGGTTATAGTGGTGCAGATATTGGTCCGCTTAAAAATGATAATATTGTGTTAGCCGGTTTACGTCCAGATAGCCAACGTTACTTTGACCATCACCATGCGTCTAATGATACTTTTGATGCGGTCAATAAACGCGAGTTAGAATTAGGTGCGGCAACTATGACATCTCTTGTTTATTTATTTGATAAGTATGGTGTTAATCAGATTAAAAATAATGCTCAGATAAAAGATTGAATATGAAAAATTGGCTACAATGTTAGCTTTAATCTTTACTTCATTGGTTTTCTCTCAAGAACGGTCAAAAGATGAATTACATATTATGAAGTTTCAGAATACACTAAATACTCTACAGCAGGTACAATGGCAGCACGAATGGTTATGCCTTAGGATTTAGCTTATAAATTAAATAAAGACGACGTTCCTCGTCTGGAACTATCGGCCATATTTATGAGTTGTCCTAAATAATAGTTAATTCAACTTTGAAAAGACCTAACTCAAGAGATGAAAAAGAAAAAATGATTTATCTTGAAAAACGTGCTAAAACGCTTCTGAATTTAAAACAAGCTGCAGATATTCTTCGAGAAAGTGACGATATATATCAGCTCAAAATAATCTTTGGAGAGCAAAAAATCCCATTTTATAATCAAGTTAACGGACCAATTGCAGATGCCATTTGGCATTATAGATAAATTGCTACTTATAGATACGCATCAGGGAATCTTATAAACCCTAAGGTAAATCATTTTACGGGTAAGGTAACGTTGGGAATTAGATTTCAATCTCCACCTGATTATTAAAGATATCTTCAAAGGTTTCACGTTTTCTAATGAGATGTGATTTCCCTTCATGGATTAAAACTTCGGCTGGTCTATAACGTGAGTTGTAATTACTTGCCATTGTAAAACAGTAAGCTCCAGCATTTTTAAAGCATAGGATGTCACCTTCGTTTATTTCCGAAATTCTACGGTTATTAGCAAACGTATCCGTCTCACATATATAACCAACAACCGAATAGAAACGTTCTCGACCGTCAGGATTTGAAATGTTTTCAATTTCGTGTTGAGAACCATAAAGCATTGGGCGAATGAGATGGTTAAAACCTGAGTCGATTTGCGCAAAAACTGTTGAGGTTGTTTGTTTTACTACATTTACTTTAGCTAAAAATACTCCGGCTTCACTGACTAGAAATTTGCCGGGTTCAAAGGCAAGCGTTAGTTCTTTTCCATAGCTAGTGCAAAACTCGTTGAATCGTTTTGATAATTTTTCTCCAAGTTCTTCGATATTGGTTTCAATATCACCTTCTTTATAAGGGACTTTAAAACCTGAGCCAAAATCTATAAAATCTAGATTTTTAAAATTCTTAGCAGTTTCAAATAATATTTCACTCGCATAAAGAAAAACATCTATATCTAAAATATCACTTCCTGTATGCATATGAATACCATTTATATTCATGTTGGTATTTTCAACAATGCGTAATAAAAGTGGAATTTGATGAATAGATATCCCGAATTTGCTATCTATATGACCAACAGATATGTTGGTATTTCCACCAGCCATTACGTGCGGATTTATACGGATACAAACGGGGACATTTGGATGTTTGGTACCAAACTGTTCAAGTATAGAAAGATTATCTATATTGATTTGGACGCCTAATTCTGCTACCTGTTCAATCTCTTCAAGCGAGACACCATTAGGAGTAAATATTATTGACTCAGGAGTAAAACCTGCCTTTAATCCTAATTTTACCTCTTGTATTGAAACAGTATCTAATCCTGAACCTAATGAATTAAATAACTTTAAAACAGAAATGTTTGATAATGCTTTAGCTGCATAATTTAGTTTTAAACTCTTTACGCTGCTAAATGCATTTTTGAGTCTGTTGTATTGCGAAATGATTTTTGCTGAATCGTATACATAAACTGGACTTCCAAATTCTTCAGCTATTTTTAATAATCCACTATTCATATTATAAACTTTAGTCAAAAATATTTTTTCTAACTGTAGAATCTTATTTATTAATATATAAATTCAAATTAAAAACAATATGTTAATTATATAACACTATTTTATTACCGAATCTTTTGGCATTTATTTATTAGTTAAACTTGTCGCTATTATTTATTTTTGCGCAACGAAATAAATTTCTGATCACAAATGAATTTACACGAATATCAAGGAAAAGAATTACTCAGTAGTTTTGGCGTACGTATCCAAAGAGGTATAGTTGCACAAACTGCTGCTGAAGCTGTTGATGCAGCTAAGAAATTAACAGAAGAAACTGGAACAGGTTGGCATGTTATCAAAGCTCAGGTTCACGCTGGTGGACGTGGTAAAGGTGGTGGTGTAAAGTTGGCCAAAAACCTTCAGGAAGTTGAGGAAATTGCTGGAAATATAATAGGAATGGATTTGGTAACACCACAAACTTCCGCAGAAGGTAAGCGTGTACACCAAGTTTTAGTTGCAGAAGACGTTTACTATCCGGGAGATAATGAGCCAGAAGAATATTACATGTCTGTACTTTTAAACAGAGCAACAGGGAAAAATATGATTATGTATTCTACAGAAGGTGGAATGGATATCGAAACCGTAGCAGAAGAAACACCACATTTAATTTTTACAGAGGAAGTTGATCCTGCATTAGGACTTTTAGGTTTTCAAGCACGTCGCGTAGCTTTTAACCTAGGCTTAAGTGGAACCGCTTTTAAAGAAATGACAAAGTTTGTTTCTGCTTTATACACAGCTTATGTAAAATCTGATGCTTCTTTATTTGAAATCAATCCGGTTCTAAAAACAAGTGACGATAAAATAATGGCGGTTGACTCTAAAGTAACTTTAGACGGTAATGCTTTATTTAGGCATAAAGATTTAGCAGCCTTAAGAGATAAGCGTGAAGAAAACCCTGTTGAGGTTGAAGCTGGTGAGCATGGTTTAAATTATGTTGATCTTGATGGAAATGTTGGCTGTATGGTTAATGGCGCTGGTCTTGCAATGGCAACTATGGATTTAATTAAGCAAGCAGGTGGTGAACCAGCAAACTTTCTTGATGTAGGTGGTACAGCTGATGCTGCACGTGTTGAAATTGCTTTTGAACTGATCTTAAGAGACCCAGCAGTAAAAGCTATTCTAATAAATATTTTTGGTGGTATTGTACGTTGTGATCGTGTTGCACAAGGTGTAATTGATGCTTATAAAAATATGGGTAATATTGAAGTGCCAATTATTGTACGTTTACAAGGAACAAATGCTGATATAGCTAAAGAATTGATTGACAACTCAGGTTTAGATGTTATGAGTGCAACAGAATTCCAAGAAGCAGCAGATAAAGTACAAGAGGTGCTAGCCTAATTACTTTACTGGTTTAATATAAAAAAGAGCAACTTAATCGTTGCTCTTTTTCTTTGATATGTTTTGTGGTTTCTTTTCTCCTTTTTTTGGCATTGGACCTCTAAGATGAATAATAAGTCCGTTCAAAAAATTACGAAGTATCTGATCACCACATTCCATATATTTTGGATGGTCTTCATTTCTAAAGAAAGCATTTAATTCGCTTTTAGAGATTCTAAAGTCAACAAGCGCTAAAATCTTGACCATATCATCATCCCTTAGTTTGTGAGCAACTCTTATTTTTTTAAATATATCGTTATTAGTTAAAGCCATAGTTTAATTATTTAGCCAAAGATAAGCATCTCCAAAATGAGAACTCCAGAATTTCTCATTATGTTTCCCACCTTCAATTATAATATTTTTTAATCGGTTTTCTTTAATTCCTTTATCTTGAATCAATTTAATCATTCGCTTTTGATTTGATACCATACTTTCTCCTTCTTCAGTACCTGCCAGAAAATAAAACTTTTTGGTTTCAGAAATATCAGATGATTCTACCAGATTATAAATCTCTCCGTTAATCCAAAATGAAGAAGAAAACACAGCTGCTTTACCAAAGGTTTTAGGAAACTTGATAGCACCATAAAAAGAAATTAATCCACCTAGAGAGGCTCCAAAAAGTGTTGTGTGTTTTGCACCTTTAATTGTTCGGTAGGTAATATCTATGTGTGGATTTAGAGTATTCAATATAAAGATTAAATATTCATCACCTTGTCCACCACCGTATTTTTCATTTGTATAAGGTGTTAACTCATTAATACGTTTATCATTTCCATGTTCTATACCGACAACTATACTTTAATTATTGGTGAGACCATCAAGAAACTCATCTACTTTCCATTCCCCAACATAAGAGGTTTCGTCATTAAATATATTTTGAGCATCAAGCATATCTATGACTAGATAAGATTTATTCGCTTTCAGGTTTAATACCTCGAGGCTTGCCTCGTTAATTATTACTATTTTGTGACTCGATGTCACAGAATAGTAAATATATCCATAAAAGTCATAATGTTACAGTTTTACTATATCATTT
>NZ_JABDQL010000116.1 GCF_013042245.1 Winogradskyella sp. | reverse complement strand
TTGAAAGGTGTTAGAATAAGGGGCTAATAATACTATATTAAATCTAATACCTATTACAGCAGCTTCTTGCCAATTGGCGGTAATATTTGAGAAATTAAAACTCTCACAACTTGGGCCTTCCTCAGCTATACAATCACCTTCAATATTTAACATATAGCCTTCTTCACACTCAGCTATACACGAACCTAATCCATCTGGAATTTGTCCTTCTAAACATTCCTCCTGTTCAATTTCACAAAACCCTTCTTCATTAATTGTATAATCCTCACCACAATCCTCTTCGGGTGTTACACACTCTCCATATGAATTTAGTATTTGACCATTACTACACTCTGGGTTATTTGGCGCACTACCACCACCTCCGCCACCACTACCAGGAGCAGGAGTAATTTCATAATAATCATCTTCAGAACCTTCTGTAACAACACTTGTAAATAAATCCCCTAACTCTGGTCTTGGTTTTGCCTCTATAACAACTTCTTCAAGTTGACACATATCACACTCCCAAGGACAATCGCAAGATATACTCCGTGAGGAAGAAGATTGTTGGCTATTATTTTGGTTTAAAACATATTTTGACACAATTAGTCCGTCATCTACTTTAAATCTATTTATAAAATTACCTTCTAAATCCGTTATTAAGACCTCTCCAAAAAAATTATCAGTAGAATAATCATTAAACGAATACATACTGTAAACAATACCTTCTATTTCCCCAGCTATATTTAACAATAAAACTCGGCTGTAAGCTTCTTGGTCATTAAGCACTGCGGGTAAAATAGTTATAAGCTCACTCGTATTTGTAATACCAAAATTTGAAATGTAATTGTCGTAAATAGTTACATAAGGCACACTTGTGCTTCGGGATTGGCTTTGATTTTGTCCAAGATTGTCTAAAAAATCTAAAGCTTCTGCGTCTGTAACTGTTTGGATATTGATATTTGACTCAACGAGGTTGTCTCCCTCATTAGAGCATTGGTAACTAAGGAAAGCGGTAAGCACTAAAAGTAATAGTACTTTAAATTTCTGATTTTTTAACATGGATTGTTAGATTTTAATAATTAATATAAAATCAACAATGGATTAATTATAAGGGAGTTGTAATCAATAGCAATGTAAAAGTAAACTTTTATTTCATTATAAAAAATAAAAGCCTAAAAAAATTATTAGGCTTTTAAATTATTAGATTTAACTTCGCTGAACCTAAAGGTTTCTCGACTTTAGTTTATACTGAGCATAGTCGAAGTACTCGAAATGACAGTAAAGCTTTGATTGTACTTTATTCCTCTTCTTCAGAAGTCGAAACAGCATTCTTTGCAAAATGCGCTTCTAATTCTTTTAATGTTGTTGGGTTGGTTTCTAAATCTTTAACCACTTCGCCTTTTTCTAACACCACAATACGCTCACAAACATCAGTCACGTGCATTAAATCGTGACTAGATACTAAAACGGTTACACCTCGCTTCTCAGCCAAATCTTTTAAGATTTGTTTTAAACGAATTTGCGTGGTTGGATCTAAGTTAGCAAACGGCTCATCTAAAATAATCACTTCAGGATTACCAATAAGCGCAGCGACAATACCTGCTTTTTTCTGGTTACCTTTGCTAAGGTCACGTAAGTACTTTTTCTTCCCTATAATTTCACCATTAAAGAAATCTTCGAACTGTGCAGTTAACTTATCTACATCCGCTTTGTTTTGGCCGCGTAAATCACCAATAAAATAGAAATATTCTTCTGGTGTTAAATAACCAATTAAAAACGTCTCATCTATAAAGGCCGATGTAAAAGGCTTCCAATCTTCGCTTTGGCTAACCACGACATCATTATTTGTAATCGTCCCAGTAGAAGGGTTTATTAAATCTAAAAGCAAGCTAAAATAGGTCGTTTTACCAGCACCGTTATTTCCTACTAAGCCAAAACTTTGTCCTTTAGGGATTTGTAAATCATCTATTTTAAGAACGGTTGCCGTGTTGTATGTTTTTGAAATGTTTTTAGTTTCTATCATGGTATGATTAATTCTTTTGTTTGTATGCGGCTATGGTTTTGTACTTTTCGGTTTTATAGACTTTTTCTATAATATTAAATACTTTGTCTTTAAATAAAAATCCAAGTATTCCTGTTATAACTACCAGAATGTAACCTAAAGCTTCGCCATGTGCAAAATGACCTATCGCGTAAATTACCATTGGCAATACTAATTTTGGTAAGGTTAGTAAAAGGGTTTTGACGTTAAACGATTTTTTGTCGCCAAAAGCTTTTTTACTTGATGATAAATCTATTGGTGTTTTTATATAGGCGCCACCCCAAAGTACTAAATGCGAGTTAACACCAATATTATAAATAGCACCTGCAACAACTGCTGCATAGGCTTGCCAACCAAAATATAAATAGAATACTGCCAAAATTGTAGATATCACAGTGGCAATAACCATCAAATACCACTTAGATTCTAAATAGGATTTGTAAGTGATATTTTGACTCATTAATAACTGATAATACGCGCTATCCCAACTTGGTACAAACTGACCAAAACTGAACAGAAAACCTCCTGAGACAAAAATCCCAGCAAATATGCGCCAAAAAGGACCGTCATAAGCCTTAACCGAACCAGTAAAAAACAATAGTCCATAGAAAATAAATAACACACTCATAATTACTGTTGTTTTTGAACGCTTGTTTCTTTTGATGAGTTTTATATCGTTTTTTAGAAATGTGGACACTTTACCAAACCTATCTAACCACGCCATGTTTTCGGTTTCGCCAACCTCAACTTTTTTCGATAAACCAGCATCTAAATAAAAATCATTTCTAAAATGTTTAAATGCAGTTTTGTATAGCAAAAAGGCTATTGCGATTGGGATAATTGCGAAATATGGTTGGTCATAAACAGATAAAAATAAGACTTTGGTATATTCAGTAATATCAAAAATATTGTAATACAATAAACCACCTAAGACGATTAAAATTGCTATTACCGAATAAAATACGCTGTCTTTATCATTAACAAAAATATTGATGAAGTTGTTTGAAAACACCAATGCCATAATGGTTAAATGCCAACCCATTACGTTTAAGAACGAATGACCTTCAATTAATAAAACCACCGAAAAAGGAATCCAAATAAATGCGTGCCAGTAATTGAAAAACGACAATAGGGTTTTATTAATCCCGAAGTTGACAACCGTATTCTTCTTTATTGGTAAGTGTAACAAAGGTTTTATGTTTACAATTGGCATTTTTTGAAGAAAATAACGCATCGCCAAATCCATAATTAAGTAAAAAACAAGGATTTTATTAATTACACTTAATGGTTCCTGATTAAGATATTTTTCAATCAGATAATAAGCACCAACACCAATGCCTAATGCATATAGAAGCATAAAAAATGCTCCGATAGCCATTATTATTTTTAGAATAAGATTTGTTTTAAATGATGCTGAACGGATAAAAGATTTCCACTCTAAATTTAAAAAATGTTTTATCATAGTTGGTTAAATTGTCTGTTGTTGTTAGTACAAGATTAATCTTATTTGTTACACAAGTTAGGCAAATTTATAGTCGGGGTGTTGTAATGCTATTGTTTTTCTGAGTTTTGGAGAAACAATCCATATCGCAACATACAAGGCTAACGAAAATAAAACGATTCCTATGGAAAATACCAGACTAAATGTATGACTCCAAATAGTGCTATAATTAAAAAAAGAAACTTGTAATCCTATATTTAAAAAATGAACCATTCCTCCCAGTTGCAATGAAATATTATCGAACAGCCATTTTTTATTGGTCTGCTGTTTTATAGCTTTAATTCTACGAGATTGTTTGTAAACAGCCCAAATCGGAACAAAAAGAACTAAAATGGCTGTAGGAATAAGAATCCAATACCTATTGTTTAAACCTATTAAAACCTGATAATAACTCCAAATTAAAAATAAGGTGCCTATAATTTTTGGAAGTTTAAAAAACTCTTTAAAATAGCGCCAAACCAACAAACGGTAATGCTTATTAAGTGCTTTGGTTTTCTCTTCAATAACATCACTAAAACCGCAAATACCAAATTTTTTAAATTCGAATTCTAGAGCTTCATTAAACGTAAGTTTAGGATTGTTCTTCCATTGATTTTCTATACCATTAGCCAAATGGTCTACGAGTTCGGTTTGTACATCGTAATACTCTACAAAGTGTTTTTGTGTAAAGGTGTAAAGTTGTTGTATTTGAGAGTCTGTTAGTTTCATTACAATGCATTTTTAATAATTAGCACTTTTTTTAAAGCATATCTATATAGCCTATATCCAGCTAAAACAACTAAAACATAAATACTTAAAATAATTGGTAACCAATCCGGTAGTTGCGATTTTGGTAGTAGTTGAAGTGGCGTACTTATCATTATTATTCCAAATGAAAAATAAAACAAACCATAATCTATATTAACAGACCTACCTAATTTTTTTCTCCAAGTATTTATTGATTCATATAACATAACTATTATTGGTATAATCAACACAACAAATGAAACTGTCTTTAAAGCCTTAGGAAACGAAGTCGCTATCCAACTCAACCCAAGATAAAGTAATACAAAAAAAATAAGATATACAGGATGCTTTAAAATTGAAAGAATTTCTTTAGCATGTTTCACTCTGTAAATCTTATTTGTAGATTTCCAACTTTTAATATTTACATCTTTGAGATTTCCTTCCCAATTAGCATTTTTGAGACTATTCTTAAAAAGGGTTTCAAAATCAGTTGAATTATCTACAGACTCAATATCAGAAACCAAATGGTCAATCATTTCTAAACGTATATCCCAATATTTGATTCCATTTCTCTTAAGATAATTGTCTATAAATTGTATTTCGTCTTTGGTGAGTTTCATTATAAAATAGCTTGATATTTTGTTTTACAATCTCTAAATACAGTAATACTCACTCTTGAAAGTGATAATACAAAATTGAAAATTAAACCTATCATTACACTCATTAATATCGTGTGTGGTTTTTCATCTAAAAGATTACTGTTAGAAATATTTATAAAGTTTAGTAATTGCACTAAAAAGATTAGAAAAAAGTTAATACGCTCTGCGCTTGAAAATCGTTCGTACTTATAAAATTTAAGTACAGAACCATAAACTATTGCAGGTGTAATTATTAGGATTAGCGTGATTATAAAAGCTATATTTTTTGAGTAACTATAGTCAATATTTTGAAAAAAATAATAGCACAAATACGATATCAAAATCGTTAAAAATAGATGTAGTGGCGAAACAAATAGTTTTAAAATAGCATTTGATAATTTTTGAGTCGCTGTTTTTAAAAACTGCTTGTTATTTTCTAGAAGTTTACGCTTATTTTCAACCATGTAATCTTTAAAAATATAATAGAAATCACGGTCATCTCCTTTATTCATTTTAGCCTCAATTGACTCTGCAACATGGTCGACCATTTCCATTCTAATATCTATGTGTTCAATTTTTGAGCTCAGATAGTTATCTATGAACTGTATGTCATCTTGAGTAAGTGTCATTTAAGCCAACTTAGGATTTACAAGTGCTTGCATGGTTTTGATATACTCTGCCAATTCTTCGAGTTTACTGACCGTTTCTTTCGTTCCTGTTTCGGTAAGTTTGTAATACTTACGTAAACGGTTGTCGACTTTTGCGACCTCAACATCTAATAAGCCTTCAGCTTCAAGCTTATGTAAAGCAGGATATAAGGCACCTTCGGTAATTTTAAGCTCGCCTTTAGTTAATACCTTTACTTTTTGGGTAATCTCGTAACCGTACATTTTATCATGCTCGTTTAAAAGCTTCAAAATAATTGTGGTTAAACTGCCTTTATATAGTTTAGAATTACTCATGTCACAAATATACACATAAATTTCTTATGCATAAGAAATTTATGTGTGTGATTAACATTTGTTAACTTTTTTTCAATGTAGCGTCACTATTTTTTATATTTTTAAGAATTAATTAATCAAACCTTAATACAATGTTGAAAAAAATTACTTATTTTTTATGCTTTTTGTTTAGTACAATTAGTATTGCACAAGAAGTGACAGGAACTGTTACAGATGATACTGGTATACCCTTACCTGGCGTGTCCGTTATTATCAAAAACACAAGTACTGGATCAAGCACAGACATTAATGGTAAGTATACCATTAGCGCTTCTACTGGAGATGTTTTAGTGTTTTCTTACATTGGTTTTGACAGCCAAGAGATTACAGTTACAGGCAACACGTTGGATGTGCAAATGGCTTCTGGGGTATCCTTAGATGAAATAATGATTGTAGGGTCAAGAAACCCTAACCGTACAGCAACAGAAACAGCTACACCTGTAGATGTTATTAATGTGAGAGAACTTATTACCAATAGCCCACAAGTAAACCTAAACCAAATTCTTAACTATGTGGCGCCTTCTTTTACATCTAATACACAAACTATTTCTGATGGTACAGATCATATTGATCCCGCATCATTAAGAGGTTTAGGACCAGATCAAGTATTAGTGCTTATTAATGGCAAAAGAAGGCATACATCTTCTTTAATAAATGTAAACGGAACATTTGGTAGAGGTAGTGTTGGTACTGACCTTAACGCTATTCCGTCTGCTGCCATAAAACGTGTCGAAGTATTACGTGACGGTGCAGCTGCCCAATATGGTTCTGATGCTATTGCTGGTGTTATAAATATTGTTCTCAATACTTCTGTTAATGAACTTAATGTAAATGTTACTACTGGTGCTAACTTTAGTGAAAATGCAAATGAGCAAACTGGAGGTGTCGATGGTGCTACTACTAATATTAGTGCTAACTATGGTATACCTATTGGAGAACGTGGTGGTTTTATTAACTTTACTGGAGATTTTGACTATAGAGATGATTATAGCAGAATGAAGGAATGGGAAGGCGATATCTTTAATAGATACAATACAGTTGAGAGGTTTGCCACTCAAAATAACGTAGACTTATCATTATTAGAAAGTGTAACTGACCCCAGTGCACAAATAGGAACGAGTGGGTTTTCTATGATAGATTTAATAAATCAAGCAGGTTTTACAGCTACTGATACCAGTTTATCAGGTATTAGAACCTTATTGTCTGAAGATAATACAACTGCAGAACTAGCTGCTAGAAACCAAGTTAGAAGTGATTACAACATGCGTGTTGGTCAATCACGTTTACGAGGTGGTCGTTTCTTTACAAACTTTTCATTACCATTAGATGATAATGGTACAGAATTATACTCTTTTGCAGGTTTAAGTTCTCGTAATGGTAATTCTGCTGGTTTTTACAGATTACCAAACCAGAGCAGAACTTATACACCAGCATATATCAATGGCTTTTTACCAGAAATAAATTCTAAAATTACAGATAAATCGGCTGCAGTTGGTATACGAGGTAAATTGGCTGAAAACTGGAATGCAGATTTAAGTTTTACTCATGGACAAAATGCATTTAATTATACCATTGGAAATACTTTTAATGCTTCATTAGAAAATGGTTCGCCTACAACATTTGATGCCGGAGGTTTTAACTTCAAACAAAATACCGTGAATTTAGATTTAAGTCGTTTTTATGAAAACACGTTTGATGGTCTAAACATCGCTTTTGGTGCAGAGTACCGTTTAGAGAATTATGAAATTATTTCTGGCGAAGAAGAGTCTTATTCTCAATATACTTCTTCTGGCGAAGTTATTAATTTAGCATCGCAAACTGCATCTACAGATTTCTTTGGAAACTCTAGACCTGGAGGCTCTCAAGTCTTTCCTGGTTTTAGTCCTGATAACGAATTGTCTAGAGGAAGAAGTAGTGTAGCTGCCTACTTTGATGCAGAAGCAGATATTACTAAAAAATTCTTGTTAAGTTTTGCAACGCGTTTTGAAGATTATTCAGATTTTGGATCTACATTAAATTTTAAACTAGCTACGCGTGTAAAAGCCTCTGATAATGTAAACTTAAGAGCCGCATTAAATACTGGGTTTAGAGCACCATCATTGCACCAATTAAATTTCAATTCTACATCTACTATATTTGATGATAATGGCGACCCACAAGAAGTAGGTACTTTTGCTAATGATAGTAGAGCTGCACAATTATTAGGCATTCCTCAATTAAAAGAAGAGACTTCAAAAAGTGTAAGTGTAGGTTTTACAGCAAAACTACCAGATGCAAACTTGACATTTACCGTTGATGGTTATTGGGTTGGTATTGATGATCGTGTAGTTTATACGGGACAATTTAGTGGTCCAGGAACTGGTACAGAATTAGATAATTTATTAGCACAAGCCAACGCCTCTAGAGCATCATTCTTTGCAAATGCAATTGATACAGAGTCAAAAGGAATAGATGTAGTAGTATCTCATAAAGCTAACCTAACGGATAATTTACGCTTAAACTCTGATTTAGCGGCTACCTTTTCTCAAACGCGTCAAGTTGGTGATATAAAAGCCTCAGATGTTTTAACTAATGCTGGTTTAGTAGATACCTATTTCCCAGAAGACAGCCGTGTATATTTAGAGGAAGCTGTACCAAGAACAAAATTGGTTTTAAGCAATGTGTTAAATCATCAAAAATTTAATGTTTTTCTTAGAAATGTTTATTTTGGTGAGGTTACTGAAGCTAATAATGTTATTGAAAGACAACAAGTATTTGGTACAAAAATAGTAACTGATTTGTCGTTTGGTTATAATTTATCAGACAATACTACAGTGACTATTGGTGCAAATAATTTACTAGATGTATATCCAGATAGAGCTGATGCAGCTTTTGGAAACCGAAGCGGTGGTCGTTTTGACTGGTCTCGTAGAGCGCAACAATTTGGTATTGGTGGGCGTTTCTTATTTGCAAGGTTAAGTTTTAAACTTAAATAAAAGCATTTTACTTTTTTTATAAATAAAAGCGGTTGATACATTTTCTGTATCAACCGCTTTTGATTTTTATACTTTTTCATTTAACCTAAAAAATGCAATAGAATATCTATTACATCTTGAAACTGTTTCATTACAACGTTCTATTGCATAATCTAGGTTAAATACATCATAGTTTCCTTATTTTTGCCAAAAAAATATAATGGCACAATTCCACAACCTAATTATAAAGTCTATTAATCGCGTAACCGATAAGTCTGTTGCAATAACTTTTGACATCCCAGAAAACTTAAAAAACAATTTCAGTTTCAAAGCGGGTCAGTACATTACGCTTAAAACTGAAATTAGTGGCGAAGATATTCGTCGTGATTATTCGATTTGTTCATCAGTTAGCAGCGGAGATTTAACTGTAGCGGTAAAAGCTGTGGCAGACGGAACGTTCTCAGTTTATGCCAATGAAAACCTCAGAGCTGGTGATACTTTAGAAGTTGCCGAACCTAATGGACGTTTTGTATTTGAGGCTAACAAGGCTAAAACAAGAACCATTGCGGCTTTTGCTGCAGGTAGCGGAATTACACCAATATTAAGCATTGCAAAAACACTTTTAGAAGACGAACCGTTTAGCAATTTTATATTAGTTTATGGAAACAAACGTTTAAACGACGCTATGTTTGCTAACGATATTCTTAGGCTAAAAGCAAAATTTGGGAATCGCTTCCATGCGCATTTTATCTATAGCCAAGCACAAGAAGAAGATGCCCTTTTTGGGCGTATTGAAAAAAGTACTGTTAACCTCATCGTTAAAAACAAATATAAAGGTGTTACTGTAGACAGCTTCTATCTTTGCGGACCAGAAGCAATGATACATACTGTTAAAGATGTATTGATTGAGAACAACATTAAGGAAAAGAAAATTTATTTCGAATTATTTACGGCACCGACCGAAACCACGTCTAATTCTGCTGAAATCGGAAATGGAAAATCACATCTTAAAGTTATTGTCGATGATGAGGAATTTGAAATAGAAATGTCTCAAGACGTTTCTATTTTAGATGCCGCACTTAAAGAGGATATCGACGCACCATACTCCTGCCAAGGCGGAATTTGTAGTAGTTGTATAGCACGTATTATAGAAGGCGAAGCAACTATGCGACAAAACAATATTTTAACGGATAACGAGGTGGCTGAAGGATTAATCTTAACTTGCCAAGCGCATCCTACAACAGCTAAAGTTGTTGTAGATTATGATGATGTGTAATCTATTCTTTAAATTTTCAGGATTTTGTATATTTAAAGATATAGTCTTTAAATAACAATCCCATGAGTATAACAACTCCAGAGCACGACAAACGTATTGCAGATCTCACCTTTGCTTCTGTTTATCCGCATTATATCAATAAAGTCGAAAGGAAAGGAAGAACGATACAGGAACTCCATCAAGTTATTGAATGGCTAACTGGCTTTAAGGAAAAAGATCTTGAAAAACTAATTGCTGAAAAAGTTACTTTTGCTGAGTTTTTTGAAAACGCAAACCTCAACTCTAATGCACATTTAATTAAAGGGGTCATCTGTGGTTACCGCATAGAAGATATTACCACGTCGTTAACAAAAAAAGCGCGTTATTTAGACAAAGTTGTTGATGAGCTAGCCAAAGGAAGAGCTATTGATAAGATTATGCGTCAACCTAAGGATTAATTAATTTAGAATGCTCTTTATTTTGTTAATAATAGTCTCTGTTGAAACACTTCCTGCTGCATCCTCATAACCTACAGGTTGTTTGTTTCCATAAATAGATGTAGGAATTTCAGGGTATTGTTTTCTATCTGCTAACAAAGCAAAATCTTCAGGTTGGTTATATGGTGCAAAACCTGCAAACGGATGTGTAACACCCCAAATAGTTATGACTTTAATCCCCAGCATTGCCGCCATATGTGCATTCCCAGAGTCCATTGATAGCATAACATTTAAGTTAGAAATCAAATCTAATTCTTCTTCTAAACTCAATTTTCCCGCAACAGATTTTGTGTTATCATAGGAGTTTTCTAGATGATTGAGTTGTTCTATCTCTTGTTTTCCTCCACCAAAAAGGATGATGTTATATTGTCCTGAAAGACTTTCTATTACCTGTTTCATTTTATCCAATGGATACATTTTTCCTTCAAAAGCAGCAAAAGGTGCAACACCAACAATTGGTAACTCTACATTAGTAACAAAGTGTTTTAATTTCTGATTTAACTCAACTTTTTTTGGAAACTTAGGATTCGATAAATTAATCGAAAAACCCAATTGTTCAAAAACATCTGCATAACGCTGATGTGTCGTTTTAAGCTGTTCAAAAAAATGCCCGGAAACCAATGCTTTTTTTTCTGCTCGCCCTTTATCTATTTGTTTAAAATTTCCGCCAATGAAGAGCTTTAGAATTTTTGTTCGCAGTACATTGTGGATATCAGCAGCGGCAGTGAAATTTAAAGCTTTTAATTCTTTTGATAATTTATAAAGACCTAAAATCCCTTTGTGTTTTCCTTTTAAATCTACCTGGTAAACCGAAACATTTTTTATATCTCGAAAGAATGGCTTGAAGAATTCTCGAGTAACCACCGTAACTTTTAAATCTTGAAATTGTTCGGTCAATGCTCTAATAACTGGTACAGACATAGCCACATCTCCCATGGCCGAGAAACGAAAAACGAGTATGTGCTTAGGTTTGTTTGACACAATCTAGAGTCTATGTAATGTTAAATGCAGTTAAAATAAAAGTGAGATACTTGGACTCCGAAAATATTAGGAATATTCCGCGAATGACAAATATCTATTTTTGCCCTCTTAAAACAGGGTTAAGCTCATCATCATTGTACATTTTCATTTGCTTATAGACCTTCATATATTTATCTCCGTTAGCAATATCTTTGAGCAAATCATCTAAAGCTGTACTTAAATCTACGCGTTGTTCTCGTAAAATATCTAGCTTTTTTTGGCAAGCTGCTTTATGGCTATCACTAGCATCATCACGTACAGTTTCTAAATGCATATGGTAAATTTTTAAAGCCAAAATAGACAAACGGTCAATGACCCATGCAGGACTTTCTGAATTTACTTTTGCATCATCTTTAACGCTAACGTGTTTGTATTTATCTAAAAAATAGCTGTCAATATATTCAACCGTGTCCGTTCGGTCTTGATTAGAAGCATCTATTTTTCGTTTTAATTTTAAAGCGGCTACTGGCTCAATATTTGGGTCTCTAATAATATCTTCATAAGCCCACTGTACCGTGTCTATCCAACATTTTCTGTATAAAAGATGTGCTATTAAATCTTCATCTTTATCAAATTTGTTTGTAAAAGGCTGGTCAACAGTATTTAATTTTTTATATGTTTTTATAACGTCTTGAAATATAGTATTTGCTTTTTCTGAAAACATTGTAATAGATTTTGTTCTGCAAATATAGCCTGAATTATTGACTTAAAGTCTGTAATAACGATATCAAAATCTAACCGAATACATTGAAAGCGCTTCAAGAATATTACAAAAATAAACTAGAGACAGGAATAAGCAATAGAAGAAAAATAAACACTTCTTTAAACCACTTTTCTTCGACAGTCTCAAGATAGTTAGCAATAATAACCGAAAAAGGAACTATAAAAAATATAAACTCACTACCGCTTTTTTTCGGCGCCAAAACAACTATAAGTATTGATAAAATTGCTGCTACTAAAACCAAAATATGTATAGGTTTTTGCTTTCTGTTTTTGTTTGAAATGGCTTTTAGATAAAAAACAATACTCCATAAAAAAGTAGAAATTACAAGTGTTAATCTCAAAATTTTCCATCTACTATTATAAGCTGAAAAATTGAAGTTATAGTCGAAATCAAAATTACTTTGCAGCACATAAACATCTTTTACAAGTATATTAAAAACTAGAAGTAAGATGAAAACAGTAATAACACCAAAGATTGATACGGCTATATACTTTACTTCGCTTTGCCAATAATTTGCTAATGCTACAACTACAAGAATCAAATATACCATTGACCAAGCATAAAATAGAGATGCTAGACTTATCCAGAATACAGCATCAAAAAACTTCTTTAACAATGATTTTTTAGTATGTAGACTAAACAAACGCCGCAACCCAAATAATACTAAGAGATTGGCTATTAAACTTTTACTATCATTGAATATTTCGGGAAAAACAATAATCATAATACCGAGTATCATTATACCATAACTATGCCTTTTGGTTAAATCATTTTTATAAATAATAAAGTCTGTGAGAAACACATAAAAAAGAGCAATAAGAAGTGGTAAAATCATTTTCAAAAATGAAAATTCTCCTGAATCAATCTGAAAATAACTATGAAATACAAACGTAATAACAACCAATAGGACAATTATTATGAAGTTTATAGGTTTTGATTTACTAAAAAAGCTTGTAATCATTTACAGATTTGTTATTTTTGCTTCGCTAATTTATTAAAGTTATGAAAGATTTCTTTTACGCGATACAAGATTTATTTGTAAACACACTTTTCGCACCATTGGATGCTTTAAGAGAACTAGAGCTGAGCAACTGGTTTGGTGCTAATATTATGTCATGGATTTTTATGGCAATTGGTTCGGTTGCATTTGTTTATTGGATGCTACAACTTAAAAAATACAACGATAATAACGAAGAAGATAAAAGCGTTTCGGCTCACTCTTATTTATAAGTCGAATCCAATATCTTTTCTATAATACATCTTATCAAAACATAGTTTATCTATGCTTTGGTAAGATTTTTTTATAGCTTCTTCGTAAGTTTGCCCAAAGGATGTTATAGCCATAACACGACCTCCAGATGTTACTGTTTTTCCATCTTCTAATCTTGCTCCTGCATGAAACGGAATTGAGTCAGTAACAGTATCTAAGCCATAAATTTCTTTTCCTTTTTCGTAAGCTTCAGGATAGCCGCCAGAGACTAACATGATTGTAGTTGCTGCTCTTTCATCGATTTTAAGAGTAATATCTTTAAGTGTTTGATTTCCCATCGCTTTGAAAATCTCTACCAAATCGGTTTTCAATCTTGGTAACACAACTTCTGTTTCCGGATCTCCCATTCGAACATTATATTCTATAACTTTTGGGTCGTCCCCAACTTTAATAAGTCCTATAAATACAAAACCTACATAGGGTAAGTTGTCTTTTTTTAGTCCTTCAATTGTTGGTTTAACAATTTGATTTTCAATTTTGTTTAAAAAGTCTTCTGTAGCAAAAGGAACTGGAGACACTGCTCCCATTCCTCCAGTATTTAAACCCGTATCACCTTCGCCAATACGTTTATAATCTTTGGCAGTTGGTAGAATTTTGTAATCTTTTCCATCGGTTAGCACAAAACAACTCAATTCTATACCATCCAAAAATTCCTCAATAACAACTTTGGCACTAGCGCTACCAAATTTAGAATCAACCAACATTTCTTTTAATTCTCTTTTAGCATCGTCTAAATCATTAAGAATTAAAACGCCTTTTCCTGCTGCTAAGCCATCGGCTTTTAACACATACGGTGCATTAAGCGTCTCTAGAAATTTATAACCATCTTCCAGGTTTTCAGGAGTAAAACTTTGATAAGCTGCTGTCGGAATGTTATGACGCATCATAAATTCTTTAGCAAATTCTTTACTACCTTCTAACTCTGCAGCAGCTTTTTGCGGACCAATGACTTTAATGTCTTTTAAAGCTTCATCATTAAGAAAAAAATCATGAATACCTTGAACTAATGGGTCTTCTGGGCCAACAATTATAAGCTTAATGTTGTTTTTTAGCACTTCGGCTTTAATAGCTTCAAAATCGGTTACAGCAATTGGTAAATTTGTTGCTATTTCTAATGTTCCTGAGTTTCCTGGTGCTACAAAAAGTGAATTGCAAAGTGGGCTTTGAGAAATTTTCCAAGCAAATGTATGTTCTCTTCCGCCTGAACCGAGTACTAAAATGTTCATGAGTTGTGTCTTGTTTGTACAAAAATAATTGCTTTTACGCTTAAAAAACAATTAATTTACGTAAACCTTATTCCTTTATTATATATACGCTAACTATCATAAGCTAAAAATAAATCTGATTTTCTGTATTTTCGAGCGAGGTCGAAGTACTCAATGTGACAGAATGAGTTTGAAATTTTAATAAGCACTCATTACGGACATTCAAAATTTCTGATTTCAATTCGGAATTCAAAACTAAAATTCAAAAAACAGCAATAAAACATTTTGATAGTTCTAAGCAGCTTGAAAAATTAAATATCATTATTTAGTAGGCGTTTTCGTCACCCTTTAAGATTGAAACTATCGTACGCCCTATGATGTCTAAGTCTAACAGAATAGACCAATTTTCGATATAGAAAATATCATACTTTACACGGTTAACAATATCTTCATCTGATTTTATTTCTCCTCTAAACCCTTTGACTTGCGCTAAACCTGTAATCCCTGGTTTTACATTGTGTCTAAAAATGAAGTTATAGGTGTCTATTTTTTTAGAATAGGCCTGAGTGTAAGCCAACATGTGCGGTCGTGGACCAACAACAGACATTTCACCCTTAAGGACATTGATAAACTGTGGTAACTCGTCAATACTCGTTTTGCGTAAAAAACGACCAATCTTAGTGACTCTGTCGTCTTTTTGTTTGACGTAAGTTTCCGCTTCTGATGAACTTATTTTTAGAGACCTAAACTTGTAACAATCAAATTCTTTATAATTAATCCCGTTTCGTTTGTGTTTGTAAAACAGAGGCCCTTTGGATTCTAACTTTATAAGAATAAACAAAATGACACTTACCCAAGACAATATAAACACAATTACAACTAAGGAAAACACAACGTCAAATATACGTTTTAAGACACGGTTAAACGGCTTGTTTAACGAAACTTGTTCTATTGACAATACTGGCTGATAATTATAGAAATCAGCCTTTAAACGCTTGTTTAGAAAGTTAGCAGTCTTAGGTATAAACTTTATGTTAAATTGATTTAGCTCCGAGTATTTTACAAAAGTATTTATTTCCTCCTCTAAAAGCTCATCCATGGCACAATATATCTCATCAAGCGTATCAGAATTTGAAATAAAATCTATAGCATCTTTGATATTACCTGTAAGCCCAGTAGAACCATCATTACCATAAACACCCAGTAAATTATAACCATACTTTTCTTTTTCCTTGAAAAAATCTTTTAATTCCATGGCGCTTTTAGTCTTTCCAACTATTAAAACACGTCTCTGATTTCCATTTAAAAATATTCTATAAGTCCGAAGCCCAAAAAATGTCAGATACTTAATTATTGCAATTACAGACATGCTATAAAGCAAGTATTTGATTATCGTTGATTTCTCAATTTCTATACTTCTGTAAAACCCAATAAATGCGAAAACAATAAGAAAAAAGAGAAAAAATTGCTTGAAGAGCAAGCTAAAAATATTTAAGGTCGTGGTATATCGATAGACATTGTAAAACTTTATAGAATATGCTGAGATTAACCATAACATACTAGAGTATATTACAAATACAGTAGCTTTACTTTTTATGAAGCCTATAGACCAATAAGGCAATTCAAAGGTTTTTATGTCAATAAAATAGGGGGCAAAAAAGATAATTACCGATAAATCAAAAACAATAAGAGCAGGCCTCAATAACCAAGAAAATCTGCCTCTTATGTATTTCATGATTAACGCTTATTATAACTTGAAAAGTCCTTGTGATCTTTTTTATAAAGTTCCTCTTTACTCAGACTTTTAAAATAGTTAAATGTAATTCTCATACCTTCTTCTTGAGAAACTTTTGGCTCCCAATTTAATAGTTTTTTTGCCAAACTAATATCGGGCTGTCTTTGTAGAGGATCATCTACGGGTAGTGGTTTAAAAACTATTTTTTGATTTGAGTTAGCCAGTTTAATAATTTCTTTAGAAAATTCTAAAATTGTAGTTTCGGATGGATTTCCAATATTAACAGGGAATACATAGTCAGAAAACAATAACTTATATATACCATCAATCTGGTCGTCGACGTAACAGAAAGATCGTGTTTGTGTACCGTCTCCAAAAACAGTTAAATCTTCTCCTCTTAAAACTTGACCCATAAATGCAGGGATTACACGACCATCATTTAGTCGCATTCTTGAGCCATATGTGTTAAATATCCTTACAATTCTTACTTCTAAACCGTGAAACCTATGATACGCCATGGTCATTGATTCTTGAAAACGCTTGGCTTCATCATAGACACCTCTTGGTCCTATTGTATTAACATTTCCAAAATAAGTTTCAGGTTGTGGATGAACCAAAGGATCTCCATACACTTCAGAAGTTGATGCTATTAATATTCTAGCGTCTTTCGCTTTTGCTAAACCTAATAAATTATGAGTCCCCAATGAACCGACTTTTAGAGTCTGAATTGGAATTTTAAGATAATCTATGGGGCTTGCTGGTGATGCAAAATGAAGTATATAGTCTAGATTTCCATCAATTTTAATAAACTCCGTTACATCATGTTCTATAAAGCTAAAATTTGGATGACTTGATAAATGACTAATGTTCTTTTTATCTCCTGTGATAAAATTATCCATTCCAATAACAGAAAATCCTTCAGCTATAAATTTATCACAAAGGTGAGAGCCTAAAAACCCTGCTGCACCCGTAATTAAAACACGTTTATCTTTATTCATTATCTACCGATAGAATAATATTTAAAGCCCTCGTTTATAACATCATCAACATCATAAAGATTTCTTCCATCGAAGATGACATTTCCGTTCATCAACGTTTTGAGTTTTTTAAAATCAGGTGTTCTAAAAATACTCCACTCTGTACAAATTAAAAGTGCATCAGCATCTTTAGTGGCATCGTACATATTGTCTACAAAACTAATTGAACTGCCTAATTTCCCTTTTACATTAAACATAGCTTCAGGATCAAAGGCTGTTATTTTGCATTTTTCTTTCAATAAAGCATCAATCATTTCTAAAGCTGGTGCTTCTCTAATATCATCTGTTTCAGGTTTAAAAGCTAATCCCCAAACTGCAATTTTTTTCCCTACTAAATCATTATTAAAATAGGATTTAATTTTAGGCATTAAAACTAGCTTTTGTTTAGCATTAACTTTAATAACGGCATCTAATATTTTAAAATCGTAATCAGAATTTTTTCCCGATTTATGCAGCGCTTTTACATCCTTTGGAAAACACGAGCCGCCATAACCTATACCGGGAAACAAAAAACGTTTCCCAATTCTAGAATCCGTACCCATTCCAATTCTAACTTTATCTACATCTGCACCAACTTTTTCACAGAAGTTAGCAATCTCATTCATAAATGTAATTTTTGTTGCTAAGAATGCATTAGCAGCATATTTAGTAAGTTCAGCAGATTTTTCGTCCATGACAATAATTGGGTTTCCAGAACGCACATACGGTTTATAAAGCCTTTGCATCTTTTCAGTGGCACGGTTACTACTAGAGCCTATAATTATACGCTCTGGTTTTAGAAAATCATCAACGGCAAAGCCTTCTCTTAGAAATTCTGGGTTAGAGACCACATCAAAATCTATATGGGTGTGTTTTAAAATGGCTGCTCTGACTTTTTCTGAAGTGCCTACGGGAACCGTACTTTTATCTACTATCACCTTATATTCTTTGATACGTTTTCCTATGTCTTCCGCTACGCCTAAGACATATTTTAAATCTGCTGAACCATCTTCATCTTCTGGTGTAGGTAATGCTAGAAATATAATTTCGCCATGGTCTAAGCCGTCTTGTAACTCTGTTGAAAAGCTAAGACGTTGTGCCTTTATATTACGCTCGAAAATAACATCTAAGTGAGGCTCATAAATAGGCACCTCCCCTTTTTTCATGCGCTCTATCTTGTTTTGATCTATATCAATGCAAAGTACGTTATTCCCTGTTTCTGCAAGGCATGTTCCTGTGACAAGGCCTACATATCCTGTTCCTACTACGGTTATATTCATTCTATGCCTATATCTTTTTATCTAATTTTTGAAAATCTGAATTCATACTAACAAATTCAGGAACAATTTCTTTCATTTTTGAAACAATATTTTCTTTGTCTTGAGTATATGCTAAGTCGATAAGCTCAGAAATATCTTTACAAACTTTATTATAATCATCTGTTTCTACCTTTACAATCATTATCTTCTCATTGTAGGTTGGTAGAGTTGATGATTTGTCATTGAGCAACTCTTCATATAACTTTTCTCCTGGTCTTAAGCCTATAACCTTAATGTGCATGTCCTTATTTGGCGTGTAACCTGCCAGTCTGATTATTTTTTTTGCGAGGTCTATTATTTTTACAGCTTCACCCATATCAAAGATAAAAACCTCTCCTCCGTTACCCATAGCCCCAGCTTCAATTACCAATTGACAAGCTTCAGAAATAGTCATAAAGTAGCGGATGATATCTGGATGTGTTATTGTCAAAGGGCCACCTTTTTCTATTTGCTTTTTAAACAAGGGAACAACTGAGCCATTACTTCCCAAAACATTACCAAACCTAGTAGTTACAAAGCCTGTATTCTTTTTTAAATCTTTCTTGGTGTATTCTTGAAGCGCCTGTACATATATTTCTGCGATACGTTTGGAAGCTCCCATGACATTACTTGGATTAACAGCCTTATCTGTAGATACCATAACAAACTTTGCAGCATCGTATTTTAGTGATAAATCTGCAATGTTTTTTGAGCCTAACACGTTTGCAAATATAGCTTCGTATGGATAACTTTCCATTAAGGGTACGTGTTTATAAGCTGCCGCATGAAAAACTACATCTGGATTATTCTGTTGAAATAACATTTCTGTTTTATTAAAATCTCTTATATCATTTATTACAGCCTTAAAATTTAATTTCGGAAAGTTATTTTTTATTTCGAGTTGTATATCATAAAGAGGAGATTCTGCCTGGTCAATAATGATTAATATTTTGGGTTTATATCCTGCGACTTGCCTAACTATTTCGCTTCCTATTGAGCCTGCACCACCAGTGACAAAAACACATTTATTAAAAATTTCCTTAGCAACTAACTTATTGTCTAATTGTATAGGATCTCTTTCTAAAATATCTTCAATCTGGATTTTCTCAATCTGACTTGTTATATTTTTATTCTCCTCTATGTCCGACAATAAAGGAGCTCGGTATACTTTTAAGTTATAATCCAAGCATTTATCAATAATGGCTACAGTTTCTCTTTTTGTTATCTCCTTATCGGCAAGAATTAAGGCTTGAGCTTTATATATTCTTAAAGTCACAGCTATATTTCTTTCTATATTAATTATTGGTAAACCTAGAATTTGTTTACTCTTGTTTTTGTCGCCTTTATCTATAAATCCTAATACATTATATCGGTGAGGTTTTTTGGATTTTAATGCACTAGCTATCCCAATAGCGTTATCGTCTGTTCCAAATACTAAGACATTTATCTCACCTTCTTTTTGACTAGAGCTTATATAAACTTCAAACACTTGCTTAACAACGACTCTAAATAGAAATAGGCCACAAAAAGAAATGACAGAATAAATAAGTAATGACGGAATAAAAATTATCTCTGCTGATTTGTATAGGTAATAAATATAGTAAACAACTAAAATTACAATTACAGTTGATATTGTAGCTACTAGAAACCTAACGGCATCTAAAAATGTAGAATGCCTAATTAAGCCCGCATAAGTTCTATACAATATAAAAAAGATAATGTTTACTGATATGATTACTAACTCTGTTGTGGTGAAATTAAACTCAAAAATTTGATTACTAATCTTACTAACTATAATTTTAGTGGCAAGCAATGAGATGACGATAATTAAAGAATCAAACGCTAATATTACCCATCTAGGAAGATAACCAATGTTTTTAAAGTTAAGTCGTTTTTTACTGGACTCAAGTACTAAGAATAATGCTTGCTTAAATTTTTTGTACATCAAGATATTGATTACTTTATTACAAATATCTTAATTATAATGGGAATAGCGAAATATAACCTGCGTATGTTACGCTAGCTTAGAAACAACCTCAGCAATCCTAGTTCTATCATCATTTGTTAAATTAGAACCACTTGGTAGACAAACACCTTTTTTAAATAAAGTTTCGCTTTCATTATTGCCGTAATATGGGGCCTCTTTAAATATAGGTTGCAAATGCATTGGTTTCCACAGTGGCCTTGTTTCTATATTATTGGCTTCCATAGATTTTTGTAAATCCTCTTTACTAAAACCTCCTTTATTTTCAATAGTAATACAACTTAACCAATGATTAGATATACAATCTTGATTAGTTTCTTTAAAAACTTTAATGTTTTCAAAATCCTTAAAAATATCTTGATAGAAGCTATTCATTTTCTGTCTAAGGCCCACATGTTTATCTAAGACTTCCATTTGCCCTCTTCCAATCCCAGCGCTAATATTACTCATTCTGTAATTGTAGCCAACTTTAGAGTGTTGGTAATGTGGCGCATTATCTCTGGCTTGCGTGGCATAAAAGATGGTTTGTTTCTTTTGTTCTTCTGTATTACAAACCATTGCCCCACCACCTGATGTTGTTATGATTTTATTTCCATTAAAAGATAGAATACCATAGTCTCCAAATGTTCCACATTTTTGACCTTTATAAGATGACCCTAAAGCTTCTGCGGCATCTTCAATAACCGGAATTTCGTAACGCTTAGATACCTCTAGAAGCTCGTCTATTTTTGATGGCATACCATACAAATGCACCAAAATAATTGCTTTTGGTTTTTTACCTTTAGAAATACGATCCTTAATTGCGGCCTCTAAGTGGTTTTGACACATATTCCAAGTTTCGTACTCACTATCAACAAATACGGGTATTGCACCTTGATACATTATGGGATTGGCTGACCCACAAAAAGTAAAGGTTTGGCAAAGCACCTCGTCTTCTAAACCAACGCCTAATTGAACTAATGCTAAATGTATTGCTGCTGTACCAGACGATAAAGCAGCAACATGTTTTTCTACTTCTAAATAATCTTCTAAATCGTTTTCGAAACCTGTAACGTTTGGACCTAGAGGTGCTACCCAATTAGATTCAAAAGCTTCATTAACAAAGTTTTGTTCAGTACCTCCCATGTGTGGAGAGGATAACCATATTTTAGAGTTCATATTTACAATACTGTTTTTATTATATATTTAATATCGTTTAATAAAGAGTAGTTTTTAATGTATTCTTTATTTATTTCAACTTTTTTTGGCCAAATTACATTTTTGTTATAATCTTCTGGATTTTTTTGTCTAGCCAATATAACCTCTTCATCCCTATAGTGAATTGAAGCTGGTCCTGTTATACCTGGTTTTATTGAAAGTATAATTCTATCCTCGCCTATTAATTTATCTGCAAAACCTTCAACATCTGGTCTTGGTCCAACAAAACTCATATGACCTAAAAACACATTAATTAATTGAGGTAATTCATCCATCTTGGATTTACGCCAAAAATTTCCAATTTTTGTAATTCTTGGATCATGAGATGTTGAAACTGTTGTGGTAACACCCTCAACTTTTTTCATACTTCTGAGTTTAAAAACCTTAAACAGTTTACCATGTTGTCCTACTCTTTTTTGCATAAAAAACCCACTTAAACCAGTGTCTAACCAAGCTATTACAGCAGTTATTACAATAAGCCATCCAAAACAAATTAGACCAATAAACGACAATGTTAAGTCAAACATCCTTTTTACGATTTTATTTCTCTTTTTCAATGTATTTTGAGTTTTTTTGGTAATAGAGACTATTTAAAAAAGAAAATAACAAAATACCATTAATCCTAATAAAGTAGTTTTCTGTAAGAAAAACAAGTGTAAAAATAATCAGTATTGAGGCATACATTAAATCTCTTTTTTTTATACTTAAGACTAGGTTATTTGACATTAAAAACAGAAAGGGTAGAAGTCCAAGTATTCCTGCCGAAAACAACAAAAACAAATAAACACTGTGTGAACTATAATTATTATTAAGGTATTGATTTTTAAAGTTTTTGATTTCTAAGCAATATATTGGCAATAACACTTTCTCATAACCCACACCATAACCCAGAATAGGTTTGTCAGATATTAGCTCTAAACTACACTCTTGAATAGCATACCTTACCCCAAATAGTTTTTTAAAACTCACGCTTTCAACATCTTTATTTATAGGTTCAATAAAAATTCGCCCTAATCTATTAGTTTTTGAAATATTAAACAGTAAAAGTAATGCAATAAATCCAATGGCTACAGTAACTATTTTATACTTTATCTTTTTAAGTTTTAGTATTACAAATAATGGCAAAATTATCAAGTTAATGAAGAAAATTACTCTAGAATTTAATATTAGAGAGAAAACCAAAAACACAAAAACAATGATTATCGCAAATGTTTTGTGTTTTACTTTGGATGTTTTGAAGATATAATTTAAAAGTATTAATGTCGAAACTAAATTATTTAAACCAATATATGTCGGGTGCCAATCTTTATAATCTTCTTTTACAATGTCTATATAAAAACGTTGATTAAAAAACTCTGATGGATTATCTAGAAAAACACCAAAAAGATTTAGTTTAAGTGAGAGATAGATTACCACCAAGGTATTAGATAATATAAAAATAAACGAAAGTGTTTTTAATAGTTTTTTGGAGGTTTTAAGGGAATAAAATAAAACTAATGGCATTAAAAGAAAGGAGATTTCTCTCACAATAACATCTAAGCCTTTATTTATTACCGGGGTGTATGTTAATGAAACTATTAATGGGATGTAAAATAACACATTAATAATTAATGGTTTAAAACCTATCTTTTGAAAATTTTCTTTTATTATTTTGGTTCTAAAAACTATCGCAAAAAAATAAAACAGAAATATTAATATGGATAATGTGTTTACATTTAATAATGGTAAAAATGCTAATAAAACAAGGAAGGTATAAGGTGTTTTATTGATGATTTTTGATTCACGACTGTCCATTAACTACAAATTATAAATCGTCAATCTTAATAACCTCTACACTGTTTTTTTTAAAATCGAACACAACAAAAGAGGCATTTCCTTTCCAACCCATAACTTCACCTGGGTTAATAAGCCATGTTTCCTTTATCTGCTCAACTTTAGCTTCGTGTGTGTGACCGCACAACACCAAGTTGTAGTCGCCTGTTCTTGCAAGTGAATTTGCATAAAACGGATAATGCGTCATCGCTATTTTCTTATTATTCAGTTCTATAACTGCATATTCATTGTTAAGTTTTAGGTTTTTAAACTGATTAAAAGCAAGGTTTTTTATAGTATACCGATCACCATCACCATTACCAAAAACACAATGTGTTATAATGCCGCTATTACCAATTACTTTTGCCGGGATTGGCGAACAAAAATCACCACAAAAAAACGTATGCTCAATAGCATTGTTTTTGAAATATTGAAGAGTCTTTTCTAAATTTGAAATATTATCGTGTATGTCAGAATAAATTCCAATTTTCATAAATACAGCTTATTACTTTTATAAATATTTTTCGAATGAGTTCTCTAAATCTACAATATAGGCGTGAGACGGATATTGACTTTTAACTTTCTCTGAAGGCAGCTCCATAAATCTATCACCGTACCTAACTTTTAAATAGTCTTCTACATTAGTAAATACAGGAAGTGATAAAGATTCAAATTTAACATGCTTACCGCTTCCTATTAAACTTCTTTTAAAAGAAGTTCTTTTAAATGGTGCCCTTCCAAAAAAATGCCCTATGTATTTGGTTTCTTTATTGTTTAATCGTCTTATAAATTTAAGCAAACTTCTTTTTATCCTTTTGGTTATTAAGTGTTTTGCTATTTTAAGAATTATTATTTTCTTTCTGCTTGTGGTTATATAACCTTTTTCCTCAAGTGCCTTTGCATTAATTATTCTAGCCGCTAAGTATTGTAAATATCTTAATGTTTTGTTTTTGTATGTGTTGTTTAGGCACATTACGTCTAAAAACAAGCCATGGTGCATATTTCTTCCAATTACATCTTTTTCAATGTAAGTTGTGTTGTGCATTCTTACTTTACTAAAAAAAAGAGGAAACTCCTCCGTATCTTCTTCTTGAAAATAATACTTTTTAGTATCTAACTTTTCTTTGGCTATTTTTTTAAACTTTGCATAGTTTTTATAGTCCATAAAAGTATCATAATCATCATCCCACGGAATAAAACCTTTATGTCTTATGGCTCCTAAAGCAGTGCCTCCCATTAAATAGTATTCTATACCGTTTTCTTTGCAAAATGTGTCGAAATACTCTGCAATTACCAGTATTTTTGAGTGTATACCTTGAAGTTCTTCATCTGTCATGGCTATATTTTTTTTGCTAAAA
Source organism: Winogradskyella sp. (assembly GCF_013042245.1). GTDB lineage: Bacteria > Bacteroidota > Bacteroidia > Flavobacteriales > Flavobacteriaceae > Winogradskyella. Next base: position 9,590 of record NZ_JABDQL010000116.1, on the reverse strand, counting down.
AGTAGAACTTACTCAAAAACTTTTTAATAGCCTTGTTTTTAGACACCAATAAAGCAACGCTTCTAATAAATTTGAACTTGGATTTATTAATTACAGCAGATATACTACATGTTTTCCACCTATGAGGATGCGTACTAAAAATCACCTTTTTATTCTCTTTTAAAATCTCAACAAAGTTTTCGAGGGATTTAATATGAATATCTTCACCATTATTAATGTCGTTATCTTCTACATTTGCTATAATTTGAAACTTAAACCCTGCATCTGAAATATATTTATATTCGGAAACTAAAGTTTTTGGTAAATCCACAACTATGTCTAACATGTGACTAAACTCTTTTGAGATTTCATCATTTCTAAAAAAATCTTTGTTGGAGTTCCACCCATTTCTTATCATGAGTGGGTTTCCATGCGGACAAAGTGTTTCAATATTAAAACCATTAACCTCAAAGGCATTAACAAAATCTACAAATTCTTCTCTTGCTTTTATATAATCACCATTGTTGGCGTCCAATACATCATAATGGTAAGTCACCTCATGCCCCAACTTGGCTATTTCTTTTAATAAGGCAACATTGTCTTTTAAAAGATAGCCCTGCACATAGTAAGTTGCCGTAATACCATACTGCGCTTCAATTCTAGCCATTTTAAGGGCTCTAGACACGTTGGTTTCTACATCGTGCTTAAAAACCACCCAATCGGCTTCAGTAGTATTGTTGTCTAAAATTTTATTTGCAGTAATAGTGTCTTTAATTTCTACAACTGTTTTGCAAATTTTATGTAGTTGTTTGTAGGTAAACTGCATATTATTTTATTTCTTCTTTAAGAATGGATCTTAGTTTGGTTGAAGATACTTTATTCGTGTAAGAGAAGAAATGCACTCTACTTCCATACTTTATCAGTTCTTTTTCAACTTCTTCGAATAAATCGTTTCCTTTCCAATCGTCCCCAACAAACATGACATCAAATTTATATTTATGAAATGCATTCACCTTATTTCTATCATATTGTATAACCACTTCGTCAACATACTTAATGGCTTTAATAATTTCCATTCTATCCTCTAGAGAAATAATTGGTTTTTTTCCTTTATATGAATATACTAATTCATCAGGACTAACAGCCACTATTAAATAGCCACAGTTCTCTTTTGCTTGTTTTAATATGTTTAAATGACCTACATGAAACATATCAAAAACTCCTGCTGTATAACCTACAATATTCTTTTTCATTACTTTAATTTTAGTTCGATCTAGTAAAGGTTTTAAAAAAATACTTCCTTAACCTCTCAGTTAGCAATACTTGTACAATAAACCTAATTGATACATTATATAAAAAAACGGGCAAAGATATGATATCTTTTGAGAACATCAACTTTTGAATCTTAGCTTCACTCTTAAAATACTTAAAACCACCTCTTCTTTTGTAAAAGTTTTCGTTTGTTCTAACTTTTAAAAGCGTTTGCTGAAGATTATGAAACTTATAATTTTTAAGTGCCATTCTTATCCATAGATAATAGTCTTCGTTGCAAAACCAGTCTATATAGCCTCCCGCTTTTATTACGTCTGCTTTTTTAAACATAACGCTCATTTGATTAAATGGGCATCTATATTTCATGTATTTTTTTAGTTCAGCATCAGTTTCGGGGAGTTTTCTTTTTGATAAATTAATGTCCGTTTCTTTAGAGAATTCTTCAATAGTACCTCCTAAAATACTTATATCTTTATTCTGCTCAAAAAAATTAAGCTGAAGTTCAAATCTATTTTCTAAACAAATATCGTCACTATCCATTAAGGCTACATATTCGTAAGAGCTTTTTTGCAATCCAATATTTCTTGCATAGCCGTGCCCCATATTTTTTTCTAACTTAACAACTCTTACAAAGTCATTTTCAGTTGCAAACTGAGATAATATTTGTTCTGTATTATTAGGAATAGGTCCATCGACAACAACTATTATTTCATTTGGAACTATCGTTTGATTAACCACACTTTGAATAGCTTTATAAAAATGATCTGGATTATCGTTTTTATAAACTGACATAGAGACTGAAAAATTTGGTAAACTATTCATTATTTGAAATTAAAGAATTATTATTCATTCTATTGTAATCTAAATATTTTAATGCAATTATACTTAAAATCCATGCATCTGGAGGTCCTACGGAACCTATAAATAATATTTTAAACATAAAAATTAAAATAACATTTTGAGAATCTCTACCGTTTTTCCAAAATCTATTAAAAATGGCATATAAGAATAGCATAAAAATTAATACTCCAATAATCCCAGTGTCAAGTACGAGGTTAGATATATAACCACTCGATCTGGTTGCGACCGCTTTAGAATTGCCTTTAAATTTGAAATAATTGATTTTTGAAAAATCCACACCAGTCATGTTTAATGCATCAACAGATGTCGTTCTCCAATAACCTATACCACCACCCAAAGGATTATGGGTGCTATATAACCATGAAGAGTAAATTGAAATTAACCTTGGCCCTGCTAAATCAACGACTACCATTGTAGCATCCGATAAACTCTCTTGATTTTTTATCTTTTCTATCATTTTGAATGCTCTTCCTCCTCCTCCGAAAACATCAACAAAGACAGCCAAAACAAAAACAATAATTAATACTTTAAGCAACTTCATCCTATAAACTAATAGTATAAATACTGTGTATACACCAAGCGCCATTATAGATTTTAAAACAATAGTTAAAAACACTAAAAAAGCTATGTCATAATAGGTCTTATTACTTTTTAAAAATACCGTTCTTACAGCTATGTAAAAAAAAGTAATACTAACACCAGCTCTAGCGGGTTCTGTAGCTAGCAATGTAACCCCTCGAGAAACATACGAAAGGGACTCTGAGCTAGCTCTAGGTATCAAAAATTTAAAAACAGGATCTAAAAATGTAATGATTCCAGAAAATTGAAGTAAACCGAGTATTAATAGGAATTGAAATAGTTTTTTTACTAATTTCAAAGTCTTTAAAGTAGATGTTTCTGACGCTTGATAAAAAACCACTAAACATAAACTACTATTTAAGTAAGCAAAAATTGATCTTATAACTTCTGGAATCTTTAACTCTCCAAAATATATAATTGTAGAGTATAAAATATTAATAAGCAGTATTAATAAAAAGAACAAGTAATACACATTAATCTTTCTTTGCTTTATCAATATCAATAAAGATAGAATTATACCCCACGGGAAAACTTCTGCCTCAAGGGTTCCAAAGGTTATTGAAGGGAAAAAAAATAACGCAACTACTAAACTTGCTAAAACATTAAAACCTTTAATTTCCCTATACATCAAAACTATTTATATAATTATAGTACATTTAAGTAACGTAGTGTTAGTATTGTTAAGTTAAGAATTACTAATAAAGAAAAGTATCCTATATTTAATTTAACCTTTTTATTAATAGCTAGTACATACAACATTACTTCGAATAAAATTGGTATAACAAAAAGTACTGGCCAACTCTTAAAATTAAGACTCAAAATTGCAATGAATGCTACTGAAACTCTTAAAATTAACACCATTAAGTCTATAAAAAATTTCCTTTTTACAATCCCTAAACCTAAAAGGTAATAGTAGGAAGCAGAAGACATTAACCAGACAGGCAATAACAACAAAAAGGTGTGTAATAATACTTTACTGTTCTGAAAAGTTTCTGACCCTAACCATCTCAAAAAGAAAAAATCTATTTTTTCTAAAAAAAAACTTACAAATAATCCTGCAAAAGAAACAAAGATAGTAAGATGTAAATGAGATTTTGCTTGATTAGAATAAGAAACTTGATTTCCTGAAATTCTAGGGAAAATCCATGAAACGGAGGCCGTTAAAATTGTTTTTAGTTGATTTAATACAGAAACTCCTATAGCATAATAGGCAAAGAACTTAAGTCCCAACAACGCACTAACAATCCACTTGTCTACATGGGCATTAAAAATTAATATTGTGCTAGAAAACCAAGCCCATTTACTATAATCTAACATGCTTTTAAATTTTTTGTAACTAGCAAACTTAAAATGAAAAATAGGTCCGTATTTTTTTTTCAATATAAGAAACTGGATAATCAAATAAATAAAAGCGAATATTGATGACATTAAGAACACTAAGTCTACTTGCGAGAAAATATAAACTGCGATGATTTGGGTACTGTATAATATAAATTTAGAAATAAAAGATTGCTTTGCTAGTTGTTTGAAATTTTCATGAGATTTATGAAGTGCAAACAGTGCTTGTTCAATTTGCTTTATAAAAAACAGTGGAATTGCATAGGGTAGTATCTTAAGGACTTCGTTAAACTTAAAAAATTCAGTGAAAGAGTTTATAAAATAAAATATATAGTACAAGCCTAATACTAATGTAGCGAGGAGTATTAAAAAGACTAATATAGAGCTTAGTATTTTCTGTTGTTCATTGTAATTAGCGTTACTTTTAGCCTCTGAAATAAATTTGATTATAGTCTCGTTTATTCCAAAATTAAAAATTGATAAAGATGCTAAAATACTATTTATTAGTATCCATAAGCCATACTGCTCTATACCAACTTGACTAATAAAAATTGGTGTCGCTACAACTAAAAGAATTGGTGCAAAAACAACATCGAGTGTAGCATAAATACCATCTTTAATAGCCCTCATAAGTCTTTGGGTTTTGGTTTATATAGTATATCGTTAAAATCAGTAGAGTCATTACATTAGCGCTTGCTAACAAATTACCAGAAAATAGTGACCCAAACAATAAACACAATACTAAAAAAAAAGAAGTTTTACTTTTATTTTTAAGAAGCAATTTAAAATAAAAATAATAGGCCACTAGGCCAAATATTCCAAAAAATAAAAATAAATCAAAAAACTCTAATTCAGATCTGTGATTATTAAACAATGGAAACCCAAAAAATAACGATTTAAAGCCTTTTTCATCAATAAAATAGGGAATATATTTCTCTATTAAGAGATTGTTCCTATGTGATAAAAATGAGCTCCAAAATCCATCCTTTAGGTAAATAGAATAAAACATTTCGTGATATGCATTATATATATTTAATAGTGTGTTACGAAAAAACAAACCGAGAACTAATGCTATTGAACTAATCGAAATAACCGATTTGTAATTACTGAGGTGTTTTACAAACAAAAAAGCAACAAAAAATAACGAGAAGAAAACAGTTTTTTTTGTTCCAAATAAAAATGAGGATAAAAAAATCGAAGAAAAGCTTAGTAGATTGAAAAGTGTTATTTTCTTAGTTAATTTGTAATATGCCAACATAATTGCTATAAAAAAAACATATCCAATCTCATGATGATATAATAACATACCCGAATAACCAAACCTATTACCTCTAAAGTAAGACTCAAAAAAATCAATTTCGAAAAAATATCCTATTATTACACAAATTGAGTTAATTATCATAAAAACTAAAAAGCTGTTTACTACTTTTTCTATATTTAAGTTTTGGTGTTTCTGCTTTAAATAAATTAAAAACAGTATTGAAAAAGTACTACTTATAAAGTAATAACCATTAAACTTTATATCCTCTGCATTCAAAACCTGATGTGATGATAATTGTGTTACTAAATATGCTATAGATAAAAAGATGACAGGAATTAATAATTCAATTTTTATCATTTTAAGTTTAATTTCTAATAGTAATATGAACATTACTATAACTTTAAAAACAATAACGTAATTATAGAGTAATTTATATTCATAAAAATCTACTATCACTTTTACAATAAAATCATATGATAAAAAAATTATTAAAATGAAGTTAAATAAAAAATTTCTTAGCACTATGTGATTTATAGATTTATCCATTAAGTAAAAAAGCGCTATTCTTTATAGAAAACTTCTAGTTTAGGTCTAAGTTTTTCTGTTTTGCTGTTACTTGAATGAAATTTTAAACCCTTATATGATTTTTTCTCATCTTCCAACCTAAAAAGAAATCCATGGTTTTCTATTTTTTTTCTTAGTACATCGTTTACAAAGTCTGTAACATCAATTTTATAATTTTGATTTTTGTCTTTAGGAGCTTCGTATTCACGTCTAGTGTTTTGTCTTATTGATGGTTGGTTTTCCCAATTAACCTCTTTAGTTATCCAAAACTCATCAATTTCATAAGTTACAAAAGAATTATTTTTCCCTAAGTGGCCAGCCTCCAATGCAAAAAGATATATAAATGCAGAATCTATGACGGTATTTTCTGGAATTGTTCTAAATCCAAATCTTAATAAAAACCTTTGATCGTTAGGTATGGAGTCATTTACTGATAAAGATAGCATATGCAAATTAGCTGATGTAGCAAAGTTTTCCTTCGGATTTCCAGCAGAAATTATTGCATCCTTACCTGTGTTTTCATTTGGTCTAAATGACCAGTATTTACTTTCCTTTCCGCAACCTAACAGTAAAAATAAAGTGACTATGAGTATGTGGTTTTGTTTTTTAATCATATAATAAAGCTTGCAACTAATTAAATAAACTCTCTTTAAAGTCTGTTTTCTATGATATTTTTAGGAAGAATTCCCTTGACATCATAAACAAAACTATTTTCAGTTCTAAGTTTTCCTAAGTCTAATTCTAAAAATTCGCTATGCCCTACAACTAAAATAATAACATCGTAAAATTTTACTAATTCTGGTAGTAATTCGATATCATAACATGATTTAACTTCTTCTCTATTTGCTTTTGGATCATAAACGTGTACTATTGAATTGTATTGTGAGAGTGAATTATACAAATCAATAGCTTTTGTGTTTCTTATATCAGAGCAGTTCTCTTTAAATGTAAAACCTAGCATTAAAATATTTGCAGCATTTGGATTGATATTATTTTTGACCATTAATTTTAAAATCTCTGTTGCTACAAATTCCGCCATGCTATCATTTAGTCTTCTTGCTGCTAAAATAATTTCAGAATAATAGCCTGCCTCTTGTGCTTTCTTGGCTAAATAAAATGGGTCAACTCCAATGCAATGACCTCCAACTAAGCCTGGTTTAAATGGTAAAAAATTCCATTTTGTAGCTGCTGCCTCAAGAACATCATGTGTATCAATGCCCAATTTATTGAATATAATTGCCAACTCGTTAACAAAAGCTATGTTAACATCTCTTTGTGCATTTTCTATAACTTTTGATGCCTCTGCAACCTTAAGCGTTGGAGCTAAGTGAGTTCCTGCTGTTATTATTGATTTATATAGGTCATCAACTATTTTTCCAATTTTTGGTGTTGAACCCGATGTCACCTTCTTTATATTGGCAACTGTATGTTTTTTATCTCCAGGGTTGATTCTCTCTGGAGAGTAACCGCAGAAAAAATCTACATTAAATTTAAGGCCACTATACTTTTCTAGTACCGGGACACATTCGTCTTCCGTAACTCCCGGATATACCGTTGACTCGTATATAACAATGTCATTTTGTTTTAGAATCTTTCCTACTGTTTCTGAGGCTTTTACAAGTGGTGTTAAAATAGGTCTCTTATTTCTATCTACTGGAGTTGGTACAGTTACTATATAAATGTTAGAATCCTTGATGTCATTGACGTCACAAGAGAGTTTCAAACCAACCTTTTCGTTTACGTCTAAAACTTTAGATAACTCATGGTCGTTAACTTCTAGTGTGCTATCGTGGCCTTGGTTAAGTTCGTGTACTCTATCTTGGTTAATATCAAATCCAACGACCTGATATTTTTTTACAAATTCAACTGCTAACGGAAGGCCTACATAGCCTAAACCTATTATGGCTATCTTATGACTCATGTCTATAATCCATTGCTAAGGAGTAAATTCTTTTTAACCTAACGCCATCCCGTTGCGTATGCTTAAAAAAATTAATTTAACAAAGGTCGTAAAATTAAAATGATGTAGGGTATAATTCAGTTAATTTTTAAGCCTTTATCACCCCAAAATATAGCTAAGGTCTTAAGGAAGAGGTTAAAAATACGTGGCCTTAGTGTTATAGCTTATAAACAAAAACGCAGTTAGCGTATGGGCATTCGGTATTTTTTCTAAAGTAAGGCCAATCAATATAAACGTCTTTTTAAGAGCTTTTATAGGGCTTACAGGGTAGTGGTGGTTAAATTGTGTTTGGTTAAAAACAGGTGGTTTAAAACGTCTTTTATGTGTATGAATGTTGATAACTTTGTATGTAAATTTAGTGCTTGTGTATTATCTTTGGTCATAATGAAAAAAGCCTTAGAACACAGTAGGCGGTCTAAGACTTTTTTAAAAAACCGGCAACACTCAGGGTGTGCGTAGTTTGTTTAGCGACGTTAAAATTACATTCCACCCTTGAGCTTGCCAAAAAAAATTAGTTAAATTTTTAAAAAGCAAGTCGCCTCTTTGCTGCCGACACCCATTATGACTTAGGTATATACAACTCCGCCTGAGAGCCATAGCTCTGCAGTTGTACTGTTATAAACGCAACAGACAAGGTGGTCCCACCCACCGCGTATAAAGGCGTAACAACAAGGCGTCCATACAGCAGCCTATTTTAAATGCTGTATTTTTTTAATATTGTAACAATGGCAATAAATTATAAATCGCAACCGAGAAAAAATCCGCAGGACCTGGTTGCCCCTGCAAAATATTATGCCGCAGTGGTCCCTAATGGGAGTGTGGATTTTGAAACTTTAGCAGAAATGATTTCCGAGCAATCGGCACTCTCTACCACGGATTGCCTGGCGGCACTGAATATCCTTGAAGTGAATATTATTAGAGAGCTTCGTCAAGGGCGTATTGTGCGCTTGGGCCGTTTGGGTAATTTTCAGGTGAGCATAAGCTCTAACGGCTATGATAGCCCAGAAGCCGTCTCTGCCGATGGGATTACTAAAGGACGGGTACTCTTTAGACCCTCCGTAAAACTGAAGAACATGTTAAAAGTTCTGAAGTTTGCACGCGTGAGTTAGAGGCCTGCCGTCATAGTATTTAGAACCCTGCACACACCTCATGGTGGCGCAGGGTTTTTTTTGTTTTTTTAGCTGGCAACAAACGCTACCGGATGCACTATTTGCTGCATCAGGGGGCGCTTTCCAACGCATCCGTATGGGATGATTATTGCATGCGGTAGGTTTTGATATCTCGACTCTCGCTCGATATGGAATGTGGGAGGCTCTCTTTCTAATACTTAACCACCTACTAGTTCGAGCGGGAGTCGAGAACGCTTGGGGAGCTCAGAGAATGCATGATATCTCGACTGTCGCTCGATATTAAAAAAGGTTGTTTTAATCAAATACGTGCCAAAAATGCCAGTTCGAGCGGGAGTCGAGAACACTTGGGGAGCTCAGAATACAAATGATATCTCGACTGTCGCTCGATATGGAATTTAGGAGGCTCTCTTTCTAATACTTAACCACCTGCCAGTTCGAGCGAGAGTCGAGAACGCTTGAGGTATCTCGACTGTCGCTCGATATTAAAAAAGGTTGTTTTAATCAAATACGTGCCAAAAATGCCAGTTCGAGCGGGAGTCGAGAACGCTTGGGGAGCTCAGAATACAAATGATATCTCGACTGTCGCTCGATATGGAATGTGGGGCTGCGTTAATCAAATACTTACACAAAAATGCTAGTTCGAGCG
>NZ_JABDQL010000114.1 GCF_013042245.1 Winogradskyella sp. | reverse complement strand
CACCACTATCCCAAAAGCGATATCCCCAATAGGGCTGTTTTACTAAGATTATTTCTAAATTCAACGGTTCCGTTCAACAGGAGTTTTCATTGTTCGTCCTGCGGACGCAACGAAAACTTAGTTGTTGGTAGTCGTTATACAGAAAAACTAGAATCATTAATTTCAGATTTTAAAAATCCAACGGAAACTAAATTGCTTGTAGGGCATGATGGTACTGACGGTAAACCAGATTGGACGTTTTCTTCAGACCATGGTCCATTTCATAAAGCAGAGATTCCATTTTTATACTTTGGGAATGAAGATCATGCTTCATATCACAAACCAACAGATGATTTCGAATACATTACACCAGAATTTTATAAAAATGCAGTACGTATAATTTATCAAGTATTGAGAGATTTGGATGCAAAAGGGTTATAATTCCACAACTTTATCATATTTTAAACTAATTAAAATAACGTCAGTTCGAGTGTTCCAGATTTTTTTCTTTAATGTGTAGAGATTAATTCCAGAGCTCAGTTTTTTATTATCTTCCCAACAAGAATTTAGACAATGCAAAACCCATCAGAATTTTATAAAACACAGTTATTAGCTTACCAATCGAAGTCAAAGAAACTTTTTAAAACTTTAAGTCTATACAGTTTATTGCGCTTGGGAATTTTTGTAGTAACAGTTACTGGTATTTACTTCACTTTCAGTCAATGGCAGACAGCGTTAGGAATTGGAGTTGTGGGTGTTGCACTTTTCTTAGTGTTACTTTCCAAATATATCGATTTAAAAGCAGAACGTTCGCAATACAAACGTCTTGTAAAAATAAATGAAGAAGAACTTAAAATAGCTTTTGGCGATTTTTACGATAGAGGAGATGGTTCAAAATATCAAAATCCAAAGCATTTTTACAGTTTAGACATTGATCTGTTTGGCATTGGTTCTTTTTTTCAGTTTGTAAATAGAACCACCATAAAAGAAGGCACTCAAAAACTTGTAGATAACCTTTTAGCAAATGATATTTTAGGGATTAGTGAACGTCAAAACGCTATAAGAGAATTATCGGAAAAACCCGAATGGCGACAAAACTATTCAGCCATTGCTCAAGGTGTTGAGGTTGAAGACACCGCAGTGAGTATTATTAAGTGGCTTAAGGACTATAAGCCTTTTTTAAGTAAAACATGGTTTTTTGTAACTGTTGGTTTTAGTTTTTTTTCAGCCCTAATTTTAGGTTTGGCTATTACCGAAATTATTCCAATTTCTTATTTAGGGTATTGGTTATTGATAGGTTTGGCCTTAACGGCAAGCTGTTTAAAGGGTATTAATAATGTTGCACAACACAGTTCAAAAGCCAAGGAAACCTTTAGGCAATATGCGCAGTTGTTAAACGCTATTGAAAATATTGAGTTTTCTTCGAAATTATTAAAAACACAGCAAAACCGAATTCAGCTCGATGGTAAAAAAGCATCTGATATTTTTTCTAAATTCTCCAAGCATATTGATGCTTTAGATAATAGGAATAATCTAATTTCTGCTGTTTTGGGTAATGGTTATTTTCTATGGGACATCAGGCAAACATACTATATCGAGCAATGGATACAAACCTACTCAAATAAGGTTGAAGATTGGTTTGGGGTTGTTACATTTTTTGATGCGTATAATAGTTTTGGAAATTATGCCTTTAACCATCAGGAGTTCTCGTACCCGAAGATAACTGAAGAAAAGCATACTATTTTCGCACAAGATTTAGGTCATCCACTTTTAAACGCAAATAAGCGTGTAGCTAGTGATTTAAAATTACAACAAGAACAGTTTTTTATAGTCACAGGAGCCAATATGGCCGGAAAAAGTACCTTTTTAAGAACTGTTGCATTACAGATTGTTATGGCTAATGTTGGTTTGCCTGTTTGTGCAAAGGAAAGTAGGTATAAGCCTATAAAATTAATTACGAGCATGCGTACAACAGACTCTTTAACTGACGATAGTAGTTACTTTTTTAGTGAATTAACGCGTTTAAAATTTATTGTAGATACTATAGCGGAAGATAATAATTATTTCATCATTCTTGATGAAATTTTAAAAGGGACAAACAGCACAGATAAAGCTATTGGCTCCAGAAAATTTGTAGAAAAACTAGTAAAACTTAATGCTACAGGAATTATTGCGACACATGATTTAAGTCTCACAGAAATTGAATCTGAATTAGAACCTGTAAAAAATTATTTCTTTGATGCACAAATTGTAAACGATGAGCTTTACTTTGATTACAAACTCAAACAAGGTGTTTGCCAAAATATGAATGCGAGTTTCCTGTTGAAGAAGATGCAGATTGTTTAAATCGTTAAGTGTACACTAAGATAATACAAACAAAAACCCTTTCCGTAAAGAAAGGGTTTTTTAAATTATGAGAATGTTTTAATTAAGCTTCAAAAGGCTCAATAGAAACATAAGACTTATTGTCTTTTTTCTTAGTAAATTTTACTAAACCATCAACTTTTGCATGTAAAGTATGGTCTTTGCCTTGGTATACATTTTCACCTGGGTGATGCGTATTACCACGTTGTCTAATGATAATGTTTCCTGCCACAGCAGCTTGACCACCAAAAATTTTAACACCTAAGCGTTTCGATTCTGATTCTCTACCGTTTTTAGAACTACCAACTCCTTTTTTATGAGCCATTGTCTTAAGGTTTTATATTGTTAATATTTAGCTTAAAGCAGCAATTAAGTCAGATTTCTTCATAGAAGAAATACCTTCAAGACCTTTTGCTTTAGCCATCTCTTTTAATACTGCAACAGTAAGTTTACTCAAATCTTGAGGCTCAGCTGCTGTTTCTTTCTTTGGTTCAGTTTTTTTAGTTTCCTTTTTTGGTTCAGCTTTTTTAGCTCCAGAAGCTGTAATACCTTCGATTACGATTTCAGTTAAAGCTTGTCTGTGTCCATTTTTAACACGGTAACCTTTACGTCTTTTCTTTTTGAAAACAATAACCTTGTCACCTTTAAGGTGCTTTAAGACTTTTGCACTTACTTGTGCTCCGTCTATAGCTGGGGCGCCT
>NZ_JABDQL010000098.1 GCF_013042245.1 Winogradskyella sp. | reverse complement strand
TTTTGTTAATAATACCCTAAGGTAATAATAGACGGACTTTTTTTAATTATTCATATCCTTTTGTGACGGATTCCTCTAAAATTATTTTTGCGCCGTAATGGAGGTTTCATGTGTTTATATGTATTGTTTTTTTAAGGACACATGCTGTTCGCTATTAATCATTCCTTTGGGTGATAATATGTTTAGCATGCGCGTTTCATAACAAATAATTGTAGCGTGAAGTTAAAACAATAATTAATAGAATTGTGTTACAAAATCTCAGTAATTGTAAATTGATGCGCTCTAAACTGAATAGTATCTCCGACTTGTTTAGACATTAAAAGCCTTCCGATTGGTGTTGCCGCTGAAATTCCATAAAAAGATTCATTTTTCGTTTTTATTTCACCAACACTTACGCCTATAAAGTAATTTGAGTCTGATGTTTTTACAATACTGCCTAATGCGACTTTACTATGCGACACGTGGGCGTTTATTTTATGTAGTATTTCTATTTGTTTTTGTAGTTCAGCTAATTGATTGCCGGCCTTTTCTCGTTCTAATTGAAGCATTGCTCGACCTGTTTCGTGCTTATCTCCTGCGGTACTTTTTGTTTCAGATTGTAGAGAATTTTGAATATCAGAAACGGTGCTTTTAATAACTTCTAAACGTTTGTTAAGTGCATTTTGACATTGCTGGTATAATTTTTCTTTTAGATGCATGACTAAACTAAATCTGCTAATTCTTTACCCACTAAACTACCAATAGCCACACCCATTCCTCCAAGTCTTACACCACAGTATAGGTTACTGCTTAGCTGCTTTACAATTGGTTTTTTTTGTGAGCCAACCCCCATAATACCTGACCAATACTGGTCAATTTTTATATCTTGATTAGGTAAAATTGTAGTTCTGAGTATTTCCTTAAGCTTATTTTTTACAAGCTCTGTTTGCTCTAATTCTGTAGTTTCTTCTGCTTTGAAATCAAGGTTTCTTCCACCTCCAAAAAGTATTCGATTGTCTATATTTCTAAAATAATAATAGCCTTTTTCTAAATGAAACGTGCCTTTAATTTTTAAGTTTTTTATTGGTTCTGTAATCAATACTTGAGCTCTTGCTGGTTTTACATTTTCATCTAATAATTTTGAAGTAAAACCATTTGTTGCAATCAATAATTTGCCTGTTGTAAACTCAAAGTAATTGGTTTTTACTTTCACGAAATTTGCGCCTTCTGAGTAGCTCTCTACAGTCGTAGCATTTAAGATTTTAATACCTTTTTGTAATACTTTGTTTGTAAGCGAAACCATCATTTTACCGGTATCAATCTGCCCTTCAAATTGGTTAAACCCTTGTTTTGGTTGAATATTTTTAAAACCAAACTGATTGTTCTTGAAACTAAAAATCTCAGCTTTGAAAATGGGTTTCAGTAAATCATTAACCTCATCTTTTCGGCTTAAGCATTCCTCGTAAAGTGATTTATCTTCTTTAGTAAATAATTCATAACCACCGAGTTCTTGATAATCAATATTTGAATCTCCGAGTGTTTGGCGTAGTAATTTTAAGCCTTCAACACGTTGTTTTACCAGACTAAAAACCTCAACTTCTGTATGTGTTTTTAAATCCTCAATCAATTCACTTAAACTCCCAAAACAGGCAAAACCTGCATTTTTAGTACTTGCGCCTTGAGGTAAAATACCTTTTTCAAGAATTAGAATTTTAGACTTTGGAAAGCGTTCTTTTAGTTGTAATGCACAGCTAAGACCTACAATGCCACTACCAACGATTGTAAAGTCGACGTTAGATAACCATGATTTTATTTCCCAATAGGATAAGTTCATTTTAGAATACAACTGAAAATATCAATTTTAGTTAAGATATTTTTTAAATAATAATGAGATTTCTCGACCACGCTCCAAATGACAAAATAACTTAAATATTCTCTACACGAAAAATTGTACTTAAGAAGTTTTCTTTTTTGAAAAGAAACCAAGTGCTAATCCAAGCCCAATAGCAGAAAGAATCCCAAAAATAAAATCAACATTATAATCAGAAAACAGCCCAAGAAAGTATGGAATAACTCCTAATGCAAGTATACTAAAACCTAAAATTCTCAATTTCATTTTAATCATTCAACTTTAAAACCGCCATAAATGCTTGTTGTGGTATTTCGACATTACCAACTTGTCTCATGCGTTTCTTCCCTTTTTTCTGCTTTTCTAAAAGTTTACGTTTACGCGAAATATCTCCACCATAACATTTTGCGGTTACGTCTTTACGCAATGCTTTTACCGTTTCACGCGCAATAATTTTTGCTCCAATTGCTGCTTGAATCGGAATATCGAATTGCTGACGCGGAATTAATTCTTTCAACTTTTCGCACATTTTTTTACCAATATTGTGTGCGTTATCCGCATGTATTAATGCCGAAAGTGCATCAACAGGTTGTCCGTTCAGTAAGACATCCAAGCGAACGAGTTTAGACACTTTCATACCTATTGGCGAATAATCAAAAGATGCATAACCTTTAGAAACGGTCTTTAATCTATCGTAAAAATCAAATACAATTTCAGCTAATGGCATTTCAAAAATAAGCTCTACACGTTCAGTCGTTAAATAGGTTTGATTAATAATCATACCGCGTTTTTCGATACACAAACTCATCACATTACCCACAAAATCTGCTTTGGTAATAATGGTTGCTTTTATATAGGGTTCTTCGACACGATTTACGGTCGTCACTTCAGGCAAATCACTTGGATTGTTGACGATAAATGCTTCATCAGGATTTTTATTGGTATAAGCGTGGTAAGACACGTTAGGTACGGTTGTAATGACCGTCATATCAAACTCGCGCTCCAAACGTTCTTGAATAATTTCCATATGTAACATTCCTAAGAATCCACATCGGAAACCAAAACCTAAAGCTGCTGAACTTTCTGGCTGAAATACCAAAGACGCATCATTAAGTTGTAGTTTTTCCATCGAGTTTCTCAACTCTTCGTAATCTTCTGTATCGACCGGGTAAATACCCGCAAAAACCATGGGTTTTACATCCTCGAAACCTTCAACGATATTTGTAGTTGGATTTGCAAAATCAGTTATGGTATCTCCTACTTTTACTTCTTTTGCTGTTTTAATTCCTGTAATCAAATACCCAACATCACCAGCTTTGACGCTTTTTTTTGGTATTTGGTTGAGTTTTAAAGTCCCTACTTCATCAGCAAAATATTCTTTGTCTGTAGCAACAAATTTTATCTTTTGTCCCTTTTTTATTTCGCCATTAAAAACTCTAAAATAGGTTTCTATACCTCTAAATGTATTGTAAACAGAATCAAAAATTAAGGCTTGTAGTGGTGCGTCTGGGTCACCTTTTGGCGCAGGAACACGCTCTATAATGGCTTGTAAAATATCGTCAACACCAAATCCTGTTTTCCCACTAGCGTGAATCACTTCTTCGGGGTCGCAACCTAATAAATCTACAATATCATCAGTAACTTCTTCGGGGTTTGCACTTGGCAAATCGACTTTATTTAAAACCGGAATAATCTCTAAATCGTTCTCTAAGGCTAAATATAAGTTTGAAATTGTTTGTGCTTGTATGCTTTGTGCTGCATCAACAATCAATAACGCACCTTCACAAGCGGCAATTGAACGTGATACTTCGTATGAAAAATCTACGTGACCAGGTGTGTCAATTAGGTTTAAAACATAATCTTGGCCTTCATAGGTATAGTCCATTTGTATGGCGTGTGACTTAATGGTTATACCACGTTCGCGCTCCAAGTCCATACTGTCTAAAAGTTGGTCTTGCTTTTCGCGAGCTGTAACCGAACCTGTATAATCTAATAACCTATCGGCAAGTGTGCTTTTACCATGATCGATATGCGCAATAATGCAAAAATTCCTAATATTCTTCATGTAATCTTTTCTTATGCAATTTTTCTTGTGCAAATATAATCGTTTTAGAAGTGGCTTGACTACCAAAAAGTAGAAGAAAATAACTGTTAACTGCGGTTTTTCCGCAATTTGAAGTCAAAAACTATTTGTATATTGTGCCTTATTACTAACTAAATCAAAGAATACAAATTGAAGCCCCTACTTACTACAATACTTTTAGTATTTGGTCTTTCTGTGTTTTCACAAAATTTTTTTTTAAAAGGAAAAGTTATTGACGAGGCGCAACAGCCCTTATCTTATGTAAATATTATTGTTGAAAATGCTGAGGACAATTCCTTTATAAAAGGGACAAGTACTAATAACGATGGTGTTTTTGAACTCAATTCCCTCACTAAAGGCAATTACATTTTAAAAGCGAGTTTTATTGGTTTTAAAACTATTGAAATACCAATTATTCTTTCTAAAGACACTCAATTAGAAACGACAGTTTTAGTTGAAGACTCTGAAGCATTAGATACAATTACTATTACTGCCAAACGGCCAACCATAACCCGAAAACCTGATCGCTTAACTTTTAATGTTGAGAATACAGCACTGACAGAAGGGACTACGCTTCAAGTTTTAAAAAATACACCAGGTATAATCGTATCTGATGGAAGTATCAATATTAAAAGTTCACCAGCGACCGTTTTTATTAATAATCGTCGGGTGCAATTGACCTCTCAGGAGTTAATTCAGCTTTTAGAAAGTGCGCCAGCTAACAGCATAAAGTCTGTTGATGTAATTACAAATCCACCAGCAAGTTATGATGCCGATAGTGGTTCCGTAATAAACATCATCATGAGTAAAAACTTGGTGACAGGTTATCGTGGAAGTATTGCTACAAACTATACTCAAGGTGTTTTTCCTAGATATAATGGTGCCACAAGTCATTTTTTTAAAAACAATAAAATTAATCTTAATGTAAATTACAGTTACACAAGCCAAAAAATTAATAGAGAACAACAAGGTACTATCGATTATTTAGATACAAACAACAACATAGATCAAATCTGGAACTCTGACGGAGACAGAAACACATGGTCAGAAACTCACAATATTAATCTTAATTTTGATTATTATTTAAGTAAAAAAACAACTCTTAGTCTTACCTCAACAGGTTTGTTTACTCCTTACTTTAAATATAGAATTACAGATATTACAGACATTACTGATGCCAATTCTAGTTTTTTAGAACGCTTTATAGCAAATGGATTATCTCGTGATGATAAGTTAAACATTGGTACAGATTTTAACTTAAGAACAGAATTTAATTATGGAGGTAGTCTTTCTTTTAATGGTCACTACACAGTGTACGATTACAGTCGTAATCAAAATGTAATTCAGAATTATCAAGTTGATAATAGTCTTAATTCCGAGTTTAATACAAATGCCAATCAGGATACTCAAATATACACAGCAAAGGTAGATTACAGTTTACCATTAAGTGAATCTTCTTCATTTGATACTGGTTTAAAATTGTCGAATATTAATACTGAAAGTTCAATTAATAGATTAGATTTAGACAACGGTGTAGAAATCTTAAACACCGCAAACAGTAACGCTTTTGATTATGACGAAAACATCTTTGCTGCCTATGTTAATTATAGCAAATCATGGGATAAATGGGATTTGATTTTAGGACTTAGAGCCGAACAAACAGATGTCGATGGTTTTTCACCAACATTAAACCAAACAAACACCCAGAATTATTTTGAATGGTTCCCTAACATTAGTATTTCTCATAACTTTTCTGATAATTTTAGCTTATACGGAAATTATAAGCGAAGCATAATGCGTCCTAGTTATACCGATCTCAATCCTTTTGTTTTCTTCTTAAACGAAAACACAACTGTTGTTGGTAATCCTGCACTTCAACCTACATTTCAAGACCATTTTGTTATTGGAACAAACTTCCTAGAGCACTTTACAATCGAAGCCTATTATATGAATTATGATGGTGCTATTAGTGAAATCCCAAGACAAGATAATGACAATAATATTTTGGCTTACACACCTGTAAATCTTGATAAAACTGTGGATTTTGGTTTTGATTTTGCCTTTGATTATTACCCAACAGATAATTGGAATCTTTATTTTGTAACCTCTTTTTTCAATATTTCTGAAGAAAATGGTTTTGGGACAGAGAGAATTGAACTTGAACAATGGTCTAATTATAGCATTCTGGCAAATAATTTTTCGTTTTTAGATGATAATAGTCTTAATCTCAACTTTACCTTGACCTTTGTAGGGAAGAATCTTCAAGGGCTTCAAATTGTTGAAGACCGGTTGTTTTCAGAATTAAGTATTACTAAAAGTATTTTCAAAAAGAGAGGTGTATTATCGCTTTCTGTTCAAGACATATTCAATGACCAAGATCCTAGAGTAAGGATTGGCTACGGCGACCAGTCGAGTAGACGATTTGATAATCTAGACAACCGCTTTGTAAAGCTTGGTTTCCGTTACAAGTTTGGAAATACTAAATTAAGCACCAACGAGCGTACTACAGGTGCCGAAGAACGCGATAGGATTAAAGATTTACAATAAAATTAGTATTGATTATCCTTTTTTTGTATGTCCGTAATCAGTAATAATTTAGATTTCAAACACATTCTGTCACATTGAGTACTTCGACTGTGCTCAGCATAAACTAAAGTCGAAATGTCTTACAAATCAATAACTTAGATTTCTCGACTACGCTCGAAATGACAGATACATTCTGATTATTATACTTTAAGGATATACAGTCCTTATTTAATCATAAATTGAAAAATATATTGATTTCTCATTACGGACATTCAAAAAATTAGTCTTGCCACTCAGCAATAAATAAATTTGTATCACGTCCTCCGCCGTTATTTCGGTTAGAAGAAAACGCTAAATACTTTCCGTCATTTGAAAATACTGGAAATGCATCAAACGTTTCGCCATGTGTGATACGTTTAAGGTTTTTTCCGTCGGTATCAATCATGTATAGATTAAAAGGAAAACCGCGTTCCGCTTCAAAATTCGAGGAAAACAATACCTTGTCTCCTGATGGCAAAAAGAATGGACTCCAATTAGCATTTCCTAAATCTGTAAGCTGCCTTAAATTACTACCATCTGCATTACAGATATACAATTCCATTTCAGTAGGCTCTACTAAACCTTCTTCTAACAAGTCTTTATATTCTTTAATTTCTTGTTCTGTTTTGGGACGAGATGAGCGGAAAATTATCTGACTTCCGTCTGGCGAAAAGAATGCACCACCATCGTAACCCAATTCGTTTGTAATTTGCTTTACATCACTTCCGTCTATATTCATAGTGTATAATTCTAAATCTCCACTACGCGTCGATGTAAACACAATTTTATCACCTTTTGGAGAAACCGTTGGCTCAGCGTCGTAACCAATTTCGTTAGTTAATTGCTTTACAATATTACCTTCCAAATCGGCCACGAAAATATCGTAGCTATCATATATTGGCCAAATGTATTTTCCGTTTTTACGCAAAGGTGTCTCCGGGCATTCATCTTGCTCCAAATGTGTTGAAGCGTAGATAATATGCTTGTTATCTGGAAGAAAATAAGCACAAGTCGTACGACCTTTTCCAGTACTAATCATCGGTGGTACTTTATCCTTAAAGGTTTCATCGGCATTCATTAAAAACATTTGGTCGCAACCAACATTCCAAGCAGCATTATTAGACTGGAACACTAGCTGCTTGTCATCAAAACTCCAATAAGCTTCGGCATTATCGCCACCAAAAGTGACCTGACGAATAGACTTAAAATGAACTTCTTCTGGATAAATAAGTGGGTCTTTTTTAGTCTTTTCTACCGTTTCATTTTCTAATTTATCTGTAGACGTTGTTTTGGCTTCGTTTTTACATGATAGAAGTGAAATAACTAATATCAGTGATAATCCTAAAAATCTATTCATCCTAAAGTATTATTATAAGTGGCCTGTAATGCCTAATTTTGCGCAAAAATAATACTTAGTCATGAAAAAAATGATGTTTTTATTTCTTTTAGCAGGATTTTTCTCCTGTAAAAATGAACCTAAAATTGCTAAGAATAAAATAGAACAAGATGTTGCGTTCTTAGCAAGCGATAAACTAGAAGGTAGACAAACAGGAACAAATGGCGAGAAGCAAGCTTCAGATTACATAGTAGAGCGTTTTAAAACCATTGGTCTAAAGCCAATGGGAACCGAAGGCTATATTCAATCTTTTTCATTTAAGCCAAAAACAGACCCTCATAAAGAAGTAGAATTTACGACCAATGCTGATAGCACGATTACAGGTAGAAACGTTATTGGTTATATAGACAATAGTGCCGAAAGAATTATTGTTATCGGTGCACACTATGACCATTTGGGTTTTGGTGGCGAAGGCTCATTGTATAGCGAAAAGGAAAAGGCCATTCACAACGGTGCCGATGATAATGCGAGTGGTGTGGCCGTAATGCTTCATCTTGCTGACCGATTGAGAGTAAAAAATGAAACAGCTGAAATAAAAGACAACAACAATTATCTATTCATGGCTTTTTCAGGAGAAGAAATGGGTTTATTAGGCTCTAATTATTTCTCAAAAAACCCAACGATTGATGCCAAATCCATAAACTATATGATTAATATGGATATGGTTGGCCGTATGAAAGCCGATAGCACTTTAGCAGTTTACGGTACAGGAACATCACCAATGTTTAAGCAAACTTTAAAAGCAAATAATGATAAATTTAAACTCATAGAAAATGAAAGTGGTGTTGGGCCAAGTGATCATACCTCTTTTTATTTAATAGATACTCCTGTGTTACATTTCTTTACGGGTCAGCACGAAGATTATCACAAACCAAGTGATGATTCAGAAAAACTGAATTACGATGGAATGAACCTTATATCAAATTATATTTTTCAAATCATTAATGATTTGGATGATAATGGTGAATTGGCTTTCAGAAAAACGAAAAACGAAAGTGAACAAACGCCTCGTTTTAAAGTTGGTTTAGGTGTTGTACCAGACTATTTATACGACGGAAAAGGCATGCGTATCGACGGTACACGAGAGGATACACCAGCTTTTGCTGCAGGTCTCCAAAAAGGAGATGTTGTTATAAAACTTGGCGACAGTACTGTAACGGATATGATGAGCTATATGCGCGCTTTATCCGTTTTTGAAAAAGGTAATACTGCAAAAATCATGGTAAAACGTGGTGAGAAAGTTATAGATACTACCGTTAAATTTTGATTTGAAAATCAACAAACAAAATATTCATCTTTGGATTTCTATTCCCATTGTTGTTAGTGCTGGCCTAAGCTATGGGTTTTACCCTGATGTGTTTTTAGAGCTACAGCCTGAAACTGTAGATGAAAGAAATTTTAACAAAGCCATTATGGGTTTGTACTTTGGCTTTGCGACGCTTTGGGCTTTAGGAGTTTTTAAGAAATCTTTTTACAAACCAGCTTTGATTAGTCATGTATTTTTATGTTGCCAATGGCTTTAGGTCAATTGCTGAGTATACTTCTAGATGGTGTGCCTTTAGACTTATATATTTGTGGAACTATTGGCGAGTTTGTGCTTGGGATTTATAGTGTTTGGGTTTTGAAGTCTACCGCTTCTCAATTGAGTTGATGATTAACATAGCGTCGTCATAGTATTTGTCGAATAAACCTTCGCGCATTTGATATCTGTAATTCTCTAAGGCTTCGTCTTTATTAATGAAGAAATACTCTACTCTCTTATAAATTTCATCAATTGAATTATAAATAACCGAAGATGTTATTTTATAAATAAATTTTGAATACGACTCCAATTTTACAATCTCGAAGGTTTTTTTAATTTCATTTCTCATTAAAACACTGGAATAGTTCTTTAAAACATTTTCAACATTTTCGCCATTATTAATTGGTATTATGTTTTTGTTAATTGATACATGCTCTACCTCATTTTCAAATGTGTTTTTTCTTATAGTTTTAGGGATAAAATAAACGTATCCGATTGCTCCAAACTTAAACCATGTTTTGGGATATTCTACTTTTAGGTGTTTATTCTTAAAAATCTTTGTTTTATTATTTTGAGCCTTAGAGAAACTGAAAATAATCAAGAAAAGGGCTAATAAAACGTAAATCTTATGTTTCATAGCTACTAATTTAAATTTTTAGAAAACATTTACCTAAAAAAACCTAGTTTTGCACCAAATTATTTGGCATTTGGTAAAAATAGGCGACATAGAATTAGGGGAATTTCCACTGCTTTTAGCTCCAATGGAAGACGTAAGCGACCCTCCTTTTCGTGCATTGTGTAAGGAGCAAGGTGCAGATGTAGTTTATACTGAATTTGTGAGTAGCGAAGGCTTAATCCGAAACGCAGCAAAAAGCGTTATGAAGCTCGATATTTATGAGAAAGAGCGTCCAGTAGGTATTCAAATTTTTGGAGCTAATATGGAAAGCATGTTACAAACCATTGATATTGTTGAGAAATCCAAGCCAGATATTATTGACATTAACTTAGGTTGCCCGGTCAAAAAAGTAGTGAGCAAAGGTGCTGGTGCTGGTATTTTAAAAGATATCTGCCTCATGGAAAAACTCACTGCCGAAATGGTAAAACGCACCAACCTGCCCGTTACAGTAAAAACACGTTTGGGTTGGGACCATGATTCAATAAAAATTGTTGAAGTTGCTGAACGGTTGCAAGATGTAGGTATAAAATCTATTGCTATTCATGGTCGTACGCGTGCTCAAATGTATAAAGGTAATGCCGATTGGAAACCTATTGCCGAAGTAAAAAATAATCCACGAATGCATATTCCTGTTTTTGGAAACGGTGATGTTAACACACCTGAAATGGCCGTGAAAATGCGAGATAAATACGGATTAGATGGTGCTATGATTGGTCGTGCTACGATTGGTAATCCATGGTTTTTTAAACAGGTAAAGCACTTTTTTAAAACTGGTGAACATTACCGACCGATTACAATGCAAGAACGTGTCGAAGCTGCTCGAAGACACCTACAAATGGCTATTGATTGGAAAGGTGAAATTCTAGGTGTTTTTGAAACGAGACGTCATTATACCAACTACTTTAAAGGCATTCCAGATTTTAAACCTTATCGTATGAAAATGGTAACTAGCGATGATTCAAAAGATGTCTTTGCTGCTTTTGATGAGGCTTTAGAAAAATTTGGTGACCACCAATTTGCTTAAGATTTAATCGTTTAGCCTAAAATTTTTTTAAGTAAATATCTTAATACCTATAGGTAATTACATAGAACATCCAAGTTATTCGCAACACTCTCGAATAATTTATGCGGTCTTTATTAAGTCTTTTGTGATGCGTTGAGATGCTAGTTTTGAGGCTATGATGCCTAACCCAAAAATGGTAATGATAACTAAAACAATATTCATTATTTCCAATTTTACAGGATAAGGAAAATCTGGTGTTAGCATTATCCACTCTAATTGTAGCTGCGATAAAATGACCAAAAGTCCAATTATAATGCCGATTATTCCACTTAACACGGTCATTAACGTCCCTTGCAAAAAGAAGATGGTTTTTATTAGTTTTGGTTCTGCACCGAGATTAAAAAGTGTGTTTAGTGATTTTTTTCGGTCTAAAATCATCATTATAATAGCGCCAATAACATTAAATAATGCAATTATTATGACAAGTGTAAATATGAGATAAACGGCAAGGTTTTCGGTATTTAGCATTTTGAATAAGGCGTCGTTGAGTTGTGCTCTATTTTTTATGATGAATTGATTTGGGAAAGCGGTCTCTATTGCATTCCTAACCTCATCTTCATTAGTATCAGCTTCTAGCTTTAGTTCTAAGAACGATATTTGATTATCCTCATAATTTAATAGTGAGCGCGCTAAACTAATATCTGAAAAAATATATTCGTTACTTATGATTTCATTCACATAAAACAAACCAACATTGGTGACCACTTCAGAATTAAAATAACTTCTTATGTTACTTCCTTGGCCCTTCCCTGGTTTGGGAACGTAAAGCGTTAAGGGTTTTGAAAAATTAAAAATTCCAAAGGACAGATTATTAGAAATGCCATCTCCAGAAACAACATCATTTGTGCCTGGCTCTATCCATTGCCCTTGGGTAATCATACTATCGATTTGGGTAACTATGAGGTAGTTTTCGTCTACACCTTTTAAGGTGGCTAAAACATTTTTATTTTCGGATTTTATAGCAATACGTTCTTCGATAATTTTTGATGAAGCTGCTACGCCTTCAATTTTATTGAGTTGTTCTAATTCAGTTTCTGAGAATAAAAAAGACTTGCCCTCAACAGGTAAAATTTTTAAATCTGGATCTGTGAAGTTTGAAAATTCTAGACTAAACTCTTTGAGTCCGGCAAAAACAGAAAGTACTATTAAGAGCGCTGCGGAGGCTACAATAACTCCTCCTGAGGCAATAAAACTCATGATATTTATGGCATTATTGCTGCTTTTGGAAAACAAATATCGCTTAGCGATGTAAAATGATGTGTTCATCTAGTCTACAGTCTGGCATAAAATTAGTAAAAATAGACTGCGAGACAATACTTTTAAAAAAGAGTTATGATTTTTTTCTTCGCCCCAATAAATCTTCATCCTCGATTGGGTTTTCTTCACCTTTTAAGGATTTTTCAATATTGTCTATATACTCTAAAGAATCATCGATAAAAAACTCGAGTGTTGGCATACGTCTTAACTGATGGCGTGTACGTTGTGCTAATTCATGACGAATAAGTGGTGTGTTAGAACGAATTCCCTTAAGGAGTTCTTCTCCGTCTTTATTGGGAAAAATGCTTAGATAAACCTTTGCAATAGATAAATCTGTTGTAACACTTACCTTGGATACAGAAATAATTACACCACGCAAACCGCCTTCAGATGCTGCGCGTTGTAATACGTCAGCCAAATCTTGTTGAAGTATTCCTGCTATTTTTTTCTGTCTTTGTGTTTCCATTTTGCAAAAATAGAAGATATTTAAGGATTAGTGTATTATAAGTAACAAAAATCATATTTTATGGTCTTTAAATTTTCGTTATTTGTTGCTCAATTTTTATTTAAGATGAAAAAAATAGAACATATCGGCATAGCCGTCAAAAATATTGAGAGTTCCAATCATTTATTTGCTTCACTTTTTGGAAAGAAACATTATAAAACTGAAAGCGTAGCTAGTGAAGGTGTCATGACCTCTTTTTTTGAATGTGGTCCAAACAAAATTGAATTATTACAAGCCACTTCTGAAGATAGTCCTATCGCCAAGTTTATAGAAAAAAAGGGCGAAGGCATTCACCACATTGCTTTTGCTGTTGATGATATCGAAGCTGAAATTGAACGCCTAACTAAAGAAGGTTTTAAAATGATACACGAGAAACCCAAAAAAGGCGCAGATAATAAATTGATTGCCTTTTTGCATCCAAAGTCCACAAACGGCGTTCTTATTGAGTTGTGCCAAGATATACATGATTAAATTGGTTCAATTTTCTTGTAGAGTTTATAAATATATAGTAATATTGCACTCGCTTTAGTAATAAAGCAAATTGACGCTAGTCAATGGGTCCTATAGCTCAGTTGGTTAGAGCACCTGACTCATAATCAGGGGGTCCATGGTTCGAGCCCATGTGGGACCACAAATTATTATTTATAAAGCCTTGATTATAAAATAGATATTCGAGGCTTTTTTAATTAAGCTCAATTATATGCTCAATCCTTCGATGATAAAATCATCGTTTTAACGTAAAATGCCCTGTATAAGTTCTCCCATTTTGCCGCTCTACTGTAAACCAATAATCGTTGGTCGGTAACATATTTCCATTAAAAGTACCATCCCAACCAATATCTGTTGGACTGAGTTGTTTTAAAAGCTTTCCATAGCGGTCAAAAATTCTAATAGTATTAGATGGCTCTACAAAGCCATTAATAATTTGCCAAGTATCATTATTACCATCTCCGTTTGGGGTAAAAAACTTAGGCGCACCAAGCAAATAGACCGTTTCTGAAACCGTACCACAGCCTAACTTATCTCTTACATAAACAGTATATTCATCAAGCAATAAATTGTTGAAGGTATTGGAATCCTGATAAATAATGCCGTCAATTGAATATTCATAATCACCATTTCCTGTTACTTCTATTGTGATGCTATTTTGCGATTGCGTCCAATCTACAGTATCTATACTTGCAATATTAGATTGGGTAACTGTTATGGTTTTCTCAGTTTCACAAATCAAGTTACCATAATCGTTCCAAACTCTTACAGTGAGCCTTTGTGGGGCATCAACCGTTATTATTTGTGTCATCTCTCCATTAGACCAACTGTAATGGTCATAGCCCGCATCTGCTATAACATCTACGGTTTCACCTTCACAAATAGGCCATAAAGCATCCATTAATAATACGGGCTGCTCACGTACATAGATGTCAAACTGTGTTGTGGTATAGCAATCTGGAGAGATAACATTTTCTAAACGCACATATATGGTTTGTGGGGTTTCTGTATTGGTAAAGTCATCCGAAATTTGATTTTCATCTTGAATGGCATCATCGATACTCAGATAATATTTTACATCAAAATCATTAGGGCTTAAGCCATCCAATACCTCTATGTCTTTGTCTCCAAGTGAGAAGAGTTCCTCTCCATCATTAGAGTCATCATCACAAACATCGAAGTCTGTTGGTGTAGCTGCAATAGGTAAAACATTGACTCCCAATTGAAAACTAGTTCTAGCAAAACAATTTGGATTGTTTCGGTTTTGTATTCTAGCATGTACTATAGTCGACAAACTATTCACCAAATAACTATCTGCTAGTGGTATGGCATTAATATCCATTGCGTCAGCCGAATTATCGAAGTAAAAAAATTCAAAAGTAGTTGGAGATTGTGAGCCTAAAATCTGTGAATCATAATCTGAAAATGTAAAAAATTCTTCACCATCATTGGAGGTATCATCACAAACAAAATCATCATCTATAGTATTTGCTATGGGGACTTCATTGACGATAAAATTAATCGTGGTTTCATCAAAGCAAGCTGAGCTTAATTGGTTTGTGACTCTTACAGTTATCGTTTGTGTTGCTGTTGTAAACGGATTTGGTAATGGGCTTGGTAATGGATTTCCCATGGCGTCTGTATAGGTCACATCCATGCCTGTTTGTCCATTTAGTAATGTGGCTTCAACAGTACTCGTATCAAAACTAAAAACCCCATCGGTATCATCGTCACATGCTATAAAATCTGGAATAGCGTTAGCTACAGCAGCAGCTTGAACTCTAAAGCTTAATGTGGTCTCCGCAAAACAAGCACCATTTGGGTCTAGAGATAAACTGTTAGTTACTCTAACCGTTATGTCTTGTGTGCCTGTAAGAAATGGGTTTGGCAATGGACTTGGTAATGGATTACCCATAGTATCCGTGTATGTTATCGTAACATTGGTTTGCCCTTGCAATAAATCACTCTCTATAGTGCTGGTATCAAAAGGGTACATACCATCACCGTCTGCATCACATTGTTCTGCTATGCTTACTGGATTGGCAACTGGTACTGTTTCTACAGTCAATGTTATATGTTCTCCTAAGCCTAAACAGTCGTTATCTAATAAACTATCTACTCTAATGTAAATGTCTTGAGAATTGGGGTAACCCATATTTCTGTAATTGCTTATATCCGTGATGGGATTTTCTTCTGCTAATGCATCGGCTTGATTGCGATAATAATTGATAACAAGTTGCTGTCCTATAGGAAAAATAGCTTCAATTTCTGTAGTAACTGAACTAAAATCAAATGCCGAAATACCATCTGTATTGGTGCCATTTATGGCATCATCACAAGCAAAAAATTCTCTTGTAAATGTTAATGGTATTTGAGTGGTTGACACAATTAAGTTAACTTCTGCTGTTCTATGGCAACCATTAGCACTTTCAACTCTTGCCCAAACCTTATCTGTACTTACTGTTTCATTGGTGTACACTGTTTCATTGGTTATTGGGCTGTTACCGCTTTCTGCTTCTAAAAGACTTTCATGAAACGTAATAGTTTCGTTTTGATGGTTTATTGATAACTCTGCATAAACTTCTCTAAGGTTAAATACCGAAAATCCATCAGTGTCATCATCACATTGACGTAAGTTAACTACTAGAGTTACAATTGGTAATGGTAAAACTTCTAAATCAAATGAGGTTTCTGCAATACATTCTCCTAAGGAGTTAACATTCTCCATTTGTACATATATGGTTTCTGAAGCATTGGTGTTTTGATATGCTGTTGGTGTTAGAATTTCATTGGTAAAAGCTGCATCAGTATAATAACGAAGTGTAAAATCTATGTTCGATTGCCCATTTAAGATATCGTCTTCTCGTTGGGTTAAATTTGTAAGCACTATACCATCTGTATCTGTCAGGGCAAAATCATACTTTTAAATTTAATATTTTGAGCAAATAGTCTTCATTCCACCCAGCTTCAAGCCTTTTGCTTTTAATAGATAGTTTTTTAGA
>NZ_JABDQL010000109.1 GCF_013042245.1 Winogradskyella sp. | reverse complement strand
TGGAAAATGCCTATTAGAAATTGGGGAATCATTTTAAACCAATTTTTAGCTATATTTGAAAACAGAATTAAACTATGAAAAAGCTAATCCTGTAAATTTTACTTACACACTTCGCGGGAAAGTGTCGGATATTTTACAAACCATGATATAAATAGAAGTAACAGAATTAAAACCAAAAACAGCACATTGCCCCAGCGTATCATCCAATGCGGTACTTTGGTCAGTATCTCTTGTACGTCTTCACTTCGGAGTTCTATATGTTTTAAACTATTATTATCTGGCATATTATTTACCTAATTCTAATTGATTCTTAACCAAGTTGTAATAATTGCCCTTTTGCTGCACTAAGGCTTCATGGTTTCCAACTTCAACTATTTTGCCTTTATCAAGCACCACAATTTGATGGGCATTCTTTACGGTGCTTAAGCGATGAGCAATAACAACAACCGTTTTGTTTTCAAAAAAGGTATTGAGTTTTTCCATAATCACTTTTTCGTTATTAGCATCCAAAGCACTTGTCGCTTCATCAAAAAATAAAAAATTTGGATTTTTATAAACGGCTCTAGCTATTAATAAGCGTTGCTTTTGACCTGTGCTCACACCTACACCTTCCATACCAATTTTGGTATTATAACTTAAGGGTAAATCTTCTATGAATTCTTTGATGTTGGCAACATCTACAGCATGAGCAAGTTTTTCCTTATCTACGTAATCTTCACCTACAGCAATATTGTTAGCAATAGTATCATTAAAGATGTAACCTTCTTGCATGACTACGCCACATTCATTTCTCCAACTTTTTTGTGAAACCTGTTGTAAATTGTGATTACCAATTTTTATTTCACCACTATTAGGCTCATAAAATTTTAGAAGCAATTTCATTAGTGTGGTCTTACCGCTTCCACTTACACCAACGATTGCTGTAATTTTATTAACAGGAATTTCTAAGTCTAAATTTTGTAATACTAATTGGTCAGAACCTATATATCTAAATGCCACTTTGGATAATTGGATATTAGAATTTAAAGGAATATCTATAATTTTCTTAACATCTTGTTGCTCCTCATCTTCTTTATTATGAATTTCAGATAGTCGGTCTAGAGAGATTTTAGCGTCTTGCACTTCTCTAATAAAGCCAATAAGTTGTGCAATTGGAGAATTTAATTGCCCTACAATGTAGCTAATAGCCAACATCATACCTAGTGTAATTTCGCCATCAATAACTAACTTAGCTGATAGTACAGTAATTAATATATTTTTTACTTCGTTTATAAAGCTAGAACCTACACTTTGATATTGCTCTAAGGCTAAACCTTCAATAGACACTTTAAATAAGCGGGCTTGTACAAACTCCCAAGACCAGCGTTTTTGTTTTTCGGCATTATGTAGTTTAATCTCTTGCATACCGTTAATCAACTCAATAACCTTACTTTGCTCTTGGCTGACTTCTGAAAAACGTTTGTAATCTAAATCTTTACGTTTTTTTAGAAAAATGATTATCCACAAGAAATAAAGAAAACTACCCGCCAAAAATATCCCAAATAATAAGAGGCTGTAATATGCCAATACAAAACTAAAGACCAACAGATTTACCATAGAGAATAAGACACTCAAAGATGACGTTGTTAAGATACGCTCAATACGCTTATGGTCATTGATGCGTTGTAGGATATCACCTGTCATACGTGTATCAAAAAATGCTAGGGGCAAGTTCATAAGTTTTATAAAAAAGTCTGAGACCAAAGAAATATTAATACGTGTGCTTAAATGCAATAATATCCAGCTACGAATAACCTCAATAGCTGTTCTGCCTATAAATAGGGACAATTGCGCAAAAAGAATAAGATAAATGAAATGAATATCTTGATTTTTAATGCCGACATCTACAACACTTTGGGTTAAAAACGGAAAAATAAGCTGTAATAAACTGGCTGCTATTAAACCAATAATTAACTGCCATAAAAATGACTTGTATTTAAAAATATATTTAGACAGGAAAGCAAAACCAAATTCTTGTTTATCTTTATCAAACTCAGAATTATAAAATTTTGCAGTAGGTTCTAAAAGCAAAGCAATACCTTCTTCTGTTTGGTCTGTGGCGTTATTACCTATCCAATGTTTTAGGAATTCATCTTTAGGATATTTTAGTAAACCATGAGCTGGGTCAGAAACATAAAAAATATCTTTGCGTATTTTATAAAGTACTGCATAGTGATTTTTATTCCAATGTACTATACAAGGCAATGGCGCTTCTTTTAAACGCTTTAAAGTTAGTTTTACACCAAGACTTCTAAATCCTATTTTTTCTGCCGCATCACTAAGACCCAATAAGCTACTGCCAACTCTGGTGGTTTCGCTTATGGTTCTTAAGTGTTTTATAGATATGGTCTTCTTATAATGCTTAGCAATTATTTTTAAGCATGTAGGTCCACAGTCTTTAGTGTCTTTTTGTTTGTAGAATGGGAATTTAATCTTCAATAAGAATGTGTTTAATTATTTATAGAGCAGTTGTAGCTATGTAATTCTTTCATTATTTTGTAATAGCATCATTAATTACTTTTCTTATATTATCACTACTTGGGCTTGGTGCATTATTATAAATCAGTTTTCCATTAGTATCAAATAACAAATAACGGGGTATTGTTTTTAGGTTAAGTTCTTTATAAAATTCAGCATTAGGATAATTGACTGCTAAATAACTGTTTTTATTCGCTTTCAGGTTTAATACCTCGAGGCTTGCCTCGTTAATTATTACTATTTTGTGACTCGATGTCACAGAATAGTAAATATATCCATAAAAGTCATACTGTTACAGTTTTACTATATCAT
>NZ_JABDQL010000106.1 GCF_013042245.1 Winogradskyella sp. | reverse complement strand
GTACTCCAAACTATATGAACAGTTAATCTAGAAACTGTATGACCATTTACCCTTTGATGTGACATAAAAACAAAGGTAGGTATTTTTAGAAGCTAAAGCGGATGCACTAAAGTGCATAGTTTTAACTATTTTTGAGACCAATAAAAATTAATAGTTTACGCTTTTTATATAACGTAACTATAAACACCAATTAGACGGTTTTAAGATAATTAATAAGTTTTTGCACAGCTTTCCCGCGATGTCCAATCTTATTTTTTTCTTCTAAAGAGATTTCAGCAAAAGTTTCTGAGTAACCATTTGCTTTAAAAATAGGGTCGTAGCCAAAGCCTTTTTTACCGTATTTTTCTGAAGTGATATCACCTTTGCAAATACCTGTAAAGGTTTGTAACTCGCCATTGAGGTGCAAAGCAATAACGGTTTTAAAGTGTCCGTTACGGTTTGGTTTGTCTTTTAGGTTTTCTAAAAGCTTGTCCATATTATCTTCAGAGTTTCTTTGTGGTCCAGCATAGCGTGCAGAATAGACGCCAGGTTCACCATTTAAAACTTCAACCTCTAAACCTGTATCGTCGGCAAAACAATTGTAACCATAATTATCTTTAACGTATTCTGCTTTTTGTATGGCATTGCCTTCAATAGTTGGTTGTGTTTCGGGGATGTTTTCTTTACACCCTATATCTTGAAGGCTTAACAATTTTATATTGTCAGGAACCAGTGATTGAACCTCTTTTAGTTTATTACGATTATTGGTGGCAAATACGAGTTTCATGTTATTTTAATATTTCAATGTGAAGGTAATTTAAATAGTAGTCAAGACCGTTGCATAACCCATCCTATTTTAGGTTTCATTTCAATCCTGTGTTTTTTTTCGTCTAATTTTTGTGTTTTTTACTTTTTTATAGGTTTTTTTAAACATTTTAGACTCGACAAGCCTACTTTTTAGGTTTATTTTTCTTAATTTTTACAATTTGACGCAAGTATCCCTGGACTTCGATATAAATTATAGCACATGGCTTCCATTAAATTTTGAGTATGCATTTTTTTTATGCCTCTATATCTTGCTACTCCACCACCAAACCAGCGTTTTATACCACCAAAAGTGCGTTCTACCTTAAAGCGTGTTTTTCCTATCAGTTTATTGAACCGTTGCTCCCATTTGGTTAAGGGTTTATTTTTATAGGCTTTTTTTAAAATATGATTTTTTAGTTTTTTCTTTTTTAATATATCTGAGTTTTTCTTTGATTGATAGCCCTTATCTGCTTTTAAAGCAATATGCTCTGGTAAATCTGCAGCATCTAGAACCTCTTCTAAATTAGAGACTTCATTGGTGCTAGCCTTAGTGGTAACTACACCTAAAACCAACCCTTCATTATCGGTAACATAATGTTTTTTGTACCC
Source organism: Winogradskyella sp. (assembly GCF_013042245.1). Lineage (GTDB taxonomy): Bacteria > Bacteroidota > Bacteroidia > Flavobacteriales > Flavobacteriaceae > Winogradskyella. Next base: position 15,223 of record NZ_JABDQL010000106.1, on the reverse strand, counting down.
ATAACGGTACTTGCCCGATTTCTTTAACCATGCTGCATCTTTATCTACGCTATCTGAAAATTCCTTAGTGACTTCTACTTCCTGCTCATCTTCTCTATCTTCGGTAACTTTATAATTGGTTTTACCTTTAGGTTTTAAAGGTGTATCTATAACACTAGCATCTACAATCGCTCCTGTTTTAATTATAATATCGTGTGATTCTAACTGTTGGTTGATAGCTTTAAACAAAGGCTGGTAGGCCTTTGCGCTTGTCATAATAGTTCTAAAACGAGATAAAGTGCTGTGATCTGGTGCTACTTGATCAATGTTTAATCCGCAAAAATAACTGAACGATATACTATCGTTGACTCGGTCCTCGACCTCATAGTCGCTTAACCCATACCAGGTTTGTAATAAACTCATCTTAAATAGCAATAAACCGCTATAGCTAGGTTTACCTGTTGCACTTTTACCCTTTGTATAATGCTGGTTTATGATTGCTGTTATTGATGCCCAATCTATAAGGTTGTTAATTTGATTGAAAAAAGTACGCTTTATCTTGCGTGAACGCATATCACATATACTGTCTGCTAAAGTCGGTTGTTTTATTAATTCCATATGTAAAAGTTACAACTTTTATCAGAAATTTCAAAAAAGCCTTGCAACGGTCTTTAGTCATAAAAAAAGCCTCGACGGTATCGAGGCTTAAATTTTATAAATCTGTCACAATCTGTAATCAGCTATAATATTCTTCAATCTTATTTTTAGGTCTTCACCAGAGTCAAAAATCATTTGTTCATTAGTAGGAAATGGAATAGCGCGATTTCTTACTAATTCTCTATCTTCTGTTGTCAAAGCACGTCTGTCTCCTCTAAAAGTAGCATAGAAATTTTCAAAAATAAAACCGCTATCTATGTTAAATTGCTCTAGTCTTTCTTGCGTTTTTAAATCTGTAAAAACAACATTAGCTAAAATTTCGGCTTGTTTAAATTGTTCAACTTCAAACAAACGTGCTCTAGCGTTAATAAACTTATCTTCTTTGATATCATTGCCAAGACTATCTTTTATAACATTGCCATTACCGTCCAATTTATATTGCCAACCGTCTTTTACTTCTCTTTGGCGTAATACTTCACGCTCTCTGACTTGCTCTGGCGAAATATTAATTTGCGCTAGCTGTAATTGCATTGCATAATCGTAAGCCATACCATCTTTTTTGTATGCATGATATGCGGTCCAGAATTGATTTAAACCATACGTATCAAAATCGAGTAAGGCTTCTTCTAGTCGCCTTGGGATTACTTGATTCGTTTGGTTTTTTATATCCACAATAACGTGAGCTGTTCCACGCTCGTGAGCTTCTTGCATTAACTCTCGTGTATTTTCATAATTAGGGTTTATATCTTCGATATAAGACAAAATACTATGTGCTTCTCTTATTTGAAATTTATCATCCACCTCTAAAAGCGCTATTCCCTTTTCATAGAAATAATCAGACACATTTTCTCTGGCTTCAGAAATTTCAGTATTGTAATTTTTTTGCTTAAAAAATACTTCACGTCCGTTAACACGTAATGGTAATAAAGGATTTACTGCATTCTGTCTACTTACTAAGGCATTATAAGTTTGGTATATACGCTTATAAAACTCAGGATTTTTTGAGATTTTCAATTCTGATATGGTTTGTAAATCTCTTTTATTTGCTTTGTCGTAGGCATCTTTAAGTAATAAGATATAATCTTGCTTACGCTTAGCGTCTTTGTTAGTTCGCAGTTGTTTTACTGCTTTAGAAATGGCGGTATTATAATTTCCCGAAGTTAGGGCACGTTCTACCTTTTTCTTAGACCCACAGGACACTGCGAGTGTTACTAATACGAGTAATAGAGTATTTTTTTTCATAATCGTAGGTTTTAATGGTTTCAATAATAGATTCCAATAGGCGTGCCAAACATAAAAAAAGTCCAGCAAAAACTGGACTTTTATATTGTATTTGTATCTAACTATTTCTTTTTTTTAGGATTAAAAACAGGTAATAATTGTGTTTTTACTTGACCAAAACCAATACGTACGTCATCATTTTCGCAGTAACCACGCATTACAACTGTATCATAATCGTTTATGAATTTACGTTCAGTGCCATCTTTCATTTTCAATGGTTTGGTGCCTTTCCACGATAATTCTAACATAGAACCATAAGAATCTTCAGTAGGGCCAGAAATAGTTCCGCTACCCATCATATCTCCAGAATTAACAGGGCAACCATTAACAGTATGATGTGCTAATTGCTGTGCCATATTCCAGTAGATGTATTTAAAGTTAGACTTACAAACCGTAGTTTCTTTACCATCTTTTGGTTTAATTCCAGCTTCAAGCTTTATATCAAAACTATGTTTCCCTTTTGTTCTTATATATGGAAGCGGTTTTGGGTTTTGTTTTGGACTTTCGACTCTAAAAGGCTCTAAAGCATCTAAAGTAACAATCCAAGGCGACATTGATGAGGCAAAGTTTTTTCCTAAAAATGGTCCTAATGGTACATATTCCCATTTTTGTATGTCTCGTGCAGACCAATCGTTAAAAACGACTAAACCAAAGATGTATTCTTCGGCTTCTTCAACAGGAATAGGTTCACCCAAATCATTTGCATCTGTAGTGATAAAAGCCATTTCTAATTCAAAATCTACCAACTTACTTGGACCAAATACGGGTTTGTCTGCACCTTCAGGAAGTGTCTGTCCTTGTGGTCTGTGTATAGGTGTATGTGTAGTTACAATCGAAGAACTTCTTCCATGATAGCCAACTGGGATATGTAACCAGTTTGGCATTAAAGCATTTTCAGCACCTCTAAACATAGTACCTACATTGGTTGCGTGTTCTTTACTTGCATAGAAATCTGTATAATCTCCGACAAGTACAGGCATTTTCATTTCTATTTCATCCAAGCGAAAACAGATAATTTCTTTATGAGCCGTATTGTTTTTTAGGGTATTATTGTTTTTGTCAAATATTTCAGCAATACGGTTCCTAACAGCTCTCCATGTTTTACGACCATCAGCAATAAAATCATTTAAAGAATCCTGAAGAAAAATATCATCTGTTAGCGGAATACCATCAAAATATCCTAACTGGTGTAGTGCACCTAGATCAATGGCAGTATCGCCAATACGTGTTCCGATAGTTATAATATCATCTTTGGTTAAAAAAACCCCGAATGGAATATTCTGAATTGGAAAATCGGAATACTTATTAACGTATAACCACGATGTTCTGTTTGGATTATTGGCTGATAAAGGCATATTGCTTATGTTGATTAAATGTTCATTATTTACTTTCAAATCTACATGATTTTTCAAATTAAAACTAATGTAATTCGTATTTTTGAACTTCATTTAAAATCATCCCAAACTATATGCAACGCGACGAACAAATTTTTGAATTAATTGGAGCCGAAAAAGAACGCCAAATAGACGGAATAGAACTTATTGCTTCTGAAAATTTTACGAGTCCTCAAGTCATGGAGGCTACAGGTTCTGTTTTGACTAATAAATACGCAGAAGGTTATCCTGGAAAGCGTTATTATGGTGGTTGTGAAGTTGTAGATGAGGTAGAGAATATTGCCATAGAACGTGCAAAGACTTTGTTTGGTGCTGCATATGCAAATGTACAGCCGCACTCAGGAAGTCAAGCAAATACAGCTGTTTTTCATGCATGCTTAAAACCTGGTGATACTATTCTTGGTTTCGATTTATCTCATGGAGGCCATTTAACACATGGTTCGCCCGTAAATTTTTCGGGACGTTTGTATAGACCAACTTTTTATGGTGTAAAAAAAGACACTGGCTATATTGATTATGATATGTTGTCAGATGTTGCAGAGAAAGAAAAACCGCAATTAATTATTGCTGGTGCATCCGCTTATTCTAGAGATATTGATTTTGCGAAGTTTAGAGAAGTGGCAGATAATGTTGGCGCATTGTTGTTAGCGGATATTTCGCATCCATCAGGACTAATTGCTAAAGGTATTTTAAATGATCCGATGCCACATTGCCATGTTGTAACGACTACGACACATAAAACACTGCGTGGGCCTCGTGGAGGTATGATAATGATGGGCGAAAATTTTGAAAACCCATTCGGTTTAAAATTTAAAAATGGAAATCTCCGTAAAATGTCTGGTCTTTTAGACTCTGGTGTGTTTCCAGGAAATCAAGGTGGACCATTAATGCATGTTATTGCAGGTAAGGCTATTGCCTTTGGCGAAGCACTTAACGATGAGTTTTTGCATTATATGTTACAAGTAAAAGCAAATGCTGATGCTATGGCGAAAGCGTTTGTGGCAAAAGATTACCAATTAATTTCTGGCGGTACTGATAACCATATGATGTTGATTGATTTGAGAAATAAGGCCGTGAATGGAAAAGTAGCAGAGCAAGCTTTGGTTAAAGCTGATATTACTGTAAATAAAAACATGGTGCCTTTTGATACCGAATCTCCTTTTGTGACTTCTGGTATTAGAGTTGGTACGCCTGCCATTACGACTAGAGGACTTAAAGCTGAGGATATGACATATGTGGTAGATTTAATTGATGAAGTGATTACTAATCATGATAATGAATCTGTACTTGAAGCCGTTTCAGAAAAGGTAAATACCTTGATGAGAGGCAGGCCTTTGTTTAACTTTTAGATTTAAAATTTGTATGTCCGTAATCAGTAATAATTTAGATTTCAAACACATTCTGTCACATTGAGTACTTCAACTTTAGTTTATGCTGAGCACAGTCGAAGTACTCAGCATAAACTAAAGTCGAAATGTCTTGCAAATCAAAAACTTAGATTTCTCGACTACGCTCGAAATGACAGATACATTCTGATTATTACACTTTAAGGATATACAGAAAAAGGATAATCAAAAATTATAATTAAATAAGATTTTAGAGTACTTACTATAGCCAAATTAAATTTAAACAGCTATGGTTACTACCTGAGTATAGCTTATTTACTAATCATCCAAAACAACACTTTCATAAGCACCAGCATCTGGAGTTACTGCTCTTGAAGTTCCTAATAAATCAAATGGAACTTGCATAGAAAATAAAGTGCTTCCTATACCATTTGCACCTGAATCTTCTCCAATGCGCATCAAGTTATCAAAGGGCGCTTCAAAATCTGGGTCTTCGTTAAAAATATTACTCTCGTAAAAGTTACTCTCGCTAAAAACGTAATTAGTTGTACCTTCTAGATTATTGTTATTAAAGCGTAATAAGCAATTGGTGAATTTAAAACTAAAATCATCGCCTTGTTGGTCTAAGATAAATTCAGGATTATCATTTCCATAGATAATACAGTTATTAAAGTTAGCTTCGGTTAATGGGTTCGTAGCTATTGTAGTTTCATCTACTTGAGCAAAATCATTTAATAACAAAGCAGGGAATTGTCTAAAACTAGTATTCCAATAATTGGAGATAGTACAATGTGTAAAATTGTATTTTCCACCAACAGTCCCGGCAAAGGAAGATTGCCCAGAATTATTAATCACTACATTTTCTCCAGTAATAGATGTAGTTCGTCCTAATATGCCAAAAGAACTTGTATTGTAAATCTGAGAATTAGTTATGGTCAATTTATCATTTGGCGCATCATCATTCCCTTCGACTAAAATACCAATGGTTGCGTTTTTGATTGTTGCGTAATTAATAGTGTTATTAGTACTTCCATTGAATAAATAAATGGTTCCCCATTGTCCAGGGACGTCCTCAAAAAAAGGCTCTAATCGGTCGCCTTCAATAATGACTTCATTTTCTAAAAGTTCTGGGTCAGTACTTGTACTTCCGTTGATATTTAGAGTAGAATTATTTGTGATTAGCAAACCAGAATCTGTATGAAAATGTAAACGTGCACCAGCTTCAATGGTTAGCGTTTCGCCTTCAGGCGTGGCAGCATAACCATATATAACATACGGTTTTTCGTTGGTGAAGGTGAGTTCGTTAGTATTAAGAAAACGTCCAGAAAGTGACGTTTCATCAACGATACCGTCACCATCGACATCAAAATTTAAATTTTCAAAAGTGGTGCTGTTACCTTGGAAGTCAGGATAGATAAAAACAGCATCTCTAACAAGTGTTACCAAATCTACATCTTGCTCATTACTTCCAGTATCAAAAAGAATACGGTCTGTGTATAAAAATTCGGTATCTAAAGTTGGTTGAGTTGAAAAATCAATGGTAGTTTCAATAAAAATAAAAAGGCTGTCGTTGGCTAATAACTCCACATTTTCAAAGAACTTACCTTCTTGTGGCATGCCTTGGTCACCAGTGCCTCCATCTACATTCATTCTATAAAAAGAAGCTGTACCTCGCTCTAGTTGTATTACAGGGATTGCAATATCATCGTCACTGCGATTATATACTTTTAAACTATATGTACTTGAGCCAATATTGTTGAAAACAGTATCTAAGTATACGGTATCTCTTTCAAATTCTAGGCTTCCTGTACTTGGCGTAAATTCGAAATCATTACGGCAAGAACTCCAAAAGATGAGTAATCCAAAGCAAATGAAGAAGTATAATAGTCGCTTCATAAAATGAAATATGTTTATGCGTTAAAAATATAACTTTTCAAATTATGATTTAGTATTACCAATGAAAAGAATGATTAATCTTTGATGCGCTCCTCAGCCATTTCTACAATAATCATAAATTCTTGACTATACATCGTAAAATCATTAAGAAGCTGAAGGCGTTTGCTGTAATCTAATTTGACTTCGGGAATGGCTTTCTCTTCAAGAAATTCGAAAAAGAGTGAATGGTACTGTTCTTGAATTTTCAAGTCTTCAGTAAGCAATTTTTTTGTAAAGAAATTATTTTCGGCAAAAAGTAGCTTATACTGATTGTATTTTAAGGTATTTGGGATAGGCTTCCTTTTCTTTTTAAAGAGCTTACCAATAAGTTTTGCAACTTGTATAAAATCTAGACCATACTTTGGAGCAGCGTTGTACTTTTGGGGTTCTTTCTTTTTGTCAAGCGCTATAATCTCTTTCATATTAGCGTTGAACGCTTTTTCTCCAAAGAGTTTTTCTTTAGGTTTATTTTTTATGTTGATTTCATCAAGTTTGTTGATGATTTTTTGAAGTTCAAAAACATTAGTACCTTCAAAATACTGAGGTTTAACAACAACCTGAACAGGTTTGTAGAATACAGACTGAAATGATAATGTATCACTAACATCTGCTTTTAATGTAAACTCACCATTAGCATTAGTCGCCGTAATTATTTTTTTTGTGATGTTAAGGATTTTGACACCTCTAACACTTGTTTCATCATCATAAACAATACCGTTAACTACTTGTGAAAATGAGAAGGCAGAAATAAAAACTAAAAATAAAAATAGTAATTTTTTGAGCATAATTGATAGTTAGTTATACACAATAACGTCTAATTTTTCTATCTGTGACTTCAATTTAAAAAAAAATTAACCTTAAAAAGCTTTAATTAAACAAGTAACCAATCTCTTCAGTTATTCGTGTTGGTCTGTTGGTTTCAGTATTTATTAGACACCATTTTGTTTCGGAAGTGATGATGAGTTTATTAGATGTTTGATTGTATATTTCTACTTTTCGAACAGATGTTACACCTTCTGCAGACTCTACAAAAGTTTTTATTAAAAGAGTATCGCCTAAATGTGCTTGGCATTTGTAATCAATAGTGTGCTTCACTAAGACCCAATAATAGTCATCGAGTAATTTCTCAGAAGCGTTTTGTAACCAATGCGCTTCAGCAATATCTTGTACCCATTGCACATAGCGTACGTTGTTGACATGGTTAAGTTGGTCTAAGTCAGCTTTAGTGACGGTTATTTTTTTTTGGAGGGTTTGCATTTCTGAATATTGAAATTTAAATATATAATTTCCTTAAGCTATATCTGTTTTTGATTGTTGATTTTTCTTGCTAGTTGTCGTTCTTCTTTCCGATTTGCGCGTTTTTCTTTTCTTCTTTGTTTTTACCTTTTCGAGATAAGACCATTTCACGGTTTAGTTGTTGTTTTCTAAACCGACCACAAAGATTACCTTTGGCTTCAAAGATTTAAACTATTTGCTCATCGTTTAAATAAGTGAAATCAAAAACCGTTTTATCGCAAACCTAGCAATGACAACCTTTTTCTCTTTGAGACATTTTATCCCAATCTTCGTTACAAGGTTCATTAATATTAACTATAATAGATTTTCTCATGGTTAGTTTGATTCTATAATTTAAATAACCATGAAATCTTCATGCTCTGAAATTAATAATGAGCGAATACGGACTTTCAGTAAGTATACACTACTTCTTACTTATTTTCACCTCAAACAATTTATCCCAACGCTTACCTGTAACAAAAATAGTTTCTGTTTCTGGGTTGTAAGCAATACCGTTGAGTACGTTATCGTTGGATGAATAATTAGAAATTAGCTTTGTAATTGGAGTAAAGTCAATTACACCTTCGGTTGCCCCATTTTTTGGGTTGATTATTGCTATTCCGCTTTTTTCGTAGATATTGGCATAAATCTTACCATTTATCCATTCTAATTCGTTGATTCTTCCTAATTTTCCTTTGTCTGTGTAGATTTCGATTTTATCATCCTCAGTAAAGGTGGATGTATTTAAAGTCCATATTTTTTCTGTACCATCAGATTTGTATAATGACTTTCCGTCGTTACACAATCCCCAACCTTCTAAACTATTATTATATCTGAAGATGCCTTGTTTTTCGAAAGTATTAACGTCATAGATGATTCCAGTATCCGCTTTCCAAGTGAGTTGGTATATTTTATCATCTAAAACTGTTAGGCCTTCCGCAAAATAACCATCGTTTAGGTTTGTATTTTTAAGTACTTCACCCGTTTTGTAATCTACTTTTCTGAGTTTAGACTCACCAAATTGGCCTGTACTTTCATAAAGTTCTCCTTTATAAAATTCTAGACCTTGAGTGTAAGACGTAGCGTCATGCGGATAGGTATTTATAATCTCATAAGTATACAATTTAGGGCGTTTGTTGTTTAATACAATGAGGTTACTTTTTGCTATGATGGTATCATTCCCCGTAATGACTTGAGCAATTAAGTCTTGTTTACCTAGCTTATTATCTAACTTTAAATTTTCGGTTACTGGTTTCCCATCTAATAAATACGTTATAGAATTTATTGAAAGTCCATCAGGATTATTCAAAGATAGTTTTACGCTTTCACCTAATTTTACAGTATTGTTTTTTGCAGAAGTTTTTATAGAAAAATTTGATTTCTCACTCGCACAACCCACCATAAAAATGCTTAAAAGTGTGACTGCTAAATATTTAAATCTTAACATGAAATAGATTGATTTTTTTGCAAGATATTTATAAAAATAGGATTAAAAAAATATTGTGAAAGTATTAAAAGGTTGTATCTTTGCCGCTGGGCAAGTCCTACACAACCAGCTCCTGTTGAATCCTCCAGAGCGGGAACGCAGCAAAGGTAGATGGTCGTAGCGGTGTGATGTAGGTAGCTTGCCTTTTTTAGTACCCTAAAGTCAAGGTTTTTTTACAATCTTTGTATTTTTACACTTCAACTAAATTATTATGTCCAAAGTTGTTTTAATTACAGGTGGTTCTTCAGGAATAGGAAAATCTATAGGTGAATATCTTTTGTCTAAAAAATTTACCATTTACGGCACAAGTCGAAAACCAGAAAATTATCCAGATAGTATTTTTCCTCTTGTAGCTTTAGATGTCACAAAACCTACAACTATTGCTTCTTGCGTCAATGAAATTTTACAAAAAGAAGGCAGAATAGATGTTTTAGTAAATAATGCAGGTGCTGGGATTACAGGACCAATGGAAGAAATTCCTGAAGAGGAATTAAAGCGAAATTTTGAGACTAATTTTTTTGGACCTATCAATGTAATTAAAGCGGTTTTGCCATCAATGCGTAAGCAAAACAGTGGTTTGGTTATTAATATTACGTCGATAGCAGCTTATATGGGTTTGCCTTATCGTGGTGTTTACAGTGCAAGTAAAGGCGCTTTAGAGTTAGTAACTGAGGCACTCCGTATGGAGGTAAAAGATTTTGGCATACATATGTGTAATCTAGCACCAGGTGATTTTGCGACAAATATTGCTGCTGGTCGTTATCACGCACCTTGTAAGGAGGATTCTCCTTATACAAAATATGCTAATGTTTTAAAGGACATCGATGAAGACGTTGATAAAAGTAATTCTCCTATAGAAGTGGCAAAAGAAGTGTACACCATTATAGAAACTAAAAATCCGAAAATCCATTATAAGGTCGGTGCATTTATGCAGAAATTTTCAATAGTTCTAAAACGAATCTTACCAGATAAAGCTTATGAGAAATTATTGATGAACCACTATAAGCTTTAGGTAATTTGGTATATTTTTTGTGATTTATATTTGAAAAATCGTCAGTCATGAAATCAAAATTTACTTTTCTACTTTTCTTTTTCTTTTTTAACACTTATATCTCGCGAAGAAGCCTTAGAATGTTTCCTAGGAATCAATCCTGATATTAATGAAACTTCGATCTCAAGTGCAACATTAAACGAACCCTATAGTCAGAGAATTACAGCAGAGGTTGATAATGAAGTTAATGACAATTATTTTGAGGATTTCTTTGATGTTATTGGCGATTTTCCATCAGGCATTGATGTCGTTTTTTTGCTAGAAGTATCGAAATTTTAGGTGTGCCCGAAGAACTTGGAGCTTTTGAATTTACAGTTTTTTTATATGTAGAACGTTTTGAAGACGGCTTTTACGATTCTAGCCCAACATGTAAAGACGAGGTTAGTCAAGACTTTACGTTGTTTGTCAATGAGTAAATAGAAGAATGGTAAAATCACATCAATTTATTCTTATTGACTAAAAGTTAATTTCTTTTCTGTATATCCTTAAAGTGTAATAGTCAGAATGTATCTGTCATTTCGAGCGTAGTCGAGAGATCTAAGTTTTTGATTTGCAAGACATTTCGACTTTAGTTTATGCTGAGTACTTCGACTGTGCTCAATGTGACAGAATGTGTTTGAAATCTAAATTATTACTGATTACAGACATACAATATTTCTTTTTATTTCAAATCGAAAGAAAAGAAACCAATTGTTGTAAATTTGCAATCATAAACACAACAATTCAAACTATAATACATGAAATTTTTTATTGATACAGCTAATTTAGATCAGATTAAAGAGGCTCAAGATATGGGAGTCCTAGATGGCGTTACTACAAATCCGTCATTAATGGCTAAAGAAGGCATTACGGGCCACGATAATATCTTAAAACATTATGTAGACATCTGCAATATTGTTGAAGGTGATGTCTCTGCAGAAGTCATTTCTACCGATTTTGATGGAATGGTTAGAGAAGGTGAGGCGTTAGCAGAGTTACATGACCAAATCGTTGTTAAGTTACCAATGATTAAAGATGGCGTTAAGGCATGTAAATATTTTTCTGATAGAGGTATAAAAACTAATGTAACTCTTGTATTTTCACCCGGTCAAGCTTTATTGGCTGCAAAAGCTGGTGCAACTTATGTGTCACCATTTATTGGGCGTTTAGATGATATATCAACAGATGGATTAAATTTAATAGCAGAGATACGTCATATTTATGATAATTACGCTTTTGAAACTGAAATTTTAGCAGCTTCTGTACGTCATACCATGCATGTTATAGATTGTGCAAAATTAGGTGCAGATGTTATGACTGGTCCTCTAAGTTCAATTTCAGGATTATTAAAGCATCCACTAACAGATATTGGTTTAGAGAAATTCTTAGCAGACTATAAAAAAGGAAACTAGGGTATAAGAACCAAACAATATTTAAGAGGAGTTTTTACTTAAGTACAAGCTCCTTTTTTTGTATCATGTTGTTAAGTGTATCTTCAAAATCAGAATTGAAGATATTAACGTTTGGATTAATAATATTTGCCTTATTGTCTACAATAATTACTTTGTATAAATAATTAACCGCTAAGGTTTCGAGTGCTTCTTTAGGATTTTCAAAGCGGTATTCATTATTCAAATCAAACTTGTACTGGTTGATGGTTTCTTTCCAATACTTTTCAGAATTGTCATTAATATTAATAGACATAAAGCTTAATTTAGGAAACTGAGCTTTTAATTCTTTGACGCGGTAATGACTTCTTTTGTAGTGCTTCTTAAAATTTGTAGACCAAAAATAAATGAGCGTAGGTTTGTTAACAACTTCTGCTATTGTATAATTTTTCTCATTAACGTTTATTACTTTTAAATCGGGTAAACCTTTTCCTGGCTTAAGGTTATCTAAGGACGCTATAAGACCATTCATATATTTTACATCCTCTTCATTTGTAGTTTTAGAGAGGTATGATGCCATTATTTCATTGATGTCCTCTTGCCTAAAGTTATTATTAATAAACTCTCTGGTCTTATACTTAAGTAATCTATTTTTTAAAGTTTCATCTTCAACAAGACTATCCACTAAATTTAATTTCGCTTTGTTGTAGGATAATTCATGTCTATTAAATTTACTGTGAAATTTGTTGGTACTGTAAAAGTGATTTACTGCAATATTATCAAAGTGAAAAAACAGGTATCGGAAGTAAGAAGATATTTCATTAAGTTCTTCAGAATTATAATCTACCTTTTTTCTAAAATCATAAAAGTCTTCAGGTAAATCTTTAATATGTACCATTTTATTTTCACCAAAATAGGCAAAAGGATAAATTTCTTTGTCGCCGTAGTTATGATAATCTATACTTGCCTTTATAATAGAATTTGCAAAGTCTGAAATAGGCTCAATAGACTTAAAATTTTCAAATTCTTCGAGTTCTCTTTTATGTCTTTTGTCAATAAACCTAACGAACTCTTCAGGCTCCATATTACTGTATTTTACGAGTCTCTGGGATTCTTTTTCTACATTTAAAAAGGTTTTAATGAGATAATTGTTCTTTCTTGCACTTTTACCCATAAAGACCAACGACCCGTCAAAATCATAGGTGTTGAGTCTAAGCATAACGCTATCTTTTGGCTCTAGAATCACAAACTGTATTTCGCCGCCATGTCTAAAAGAATATACTCCAGAATTTACATCATTAATAGTGTGGCTAAACCTATTATTTTTATCCAATTGTAAGGTGTCATTTTCTTTGGTATTTTTATTGTAGAAAATAACTTTATCTCCTTTGGGATTAATAATTTCCCCTCCAAAAAAAGCAGAATCATAACTACCATCAGAAGAATTTTTACATCCTGTAATGGATAGGGTCAATAGCAAAAAAAGAAAAGTAACAGCTTTCATTTATTATCATGGTTTTATAACCATTTTAAACAAAAATATGCCTTGCATAGGTTTTGTCTTGTTAATGCCTAGTTAAATGTTACTAATAGCTTTATAAATTTCATGTAATCACTTAAATTTTCTACTTTTGCGCCCAATTAAAAAAGCTAAAAATGTTATCAGTTTCTAATCTTTCCGTTCAGTTTGGTAAACGCATTCTTTTTGATGAGGTAAATACAACCTTTAACAATGGAAATTGCTATGGTATTATCGGTGCCAATGGTGCAGGTAAATCTACATTCCTAAAGATTTTAGCAGGGAAAATGGACCCAACTTCTGGTCATGTGCATTTAGAAGCTGGTAAACGTATGTCTGTTTTAGAGCAAAACCATAATAAGCATGACGAAGACACTGTTTTAGAAACTGTTTTAAAAGGAAATAAACCTTTATATAAGTTGAAAAGTGAAATCGATGCATTATATGCCAATTACACAGATGATAATGCTGAGAAAATAGGAGAGCTTCAGGTACAATTTGAGGAAATGAATGGTTGGAATGCCGATAGTGATGCAGCGGCAATGTTATCTAACTTGGGTATAAAAGAGGAGTATCACTATAACCTAATGGGAGATTTAGATGGTAAACAAAAGGTACGTGTATTATTAGCACAAGCACTTTTCGGAAATCCTGATGTGCTAATTATGGATGAGCCTACCAATGACTTAGATTATGAAACTATTACTTGGTTAGAAAACTTCTTGGCTAATTATGATAATTGTGTAATTGTCGTTTCTCACGATAGACACTTTTTAGATGCAGTTTGTACACATATTTCTGACATTGATTTTGCAAAGATAAATCACTTTTCTGGTAACTATACATTTTGGTATGAGTCGTCTCAATTAGCAGCAAGACAACATGCTCAACAAAACAAAAAGGCAGAAGAGAAGAAAAAGGAATTAGAAGAATTTATACGTCGTTTCTCTGCAAACGTTGCAAAATCTAAGCAGGCAACGAGTCGCAAGAAGATGATTGATAAATTGAATATCTCCGAAATAAAACGTTCTAGCCGTCGTTATCCTGCAATTATTTTTGAGCGTGACCGCGAAGCTGGAGACCAAATTTTGAATGTTGAAAAACTTAGCGCAAGTTTAGATGGTGAGATTTTGTTTAAGGATATTAATATCAATCTAGCTAAAGGTGATAAGGTTGTTATTTATTCAAAGGATTCCAGAGCAACTACCGCATTTTATCAAATACTTAATGGTAAAGAAAAAGCAGATTCGGGTAAATTTGATTGGGGTGTAACAACAACTCAAAGTTACTTACCATTGGATAACAGTGAATACTTTGAAGAAAAGCAAACACTTGTTGATTGGTTACGCCAATGGGCACAAACAGAAGAAGAGCGTGAAGAAGTAAACATTAGGGGTTTCTTAGGTAAAATGATTTTCAGTGGAGAAGAAGCACTTAAAACGGCAGATGTTTTATCTGGAGGAGAAAAAGTACGTTGTATGTTAAGCCGTATGATGATGACACGTGCTAACGTATTAATGGTAGATGAACCAACAAATCACTTAGACCTAGAAAGTATTACAGCTTTTAATAATGCGCTTAAAAACTTTAAAGGTACAGTGATGCTAACCACCCACGACCACGAGTTTGCACAAACTGTTGGTAACCGCATCATTGAGTTGACTCCAAGTGGTGTCATTGACCGTTACATCACGTTTGATGAGTATATGAGTGATAAAAAAATAAAAGAACAGCGCGAAAAGATGTACGCTGTTAAATCTTAGATTAAAGTTTTAGAAGAAAACAAAAAAAGGACATTAATACAACCAGGGCAAAATCATACTTTTTTAGACAAAAAAATAGTGAGCTATCTACATGATTTTTAGTTGTTTAAGTTATTAATTATTTGTATATTATACTGATAATCAACAGCTTAGCACAATGAATTCATCAG
>NZ_JABDQL010000096.1 GCF_013042245.1 Winogradskyella sp. | reverse complement strand
CATTTACTATTTCCTGTCGCTCAAATAATTCGAGGCTTTTGAAGTATTCTGTGAAATTTTGTGGTATCATGACTTTCGTTTTTACTAAAATACAACTTATTTAAGTCATATTATAGAATATAGCCTTTTTAATTGATTCGCATTATTAATGTTATAAATGTATAATTGCAATGTATAATTGCCTATAATACTGCAAAATGACGTAAGTCACTTTAGCTGATTTTTCTATAATTTGAAAAAAGCTCATTGAAAAGAATAATATAATTATCTGCTAATTTTTTTCTTTTGACTCCAATAACCCAGGATGAAACTTTTTTATAAACCTATTACGTGAAGAATCCATTTTTTTAATTATCACTTCGATTTCAGAATACTGTTTTTGCCAGTTTTTATAGAAATAATAGTCCTCAAAGAAATCATTCATAAAGAGCGAGTCACTTTTAGGAAAGAAAAAGAATTCTTCTTTCAGTTTATAAGGTGACTGATTTCCAAAGTATATTCTGAAAGAGTCCATAATACTATCTAAATTAATACGAATAGAATCTCCGTTCACATTTGAATATGACCAAGAATAAATAGAATCGTATTTGACCAAATTTCCAAACTCATCATATTCTTTATGCACATCCCAATGCTCTTTTGGTTTTACAGCTGTATGGTCTTTTACAATTTCATGACGGTCTAGTTCTTGTACTTCGGTTTCCTTATCTTGGCGCTTACATCCTAGAAGCACAAAAATTATGAGTAAGACTGAAATTTTTTTCATTTTAAAATAATTAATAATTCTACAATAGTCCACTACGAGTCCCTAATCATTTCCATTTCTCGTATTACTTCGTCTACCTGTCCTTCGGCGATTTGTGTTGTTTTCTCTGTGATAACGAGAAATATCATCACCTCTGTAACCTTTGATATGTACAAATCTGCTTCGACTCAGATTAATATTTCTATAGCGCTGTGGTAGTATTTTTGCCGTTACCCAAACATTATTATTTAAATAGATATAATGGCGCAAGGACAAATCATAGTAAATCATGTGGTTAGGAAAATATACATACCTCACAGCCTCGACTCTATTAGGATAAAACCAAGGCGGCGGTGGCATATTGGGTCTTGAAGAAATAACTACTGTCCCACAACTTTGTACTAAACCTATTGAGGACAATAATAGAATTGTATAAAAGAAACGTCTTAGTCTCATGATTTTATGTTTTAAGACTAACAAAGTAAGTCTACAAATAAAAGAATAGAAATGACCAAGGTCATTTTAAAAACTACTTATTTCAAATAATTTTGAATTTACTCGGGTAAAGTATTAGTTAATTATAATACGAACGCTATCTATACCTTAAATAAAATATCTAACTAAAATTACAGTACTATGGAGACTCAAGTCATATTTAATACAGATTTACATTTTGAACATGTGCAATGGAATCGTGAACTTTCGTTTTGGGAAGATGAGTTAAAATCTTTTAACAAACGATTAGAAGAATTGGTTGTACGATGGACTGATAAAGAGGTTCTCGCCAACTTAGAGCATTACCAAAACGAATTTATTTTACAAGATAAAAGAATAGATGAATTGCAAGAAGCAATACAAGTACACGAGACGCGTATCGCTGCTTTGAGCAAAGCAAAAAAAGATGCTTTAGATACTCAAACTGTTAAAAAGCATTTTGAATTTAGAAATAAAATGGAAACTCAACGGCAAATCTATGCAGACCTTAAAAAGGAATTCTTCCGTTTTTTATCAAAATATATGTAAACAACTCGTCTAAATATGTTTTTATATTTTTAATTACAGAGCATGAATAAATACACTATCAATTTACCAAGCGTTTTTTATTTCTTTAGCATAACAGCTTTAACTATTTATTTAATTATAGTTGGCAAAGTTATTCTTGTGCCTATTATTTTTAGTTTTTTTTTGCCTTGATGCTAAAACCTATTGTTGATTTTTTTCAAGACAAATTGCGCAACCGAATAGTTTCTATTTTTGCCGCTTACCTCACGTTTGTATTGCCTTTATTGGCTTTAATTTTGTTTTTTATTAATCAATCTACAGCTTTATTTTCCGACTTGCCTTCTATAAGAAAAAGGTTATTTGCTATTGGAGATGAGTTGTTAAGCATGCTAAGCCAATACTTTAGTCTAGACCAAGAAGTATCATCAAATTGGTTCTCTACCAATTTTCAATCTATACTCGACTTATCCTTTGGGTTTGTACAAGAAAGCTTTCAGTCTGGTACAACTTTTATAGCAAATGCTGTTTTAATAATAGTAATTACCTATTTTTTGTTGTTGTACAGAACAGCCTTCAAAAATTTTCTAATATCTCAATCAAAACCTAAGCATAGAGCTGCATTACAACATCTTTTTAGTCAGATTCAAAAACTCACCAAGCGTTATATGATTGGACAAGGGATTATGGTAATTATCCTTGG
Source organism: Winogradskyella sp. (assembly GCF_013042245.1). Lineage (GTDB taxonomy): Bacteria > Bacteroidota > Bacteroidia > Flavobacteriales > Flavobacteriaceae > Winogradskyella. The sequence goes on along the minus strand of NZ_JABDQL010000096.1, from coordinate 1,683 downwards.
AACTTTAATTGGGTTGGGCTTATGGGCTATTGGCGTTCCACATCCTTTTTTCTGGGGGTTTCTTGCTGGCTTCCTTGAGATAATCCCTTATATAGGTACGAGTATAGGCGGTATTTTGCCATTTACCTATATGCTTATGGTAAGCGATACAATTTGGCAACCTTGGGCAGTCGTGGTGCTTTATATTATAATACAACAAATTGAAGGCAATTTAATTTCGCCAAACGTTATGGGTTCTAGTATTAAGGTCAATCCTTTATTTATCATTATTGGTCTTTTTTTAGGTGGTATTATTTGGGGTATTTCTGGTCTGATATTAGCTTTACCCATTTTAGCCATTTCTAAAGAAGTTTTTAGAAGTTTTGACAAATTAACAGCAATAAGTTATCTCATGGAGGATGGTCTTGCTAGAAAAGAAGCACTGTTTCTAGAGCAGTTTGATGATTCAAAGTATCATTTTTTAAGTCTCTTTTTTAAAGAAAAATGAGAGTGTTACTTCAGTAGTAAACTGATTCAAATCATTTTCTAAGCTCAATAAAGCACATACATTTAGGGTAATAAAATATCTATAAAATCTTAAAACAAAAAGCCATGAAACAAAGTAGTACAGGTACCGTTTTGGTAGCATTAGCTGCAGGAGCAGCGATTGGAGCAGGAGTAGGAATTCTTTTCGCACCAGATAAGGGTAAAAACACTCGAGAAAACATTAAAAACAAATTAGAAGAAACAGGTCACGATATTGCAGAACGCGTATCACATGCCAAAGAAGAACTCACTAAATCTGCAAACAAAAAAAAGGAGGATTTTGAGAGAAAACTAGATGATACCATTTCTAGTTTAAGTTATAAGGCAGAAGATATTATTTCTGGTCTAGAGCATAAACTTGAAGAGCTTAAAAAGAAAAATGCTCAACTTCAAAAAAATTAGAGATAATGGCTTTTGACGAGTTAAAACAAAACCTAAAGGAGGCTGATAAAGACATACATTCCTACGTAAAAAATAGCGAATCGTATATCTACTTAAAAAGTTTTAAAATGGCAATGCTATTTGTAACAGCAGTAGCACAAACCGTATTGGTAGGTGCATTGGTGTTATTGGCCTTATTCATTTTAGCTATGGCAGCCTCCTTTGGATTAGGAGTCTTATTAAATAATACATTTTATGGGTTTTTAATCGTTGGTGGATGTATAGTGCTAGCAACTTTGATAGTATATGCATTGCGTAGACAAATAAATAAACCAATTATAAGAAAATTTTCAGAAAACTTTTTTGATAAATCATGAAGCCACATATATACAACTCATTCGAAGAAATAGATGAGCATCTTAAAATCATGAAGCTCAAAAGAGATATAGATAAAGAGTATCTAAAAATACATTTAATAAGCTCAAAAAATAGTTTATATCCGATTAATATGCTTCAAGAAATTAGAGCTATGCTTTTAAAATACCTTTCGGTATTTATGAAACGAGCATGCTAAACATATTATCACCCAAAGGAATGATTAATAGTGAACAGGCATGTGTCCTTAAAAAAAAAAGAATACATGTAAACACCAGGGCAAACGCATCTAAAAAAGTTTAATATTTGGGGTTAAATCATTGGTTTTCAGTTGTTTTTATGAATTAATTTTTGTATATTATATTGATAATCAATATTTTATGTACTTTGAAAACAACAAAC
>NZ_JABDQL010000095.1 GCF_013042245.1 Winogradskyella sp. | reverse complement strand
GTTAATGAGTATTTAGAACATCACAGGAAATCTGAAAATGATAGTGAAAATTTCATACTTGAGTAATCACGTACTGCTGACTTTAGTCAGTAACAAACCTATGGTACTTTAGTCCATAGTGGTTTAGTCGATTAGTAAAATCGTATAGTACGTCCTATTAAGTTTTTTATTAAAAACAAAACCCCGATGTAATCACATCGGGGTTTTTCAATTTTATGTAAAGAAAATTAGTTTCCTTGCGAAAGACTTTTCATTTCTTCTTCAATCATTTCGTAGAATTGGTCAATCTTAGGTAAAACAACAATACGTGTACGTCGGTTTTTAGCTCTGTTCTCTGCAGTATCATTTTCTACCAACGGTACATGGTAACTACGACCAGCTGCAATTAGCTGTTGTGGATTAACCTTTAAGTCTTCTAAAACTCTAACAACCGAAGTCGCACGTTTTACACTTAAATCCCAATTATCAACTAATGGCGGTTTGTTGTATGATTTATTGTCTGTATGAGATTCTACCATTGCTTCAAAGTTAGGCTTGCTATTAATCACTTTTGCAACTTTAGCTAGTACTTCCTTAGCACGTGAGGTTACATTGTAACTACCACTCTTGAATAATAATTTATCTGCAATAGAGATAAATACAACACCTTTTTCGACATTTACTTCAATGTCTGGGTCATTAATACCAACTTCTTTCTTTAAGCTTGTGACTATGGCAAGTGTAACACTATCTTTTCTATTTAAAGCATCTTGCAAACGTGTAATTTTTAAATCACGCTCTTGTAATGATTCTAAAGATTTTTCAAGGTTTTGAGCGCCTTTACTCGTCAACTCTGTTAAGTCTTGAGAACTCTTAATTAAAGCTTCGTTACTACGGCGCATATCTGCTAATTGCTCTCTAAGACCTTCTACACGAGCTGTTGCAGCAGCTTGGTCTGCTAAACAAGCATTCAGTTTTACAGTCGCAGTATTTAACAAATCTTGAGTTTCTTTTTGTTTTTCTTGTAATGCTAAATAATCTTTTTTAGATACACATGCTGTTAGAATCAGCATGGCAAATAAGCTTAAAAGAATCGATTTTTTCATAATAAATTAATTTGTTTTAAATCACTACAAAACTATCGAAAAGAAAGGCGACTACATATCTGATTAACAAAAAATTTAACAGATTTATAAACAGTCAAAAGTTTTCTTACCTTTTATAAAATAACTCAAAACAATTGAGTTTTTTTTAGAGTAACCAGGTAATTGATTTAATTCTTTTCGCTGTTTTAATAGTCTAAATAGATTCCAATAAAAACTGCCATGCGCTTTTAAAATGGACAAAAAGTTTGACAGTTTTAACGATATAAGAAATTTAAGAGCAGCTACACCATCTAAAATCATTCTTATCAGTACACGACCCAAAACATTTTTATCCGTATTCTTTACCAGAGTAAAAAGACTATTTCTGAAGTTTAGATACGTTTTTCTAGAGCTTGTATTTTGGAGTGTTGCACCTCCAACATGAAAAACCGCCGACTTGCCAACATAAAAAGTCTTATAGTTATCATTGAAGGCTCTCCAACACAAATCAATTTCTTCCATGTGTGCAAAATAACTTTCGTCAAAGCCATTTAAGGATTTAAAAATGTCATTTTTAATAAAAAAACAAGCGCCTGAAGCCCAGAAAATTTTAATAGTATCATTATACTGACCGTCATCTTTCTCAATGGTGTTAAAAATACGCCCACGGCAAAACGGATAACCATATTTATCTATAAACCCTCCACCAGCACCAGCATATTCGAAATGTGTTTTTTGTTTGTAATCTAAAATTTTGGGTTGAATAATTCCAATTTCGCTTTCAGAATTATACGCAGCGATTATAGGTTGAAGCCAACCTTCTGTAACTTCAATATCGCTATTCAATAAACACAAGACAGGTGCATCTACTTGCTTTAAAGCATCATTGTAACCTTTTGCATAACCGCCGTTTTCTGTATTCTGAATGATTTTTATTTCTGGATAATTGGTTTTAATAAAATCTACAGAATCATCAGATGAAGCGTTATCAGCAACATAGATTTTTGCTTCCTCAGAGTGCTTTGTAACAGAAGGCAAAAACTTTTCGAGGAGTTTTTTTCCGTTCCAATTAAGAATTACTATGGCGATATCTTTTGTTGAATATTTCATTTAGGTTTGTAAGTTGGAATATCTTTTAGGAAACTGTATTTCTTTTCCTCAAGATCCATCTGACAATAATAATGATTTAATCCGTTGGTTACCATTAAATACGTCGCATTCAACTTTAAGTTATAACGTGCTATTTGGTCAAAAGTATTTTGATTAATAGTAATTTTTGGGGCTTTACATTCTACAATCAAAAAAATAGAGCCATTAGGATTAAAAATGACAATATCGTAGCGTTTTTTTAATCCATTAATTGTCAATTCTTTTTCTACATTGATTAAAGATTTAGGATAGTTTTTTTTAGAAATAAGGTAATGTATACAGTGTTGACGTACCCATTCTTCAGGTTGTAAAACGACAAATTTTTTACGAATGATATCAAAAATAGAAACTTTATTTTCTGTACTTTTGAAACGGTAGTTGAACTTTGGAAAATTAAGGTCTTGCACTACACAAAAGTATAATTTTAACATCACTTCGAGTGATTTTCTCAGAAAATTTTATCTAGAAGTCTTAGCCAAATTAACAAGTTTTTGGAAGAAGCAAAACAAATAGTTACTGATATAAAAAAAGGACTCATTAAGCCTATATACTTCTTAATGGGTGAGGAGGCTTACTATATTGATAAAATATCAGATTTTATAGAGGATAATATTTTGGATGAGGCAGAAAAAGGTTTTAACCAAATGGTGCTTTATGGTCGTGATGTGGCTATTGATGATATTGTGAGTAATGCAAAGCGCTATCCCATGATGGCAGAACGTCAGGTGGTTATTGTAAAAGAAGCGCAAGATTTAAGCCGTAGTATTGAAAAGCTTGTAGATTATGTAAATAATCCACAACCCACAACAGTTTTGGTCGTTAATTATAAATACAAAAAAATAGATAAGCGAAAAGGTTTATACAAAGCGCTTAAGAAATCTGGAGTTGTTTTTGAAAGTAAAAAACTCTATGACAATCAAGTGCCAGATTGGATTAGACGTGTGTTGTCCGGTCAAGGATATCAGATAACTCCAAAAGCTTCACAGATGTTAGTTGAATTTTTAGGAACGGACTTGTCTAAGATTGAAAATGAACTCAACAAGCTAAAAATAGTATTACCAGAAGGTTCTCAAATAACACCTGAAGCTATAGAAGAAAACATTGGTATAAGTAAAGATTTCAATAATTTTGAATTGCGTAAAGCCGTCGGCGAACGTAATATGACTAAAGCTTTTAGAATTGTAAAATATTTTGGCGATAATCCAAAAGACAACCCAATGGTCGTTACAGTGTCATTACTATTTAATTTTTTTTCGCAGTTGTTACAATACCATGGGCTAAATGACAAGTCTCCAAGAAATGTAGCTTCAGCACTAAAAATTAACCCTTATTTTGTAAATGAATATACCAGTGCTGCTCGTAATTTCTCTATGAAAAATATAAGTAGAGCAGTAGCAGTGATTAGAGAATTTGATGTCAAAGGAAAAGGTGTTGGTGCTAATGCCACGCCTCAGGGCGACTTATTGAAAGAGTTGTTGGTTAAGATTTTTGCTTAGTTATCTTCTGTATTGTCTTCTTCAACTTCTTTTACTTTCTTCTTTTTCGCCTTCTTGTAAATAGGAATTAAATATGAAATGTTATATCCAAAGCCTGCACCGATGATACCACTGTCGTAGGTTCTGTTAAAGCCTGGAATGTATAGGTTTTCAAAATTAGTTGGACTAGTCTCTGATGCCAAAAACTTTAATTGTAGGTTAAGACCCATGTATAGATTGGTTAAGACTTCTGCTTTAATACCAAATATAAATTCGCCCCAAATTGCAGTAAGTCCATCAAATTCTTCAGATGCATCTATTGTAACCTGTTCACCAAAATACTGATTATTTATATCATAAATAGTATAACTATTTAGAGTTTGGCTAAAGGTGCTTGCGCCGACTCTGAAACCAGCAAAAATCATATTCTCCATATCAAGCCAGTTGCGATAGAGGTTAATATCAACACCAGCTTTAAAATAACTTCCCTTAGCTGTAGAGCTTAAGGCTTCATTGGTCAATGTTCGTTCCTCATTACCCAATTCGCCTGCTAAATAAAGACGTTGTGTTAAGCGGTAATCACCATTGATCTCAAAGCCTTGATAATCATCATCTAAAAAGGAGCGTACCAATTTTGACATATCTGCACCTAAACGCAAACCATATCTTTGTTTTACTATAGTGGTGTCTGCAGCTGTAGTTTGCTCTTCATCTTGCGAAAACACTGACGAAGTACAAATCAATAAAACAGCTATACTTTTAATGAAATATTTGTACATGTGTTTCGTCTTCGTTTTCTACAGTTATACTTTGTTCTATGGTATTTGAAAATGATAAATTTTGAATCCAGTTATCACCGTCATCAATAACTTCTATTTCAAGCTCTGTGACTATGCTTTTAAAACCACAAGCTCTGGATACATAAACAAATTCTGGTTTATAAGTTATTTCGACAACATCTATATTGGAATTAGTAGAAGTATCATCAACTAATCTTAGATTGGTATCTTTTTCAAAAAAGTATCTTAAAGTTATAAATTCATCTTCAGCACCTAGCAAAAAGGGTAATCCAGCGGCGTTAGAATTTCTATTAAAAACACGCTCGGTACCAAAAGGCTCAACTAAAATAGCTCCAGAAGTATTCTCGTTGGTTGGTGTAGTGATGCTTGGGTCGTCGGCATAAACCGATAAACGTGGAACATTTTTTACTATATCCGTGTCAGTGGCATCAAAAAACTCAATAAGTAAACGTGGCGTAGTAGGTGTGCCTTCAGCGCAAATATCATCACGCTCACAACCTAAAAACAATAAGGCTAAAAATAAAATCGAAAATTTATAAAATCTCATTAGGCTTTTTCAAATAAAACTACAGTTTCAATATGTGCTGTATGCGGAAATTGATCTATTAAACTAAACTTTTTAATGGTATAACCTGCTTGCATTAATTGCTCCGTATCTCTTGCTTGTGTTGCAGGATTACAAGATACATAAACCAAACGTTCTGCATTGAGGTTTATTATTTTTTTAAGTGTTTTAGGAGCAATACCAGCACGAGCCGGATCTAAGATAATTGTTCCTATTTTGTTAGTGTATTCAGGATGTTCGTTTAAAAATTTACCAACATCTGCAGCATAGAATTTGAGTCCTTCGATGCCGTTTCGTTTAGCGTTTTCTTTAGCATCTTCAATAGCTGAAGCTACAATATCTACACCAATAATTTTTGCGTTTTCACTTCGTGAAGCTAATATTTGACCAATAGTGCCTGTACCACAAAATAAATCCATAACTACAGTATTATCTATAGCATCTTTTTTTTCTAAAGCATAGTCAATAACTTTTGAATAGAGTTTTTCTGCAGATTTTGGGTTGGTTTGAAAAAAGCTTTTCATACTTATTTCAAAATTCAATCCCAATAACTCTTCGACAATTTTATCATCACCATAAACTAGGTCTATTTTGCCAGTTGTAGCGATGGTTCTATCCCCAGTTTCGTCGTTAATTGTATGAAGCAAACCTGCAACACGTTCTTCAAATAACTCGACTAAAAAGGTAGCAAAATCATTTAGATTAAACTGCGGTAAATCGTAAGATGTTGTTACCAAGTTAAAGAGTAATCTGTTTGTTTTAAATGATTTTCTAACTACAAAATATCTAAAGAAACCCTCACGTTTTGGTGGATGCCATGGCGGTAAACCAGTGTTGACACAATAGCTTTTTATGAGTTTTAATTTATCCTCAAACTCCTTGTCAAATAAACCTGAATCTTTTTTTAAATCGTCTCCACACCACCAAGTGCCTCGTTTTTTGAATCCCAGAGTAAACTCATCTACATCAGTTTTTAATTCGTGATTATAACCTATAGCAGAGAAGCCATATTCCATTTTATTTCTATAATGAAAGGTATTTGGAGAGGTCACAAATTCATCAAACTTATCTTCTATATCTGTAACTTTTCCGATACGTTTAAAAAGTTCTAGAGTACTTTGCTTTTTGTAGGCATGTTGTTTCTCGATGGGTAATTTTATATAAGGAGCGCCAGGAATTTCTTGGTAAGGCGTTTCAATTTCATCATCAGAAAATTTTAAGACTTCAAACAACTTACATTCAGCATAGGTTTTACTTGACTTTTTTACTTGCGCTTTTACCAATTGGCCGGGTAACGAATTAGGTACAAATACAACAAATTCACCATGCTCGTTACGGATACGTCCAATTCCTTTTCCGCCAAAGGCGTAATCTTCGATTAAAAGTTCTAAGACTTGTCCGCGTTTTACAAATTTATTCCGTTCTCTTCGTGGCATACTCAAAAGTTAGATTGCAAATGTATTGTTATTATACCTCATGAGCAATAACTTCAAATTCAAATAGTAAATTTATACAAGTTGAATAAAATTAGTGTTACTTTCATATGTTCTGCATAATTTCTAACTTGCAATTTCTAGGGATGATTTCTTTCCCACGCTGAATTTTCGTCCTAATAACTTTTGGGATTGCGGAAGGATAAAGGTAGACAAGGAATGGTTATTACTAATTTAAAAAACAAATTAAAATGGCTGTTTTAGACCACATTTCATCGCAAGAAGCGATGGCGCTAGAAAATAAGTATGGCGCACAAAATTATCATCCTCTACCTGTAGTGTTATCTAAAGGTGAAGGTGTTTATGTTTGGGACGTAGAAGGAAAAAAGTATTACGATTTTCTTTCGGCATATTCCTCATTAAATCAAGGGCATTGTCACCCTAAAATCGTTAATGCTATGAATGAGCAAGCACAACGATTAACGCTGACATCTCGTGCATTTTATAATGACATGCTAGGACGCTATGAAAAATATGCTACGGAGTATTTTAAGTTTGATAAAATGCTTCCTATGAATTCTGGCGCAGAAGCTGTGGAAACTGCTTTAAAACTTTGTAGAAAATGGGCATACGAGGTTAAAGGAATAGATTTAAATAAGGCTGAAATTATTGTTTGCAAGAATAATTTCCATGGCCGTACAACAACAATTATATCATTTTCAAACGACCCGGTAGCTCGAAAAAACTTTGGTCCGTATACAGATGGTTTTATTAAGATTGAATATGATAATTTACAAGCATTAGAAGAGGTATTGAGTACAAACCCTAATGTTGCTGGTTTTATGGTAGAACCCATACAGGGAGAAGCAGGGGTTTTTGTTCCTAGTGAAAATTACTTAAGAGAAGCAAAGGCATTGTGTACGAAGTACAATGTGTTGTTTATCGCCGACGAAGTACAAACTGGTATTGCTCGTACTGGGCGTTTATTGGCAACTTGTGGTAATTGTTCTTGTGAGAACAAAGATTGTTCTGGGACACCAGATGTAAAACCAGACGTTTTAGTTTTAGGTAAAGCATTAAGTGGTGGATTATATCCTGTCTCGGCAGTATTAGCTAATAATGAGATTATGAATGTTATACAACCAGGGAATCACGGTAGTACTTTTGGAGGTAATCCTATTGCAGCAGCTGTAGCTATTGCTGCTCTAGAAGTTGTAAAAGACGAAAAATTAGCAGAGAACGCAGACTACCTTGGTAAGCTCTTTAGAGCTGAAATGAACAAGTATATTAAAGACAGTTCTATTGTCAATTTGGTTAGAGGAAAAGGATTGTTAAATGCCATTTTAATTAATGATGACGAGGATAGTGATACAGCTTGGAATATTTGCTTGCGTCTGAGAGATAATGGTTTATTAGCAAAACCAACTCATGGAAATATTATCCGTTTTGCACCGCCTTTGGTTATGACCGAAGAGCAACTGTTGGACTGTGTTTCTATAATTACAAAGACCTTAAAGGAATTTGAAGCTTAAGTTTAAAGATCTTAAACTAATTTTAAAGCGGTTTTCTTCTGAGAAAATCGCTTTTTTTGTCTAAGGTGCCAAAGCAGTGAACGGATAATGAGGAATATTTCTTAAAATCCAATAGGCAAATACTATAAATACAATAGCATAAGTAAAATAAGTTTTGTGACTCAAGTTATAGTAATATTTTTCAAAATACCTTTTAGATATAACAGCATATAGTTTTGAAAGTAGAAGAATTACTATAACTACAATAGTTACGTTATGAAGCAAAGCCTCACCAATTCTAAAATGCAATACATCATGAATAGCACGTTGGCTTCCACAACCTGGACAATGAAAATTAGTTAAAACATAAAATGGACATTTAGGAAAAAGACCCTTGCCGTTAGCGACTTCTGGATTATTGTTGTAATAATATTTAACTAAAAAAAATATGGGTAACAGCAGGAGCAGGTACCCATATTTTAAATATTTGTATTTAAAAAGTTTTTTAATAATTATATCCTCCAGAGCCTAGTGCGGCCATCATTGCAGCACCATACAACAGCATCATTAAGGCTATTAGTATAAAACCTCCAATAAGGCCTATCAGTCCCCAAAGTTTTGCATTTTTAGAGTCACTTATAGCGCCTTCATAATTGCCGCCTTCCCATTTGGCATTAACTTGTGCAGCATAAACGATACTTACTACGCCTGTCACATTACAGCATAAAAATGTTGTAATAATAGCTAGGACTAAATAGTTATTAGGTCTTTGAGGAATATTTCCTGATTCAATTGATTTTTGTTCCATGTTAGTAGTTGGTTAGTTATGTTTTATCGTTATTGAGCATTTTGCCATTGTTCAGTCATTTTCTGAACTTGTTCCATATAAGCATCCCAACCACCCATAGCTTGTATTGAATAGATTAACCATCCTATAAATAATATGTTAATGATAAGAATAACAAGGGCAACAATCTTAGCCGTTTTCATTCCCTGTACACTAGTTAAATCGTAAGCCTCTGGATTTTCAACAGCCTTTTTAATTTGAGTATTGGCTATAAAAAATGCAGCACCTGCTAAAATAAATCCTGATCCAGCAATACAGCAGCATAAAAGACCAACAATTGCTAATACATATACTAATGTGGGATTCAATCTTTCTTTTTCCATTTATTTTCTTTTTAGTTGATTAGGGTTTTAATAATAAAACTTACTATAATGGTTATTACGGTAACAACAGCCAAAATAGTAATTATTTTATTGAAATATTTTATTTTTTTGAAAATGTTAATCCCGATGGTAGCTAACAAAAGGATTAAAGGATAAATTCCGGGATACATAAAAAATGCAGCTAGAAACTCTCCTTGAATAAGAAGATTTACCGAGCGTTGCATACCGCAGCCCATACATTCAAAACCAAATAAAGTTTTGTTAACGCAAGGTAGCATATAGTCTTCGAGTTGGAAGAGTAGTAACTTCATGTTTCAAATATAAATGTTTTAAAGAATAGATTACTTTTGTATAATGAATATGTCTAGATTATTAAATATTATTTGTATTGTTTTAGGAGGAGCTATTGCAATTTATGTACAAGCTGAAGACCAACAGAACACCTATATTTTAGTAGGCGGAATTGTACTTCTAATGTTTGGCGTTTACCAAATATCTAGAAATGTACCTAGTAAGTTTGAAAATCAAGAGGAAGAATCATTTATTCAAACCGAAAAAGATGAAGATTAAGGTTGGCGATACAGTTGAAACCATTGATGATTCTATAAAAGGAAAAGTTCTAAAAATTAATGGAAATTCTATTTTCGTTGAATCTGAAGATGGTTTTGAGTTTGAATTTTCAGTAAACGAATTGATTAAGCTTGATTCTAAAGGTAATATCAATTTGGGCTCTTTAGCAAATACATCAATTTCTGAAATTACCAGAGAAAAAGAAAGTGGAAAAAAACCAAACTTTCACAAACCCAAGTCAAAAAAGCGTCATCAACCCACATTTATTGTTGATTTACACATTCATCATTTAACAGATTCTACGCGTGGCATGACCAATTTTGATATGCTTAATTTACAACTAGATACAGCACGTCGTCAGTTAGATTTTGCCATAAAACAACGCATGCCTAAAATGGTTTTTATTCACGGAGTTGGCGAAGGTGTGTTGCGCCAAGAATTGTACACTGTTTTAAGACGCTACAACAACGTTACATTTTACGATGCCGATTATAGAGAATTTGGTTTAGGTGCAACTGAAGTTAAGATATTTCAGAATGTAGAACCTTAATCTTCTTCCTCGAATTCTTGCTGAAATAGTATAGTATTTTCTAGAGTACCAAAATCAATTTCATCACCACTTATAATTTCCAAATTAAAGTTTCTGATTAGTATTGTAGAAGTTACTACTCTTGTAAACATATTTGTAAGTACTATTCCTGGAGACTCGAAAGATTCATTAGCTTCATCTGTCAAATACCTAAATGTATCAATACCATTAGAATCAATAAAGAAATCATTACGTGGGTTTTTGTCTCCATTAGCATCTTCTTCAATTGTTAAAATCATGTCACCATCATCATCTGTGTCTAAGTGATTAAATTCACCGTCATTATCAGTGTCTAAAAAGGAAGCGTTGCCATTTTCATCTAAATTTTCATCATCTAGTTCGTTAATAGTCATAACATTATCATTATCATCATCTTGGTCTAAATAATTTGGGACGCCATCGTCGTCTGTGTCAATAGCATTAGGGAAATTACCATTTGCGTCAGCTTCACCACGATCTTCATTTTCAGAAGGAATTCCGTCATTGTCATCATCGACGATAGTAGAAGTCACAAAAGCTGTTCCGCCGAGAGCTTCGTAATTTTCTTGAATAATTAAATCGGCAGGTGTAACTACATTACATAATTCATTACTATTTCCAGAACCAGAAATATCTCTGTTGTACGTACGATATAGAAAACGGTTGGTGCCACCTAACGGAATTTCAGTAGTTGTGTTTTCTGGTGTAGGATTTATAAATGGTGCTATATCGTCTGCACTTCTATCAAGAATAAGCGCTAAGGATTCTGACGGGTCACTTCTTAAATCATAAATAGTAAATGAATCTGTATTATTATCGCAGAGTTCTAAAGCTTGGTCAAAGTTTAAGTCTACAGTAATCACATCACCATCATCACAAGCAAAAAATAAAATACATGCTATTAAAACTACAAAAATATTACGCATAAGGTCGTCTGTTTTTAACAAAAATAAATCATTTATAAAATTATAACGTTGCTTCGAAAGAATAATTTTATACTTTATTTTTGTAGCATGACAAATATGTATTTTGATAGCGCAGCAACAACACAATTACGACCAGAAGTTGTTGCAAAAATGACTGAGGTTTTAAATCAAAATTTTGGAAACCCGTCCTCGACCCATAGTTATGGGCGCTCGGCAAAAGCTATTATGGAACAATGCCGAAAAAACATAGCATCCTATTTCAATGTTTCTGCTGCCGAAATTATTTTTACCTCTGGCGGAACAGAAGCCGATAATTTAGCCATGCGTAGTGCAGTCAGAGATTTAGGTGTTACCGAAATCATTACTTCAAGAATCGAGCACCATGCGGTTTTACATACAGCATTACAGCTTCAGTCGGAATATGATATCGATGTCACTTACGTACAATTAGACGAAAAAGGCACAGTCGACTTCACTCATTTTGAAGAATTATTAAAATCAGATTCAAAAAAACTGGTTAGCTTAATGCACATTAATAATGAGATTGGTAATATTTTAGATATCAAACGTGTTGCTCAATTGTGTAATAAACATGATGCTTTATTTCATACAGATACTGTGCAGTCTGTTGGTCATTTTAATATAGACTTGCAGGAAATTCCATTAGACTTTCTAGCAGCAAGTGCACATAAATTTCATGGACCAAAAGGTGTTGGTTTTTGTTTTGTAAGAGCTGCATCTGGTTTAAAACCTTTAATTTTTGGAGGAGAACAGGAGCGAGGTTACCGTGCAGGTACTGAGAGTTTGCACAATATTGTAGGTTTGGATGAAGCATTAAAAATAGCATATCAAAATCTTGAAGAGGAAAGCACGTACATTAAAGACTTAAAACAATATTTTGTAGATAGCTTAACCGAAAAATTACCAAATTGCCATTTTAACGGCGAATGTTGTAATCCTGAAAAAAGTACTTATACTTTACTAAACGTTTGCTTACCACTACCACCAGAGAAAGCAGCTATGCTCCAATTTCAGTTAGATTTAAAGGGTATAGCTTGTTCCAAAGGTAGTGCTTGCCAGAGTGGAAGTGCTATGGCTTCTCATGTTTTAACAGAGATTTTACAAGACGATTTACTTAAACGTCCATCAGTACGTTTTTCTTTAAGTAAATACAATACAAAGGAAGAGATTGATTATGTCGTGCAGACACTTTGTGAGTTTGCAAAATCCTAGAGCCTTGCCGACAACCTTAAATTAAATACTCGCGGTGTTAAAAAATCAGGAATAGCAAACTGGCTTTGGCTATTGACATCGCGAACCCAAGTATTAGTAATAGCATTTTGATTATTAAACATGTTGTAGATTTCTATACCAAGCGATAAGCTTCTAAATTGTTTTTTCCAGTTTGAAGTGTAGGTTTTTTCAGAATTCACAATATCGTAGGATATTCCCAAGTCAGCACGGCGATAGTCGCGTAATCTAAACTGAAAATCATAAGGGTCGGCATAACTCGGAGAACCTCCAGGTAAGCCCGTATTATAGACTAAATTGAGATACATTTTTAAATCTGGCATATTGGGTACATAATCCTGAAAAAGTACTCCAAATTTTAAGCGTTGGTCTGTAGGTCTTGAGATATAGCCGCGATTATCAATATTTTCTTCGGTCTTTAAATAGCCAAAACTGAACCACGATTCGGTACCAGGAACAAATTCTCCATTCAAACGCATATCTAAACCATAAGCGTAAGCTTTAGCATTATTTCTTGCACGGTAGCGAATACGAACATTTTCTAAAGTATAAGTATTAACATCAGATAAACCTTTGTAATAAGCTTCAGTTACTAATTTGAAAGGTCTATCCCACATTTTGAAACTATATTCATTTCCTAAAACTACATGAAAAGATTTTTGTGCCTTGACGTTAGGTCGAACAATACCGGAAGAATCCCGTAATTCTCTGTAAAATGGTGGTTGATAATAGAGACCACCAGCAACTCTAAAAAGCATATCACTTTCCCAATCTGGTTTTATAGCAAATTGTGCTCTAGGGCTAAAAACTGTTTGCGAATTACTTTCAATTTCTTCACCACTTACTGTCCAGCTATGCGCTCTTAAACCTATATTATAGTAAGCGTCATGCCTTCCAATTTTTGTGTTCTTTTTATATTGTACAAAAGATTGAAGTCGATTAATTTTTATTTGGTTAAAGGCTCTAATATTTTGAAATGCTGTTAACGGTCCATCAAAAGGGACTTCTGGTTGAAAATTAGGCTGAGTTACTGATGGTGGTCGAATAGAAAATCCAGCAGAATCAATCACTTCAGACTCAACCAAACGGTCACGAATATCTTCTCGTGTATATTTTACAGACCATTCAATATTACTGTTTTCGTCGATATCGTGGTCTCCTCGGTGTTCAATATTATAGATAAGCGCATCTAAATCATTACGTGCTCTAGTAAATTGTGAACCGATACCTTCACTAAACTCAACTTCTCCTAAATTTTCATCTCCTATATTAGTGTTTACCTCTCCTAAGCGGTACTGTGCCAAAATATCGAAATATTCTTGTTCAGTAGCATGATATGCTGAACCGATAAGCTTTAAGGTAGTATTTTTATCCAGAAAATAATTGACCTTGAAAGCACCAAAATAAGTTTGATACTCCGTCTGTTCTTGCCCTTCATAAAATACTAATAGCGCTACAGGCTCATCTATTGTACCAAAATTGGTTTGTCTATTTTCTGGTGTAAAGTTGTATTGATTTAAAGAAATATTTCCTAAAAAATTAACATGTAGCTTGTCTGAAAATCGATACGTCAAATACGTTTGCACATCTGCAAAAACAGGTTCTACATTTCCATTAGTTTCAAGATTATTTAAGATTAGGCTGTTGTCCCTGTAGCGAACACCAGAGATGCTAGAGAATTTCCCATTCTTCGAAGAGGTTTCTACAGCAACACTTCCACCCAATAAACTTAAATCTGCACTAACTCCAAATTTTGTTGGCTTCTTATAAGTGATGTCTAAAACAGAAGATAATTTGTCACCATAACGCACTTGAAAACCTCCAGCAGAAAAATCGACATTAGAAACCATATCCGTATTGACAAAGCTTAAACCTTCTTGATTTCCAGAACGAATTAAAAAAGGACGATAGACTTCAATTTCGTTCACATAAACCAAATTTTCATCAAAATTTCCACCACGTACTGAGTATTGTGTGCTTAACTCGTTAGAAATATTAACACCTGGTAATGTTTTTAAAATATTTTCAACTCCCGGTTGTGCTCCTTTTATAGTTCTGATAACTTTTGGTGAAATTGTCGTGACTCCAGTTCTACTTTGGCTTGTGTTTTTGTTAATAACAACTTCAGCAATTTGCTCAACATTTACTTTTAAAACAGGATTATATTCTATTTCACTCCCATTCTCAAAATTAAAGGTTTGCTGTACTTGCTTGTGGGATAGGTGAGTAAACATGAGTGTTACATCAATATCTGAAGGAATTCTTATTTCGTAAAACCCGTTTTTGTTGGTCATAGTACCTTCACCAGTACTAGCTTTGATATTTACATCTTCAATTGGATTTTTGTTTTCATCCAAAATAACACCTCTAATTACAACCGTTTGTGCAAAAGCGCAGAGTGTCAACAGAAAAAAGGCAGCGGTTAGAAATAATTTTGAGTTTTTCAAGAAGTATAGTTTTATTTTCTATAAAAGGTTGCTTCAAATGTAGAACTATTTCCAACATTATCTGTGACAATAATTTTTAAATTATTCTCAATATCTGTAACGACATTATCGTTAAAATCGTGTGTAAGTGTATTCGTTTTATAGTCATACTCCATTAAAATCCACTTACCATTAACGGTAGCTCTGTATTTTGATATTCCTGATAAATCGTCACTAATTTTCAATTTTAAGTAACGGTATTTGCTTAACCATTTCTTGTTTTTGAAGTTTACTGGTTTAATTGTCGGCGGTACAGTATCGTTAGCTAATGTGTACAATCCAAGCGTTTTACTTCGCGCGGTAAGTGTATCTCCTTTTCGTCTTGTGCTTACATAGCTTAGTCTTTTGTAGTATCCATAAAGTCTAGCAATAAACAGCTTGCTTTTATCTATTTCTTTATAATTACTGATGTCATAATTGATTACAAAATTCTTCTGAAGAGGAATTTCATCTTTATGTAAAAAAATAGTGTCCGATTTTACCTCGAAATCCATCAAAACATCTTCATAAACTGTGTTTGGGTAAAATGTTACTGCAGCGGAGTGCTCTTTTAAAACCGTAGTTTCTTGGTTTTTAATCAACCGCTTTGTAGAAGCCATTGTGTCATTCTTAATTTCTGAAGTTTTTGTTTTTCCAACAATTGGAATGTCTATTTTTGTAGTATTTCCCTTAAAATCTTTAATATCTATACTATAAATTGAAGATGTGCTGTCTTCAACTTTTACGTAGCCTCTATCCACAGTGTTTTTAAACATACTTAGGGGATTATTTTCTTGAACAAATAGTTTTTGACTCCGTTTTTTTTTAGATTTCCATAGCTGAAAATCGATATAGCGATTGAGATGTTTTGTTTCACTAAAGCTAAAGCGTTTAAAATCCATTTCAAAGACTTTATTGCCATTAAAGTAGGACGAAATATTACTCACCCCATTATTATTAGGTGCTAAATCTTGCTTATCGTAACTGACTACGCCAAAACCTATTTCGCCATAAGCCAAAATCTTCTCGACCTTGTAATCACCACTTTGTTGTGGAATTAGTCGCAATGGGATACGCTTATTTTTACCATTTATAAAAGAGTTTTCGTTCTTGGGATAGGCATAAAGGGAAGATACAAAAGGCTTTTTATTGTCTTTAATATCTATGCCAAAAAGCATAGGATTAATAGGTCTTTCTGCATTATCTCTAATTTCAAAATGTAGGTGCGGCCCACCAGAACCTCCGGTATTTCCAGAAAAAGCAATGACTTCGCTAGTATCAACTAATAATTCAGAAGTATTAGGAAACATCTCTATTTCATAACTTTCTTTTTCGTATTGGCAATCTTTTATATAGGCTTCAATTTTTGGTGAAAATTTTTTCAAATGCGCATAAACAGTAGTGTAACCGTTGGGATGTGTTACATACAGAGCTTTTCCGTAACCATAATGCGAAATTTTAATTCGACTAACATATCCCATGGCAGCTGTGTAAACTTTTAGACCAGTTTTTCGCTGTGTTTTAATATCTAAACCAGAGTGAAAATGATTAGAACGCAACTCCGCAAAAGTCCCTGATAATATTAATGTAATTTCTAACGGATTTCTAAAATAATCTTGGGGATACTTTGATTGGGAGTACAGACTTGAAGAAAGTAAAAAAAGGAGAAGGATTTTTTTCATTTAGAATTCTATTGAAGCTAAAATATTCATTTGAATGAGAATAACAAACGTAATAACCGTAATATTTTTCTTAATGCATTAATAATATTAACGTTAGGTGTACCAAAAATAATTACAAAACAATTGGGTTTTTTCGTTAGGTATGTTAACTTTGTTATATAGTGTTGTAAAACGCAAATGAGTAAAATTGAAGACATTGTTGATACGTTAGAAAACAGAATTTCAAAGGTTTTGCACAAGCAAGAAGTGCTAAAGCAAACAAATGCAAAACTTTCGGAACAATTAGAAAACTATCAAAACCAAATACTTCAATACCAAGAGCAAATAAGCGAATGGTCTGATAGGTATGAAACGCTCAAAACTGCAAATGCAATACTTGGTAGTGACGAAAATAAACGAGAAACAAAGCTCAAAATAAATTCGCTTATCAGAGATATTGACCATTGTATTGCACAATTATCTGAGTAGTGAAAAAAATATAGTGGATGTCAAATCAGCTTAAAATAAAATTATCTATAGCTAACCGTGTATATCCATTGACCATAAATCCAAGCCAAGAAGAGGGTTTGCGTAAAGCAGCAAAGAAAATTGAGGCTATGATTGGGCAATTTGAGCAAAGCTACTCTGTTAGGGATAAACAAGATGTATTGGCCATGTGTGCCCTTCAATTTGCGGCCCAAGTAGAGCAAAAAATTATAGATAAAGAGTATGTTAATGAAGAAGTTCAGGAAAAGTTAGAGGCCATAAATGATCTTTTACACAATCATATTTAAACTCGTACGTTCTTTTAAATAAACAAAGGTTACTGCCTACATTAGTTATATTTTTTGATAAACTCAACGTTAATTCTTTAAAAAGGGTGAGTTGAAGTTGTAAAATCGTGCCGTTAGTGCTGAGCTTGTTTCAGTATCTCAGACGGATTTTTGAGCAGCTTGTTAGCCCTAAACTTGTTTTTAAGGAGTTTATACAGAATCCAAAACTGATGTAGGCTTTTTTTTATACATATTCAACTAAACTATAACTATGGATACTATTATATACATTGCAGGAGCAGTTATTTTAGGTTTGGTCGTTGGTTTTTTGATTGCAAAATCCTTAGAAAAAGGAAAAGCTTCAAAATTAATTGCTGAAGCAGAAAGAGAGTCAAGAACCATAATTAAACAAGCTAAATCTGATGCCGAATCAATAAAAAAAGATAAAATACTTCAAGCTAAAGAGAAGTTTATTGAATTAAAGTCAGAGCACGAAAAGGTTATTTTATCGCGAGATAAAAAAATGGCCGAAGCAGAGAAAAGAATTAGAGACAAAGAATCTCAGATTACTAGCGAATTGTCAAAAACAAAAAAATCTAATCAATCGCTTGAAGATAAAATTAAGGATTATGATTACAGATTAGACTTTTTAGACAAGAAGAAAGAAGAATTAGAAAAGGCGCATAAAAGCCAAATTAAGCAACTTGAAGTTATATCTGGTCTATCTGCTGATGATGCTAAAGAACAGTTGGTAGAGTCACTAAAAGAGGAAGCTAAGACAGACGCTATGGCTTTTGTACAAGATAGAGTAGAGGAGGCAAAGCTTACCGCACAGCAAGAGGCTAAGAAGATTATTATAAATACAATTCAGCGAATAGGTACTGAAGAAGCTGTTGATAATTGTGTTTCTGTGTTTAATATTGAATCTGACGATGTCAAAGGACGTATCATCGGTCGTGAAGGACGAAATATTAGAGCCATAGAAGCGGCTACAGGCGTAGAAATTATTGTAGACGATACTCCAGAAGCCATTATATTATCTTGTTTTGACTCTGTGCGTCGGGAGATAGCACGCCTATCATTACATAAATTAGTAACAGATGGGCGTATACATCCTGCTCGTATTGAAGAAGTAGTACGTAAGACACAAAAACAAATTGAGCAAGAAATCATTGAAGTTGGCAAGCGTACCGTGATTGATTTAGGTATTCATGGTCTACATCCAGAATTAATTAAAATGGTAGGTCGTATGAAATACCGTTCGTCTTACGGTCAAAACTTATTACAACACTCGCGGGAAGTAGCTAAACTCTGTGGTATAATGGCAGCAGAACTAGGCTTGAATCCTAAATTAGCCAAACGCGCCGGATTATTACACGATATAGGTAAAGTTCCAGATGCTGAAGCAGATGTAGAAACTCCTCACGCTATCTTAGGTATGAAATGGGCTGAAAAGCATGGTGAAAAACCTGAAGTGTGTAATGCTATTGGAGCTCACCACGATGAGATAGAAATGACCACATTATTATCGCCTATTATTCAGGTATGTGATGCTATATCAGGAGCACGGCCAGGAGCACGTCGTCAGGTGTTGGATTCTTACATACAACGTCTCAAGGATATGGAAGCTGTTGCTTTTGGTTTTGGAGGTGTAAAGAAAGCATATGCTATACAGGCAGGTCGTGAGTTACGTGTTATTGTTGAGAGTGAAAAAGTCTCTGATGATAAAGCGGCTAGCTTATCTTTTGAAATTTCTCAGAAAATCCAGACAGATATGACGTATCCAGGTCAGGTAAAGGTAACAGTGATAAGAGAAACAAGAGCTGTAAATATCGCAAAGTAAATAAGCTAAAATTATAAGTAAGGAGCACTCAAAATCTGAGTGCTTTTTTATTTTCTAGGATGAAACTTATTAATCACTTTATTAAGATGGGATTTATCAACATGTGTGTAGATTTCTGTGGTTGTAATACTCTCGTGGCCTAGCATCATTTGTATAGCCCTAAGGTCTGCACCATTCTCTAATAAATGTGTAGCAAATGAATGCCTAAATGTGTGTGGCGATACGGTTTTTTGTAACCCAATTTGGTCTACTAGTTTTTTTATTATGGTAAATACCATGGCCCTGGTAAGCTTATTGCCTTTGTAATTAAGAAATAATATATCTTTTGCTTCAGGTTTAACGTCTACGTGTTTTCTAATATCTAACCACATATTGATTAGGGTTTGAGTACTTTTTCCTATAGGTACAAAACGTTCTTTATTGCCCTTTCCACTGACTTTAATAAACCCTTCATCAAAAAATAAGTCTGAAATTTTAAGGCTAGTCAATTCGCTAACACGTAAACCACAGCTATATAAACTTTCTATAATGGCTTTGTTTCGATGCCCCAAATTTATGCCTCTAAATTGGTAGTTTAGGTCAATTGCAGTTATGATGTTATCTATATCAGTAATTGAAAGTGTATCAGGTAATTTTCGACCTAATCTTGGAGACTCTATTTGGTCTACAGGATTGGTGTTTCTATAATTCTCAAAAACCAAATAATCAAAGAAATTCCGTAATCCAGAGATAATGCGTGCTTGAGTTCTTGGGCTTAAATCTTTAGATATTTTGTAGATGAATTGTTGAATCTCTTCATTTTTTATCACTATCGGAGAGACTGATGTTTCACTATTACTTAAGAAACTAATAAGGCGCTTTATATCGTATTCGTAATTGTCAATAGTATTGCCTGACAATCCTCTTTCTAGCTTTAAATAATGCTTATAATCTGTTAAAAAAGGTTGCCAGTTCATAGTTTATATGCATCAATTAGAGGTAAAGATACTTTTTTAACTAGAATTTAGGTATTAACGTTAAATAAATGTTTTGAGTTACACGTTTAGTTTCTGTTTTAATTGATTTTGATATATTGGTTTACTTTCTACCATTCTTGTAATTGTTTTATGAAAGATACTCGTCTTAAATTGAGAACGATTAATTCTAAAACAAAA
>NZ_JABDQL010000092.1 GCF_013042245.1 Winogradskyella sp. | reverse complement strand
AAGTTCTTGTATCAACTCAACATCAAAATTATCTAATAGTGCTTCTGGTAAAAATAAGGATAGAAATTCTTTCAACTTTTTTTAATCAAAAATAATACTAATCCCCAAATTTTACGTGTGACCCGTTTAAAGATGGTTTGATCATTAAACATACTGATAAATTTAGTTACAAAAATGGGCGACACAGGCTTTAGGGTTTAAAGGTCGAATAATGGGTAGAACTCGCTATTTTAAAAATAAGCTTCAAGTACAAACAAATGCTTTGTTGAGTGATTTTGAGCAACTTTAATAAAAAGGCAACCAATAAATTAACACTTAGTGGGTCGCCTTTTTCATTTGCAATGTTTCTTTCTAGTGACGCTAGGGTTTATTTTATGTTTCATTGCTTTAACTATTACTCAGCAAAACCTATGCCATAAAATTATATTTTTTAGGAATATTCTGGAACTTTTCCTTCTACGCCTTCAAAAAAGGCTTCCATAAATTTAAAATCTGCTTCTTTGTCTTCTGTAGGATAAAACGGCTCTGAAATTTTATTCTGTTTATTCTTAAAATCTAGTGTAAACATTATTATAGGTACGTTTGCGGCTTTAGCGATGTAATAAAAACCTGTCTTCCATTCAGTGACTTTCTTTCTAGTACCTTCAGGAGCTAATGTCAAACGGAACTCTTGTTCACCTTTAAATAATTGGGCTATGGCTTCCACTTTATTCTGCCCAGAAGTTCTATCAACTGGACGACCACCGATAGCTTTAAAATAATAATTAAATGGCCATGTGAATAACTCTTTTTTTCCTATGAAATTAGTTTTTACACCTGTAATTTTTCGCAAATAGAGACCTATAAAGAAGTCGTGCCAACTTGTATGTGGTGCTGCGATGATTACAGCTTTTTTTATAATATCCTTTGAAAAATTCTTGTTACCGACTATTTTCCATCCTAAAATATTAAAATAAATGAGTTTAGCAAAAGCTTTCATATTACATTTTTAAATACAGCTCTTTTAATGTGTCAGGAGTAATGGTTTCTTTCCATTTTTTACCTATTGCATTCTCCCAAAGAGGTTCAAGACTTAAGGCTACATTAATCATGATATCCAACTCCTCTTCACCTAAGTCTGCGCAAATATCCTTAGGTAATTTAATACTGTGCTTTTCTTTCATTTCTTTGAAAAGCTTTACACCTTCGGGATAATAATCTTCTAAGTGGTCAAATACGATACAATTTCCGATACCATGCTTAACTCCTAAAAGATATCCTAACCCATAGCTCATAGCATGTGCTACTCCTACTTGAGAGTAAGCAATACTCATACCACCGTGCCATGATGCCATCATTAGCTTATCCTGAGATACTTCTGTAGATAAAATATCTCCAAGAAATACTTCTTTACAAATATCAAAGGCTTTCTCACCATAACTTTGACTAAAAGCGTTAAGATAAGTGCCATTAAGTGACTCTACACAGTGAATAAAACAATCCATACCCGTGTAAAACCATTGGTCTTTTGGAACATCTTTTGTTAATTCTGGGTCTAAAATGACTTGGTCAAAAGGTGTGAAATCACTATTGATTCCTAATTTGCGTTCGGGACCAGTAAGTATTGTGGTTCTAGAGACTTCTGCACCAGTACCAGATATTGTAGGAATACCTAGATGATATATTGCCGGATTCTTAACCAAATCCCAGCCTTGATAATCTTTAGATTCGCCTTCATTAGTAAGCATTATAGACACTGCTTTTGCTATATCTAATACAATACCACCACCAATGCCTATAATACCCGAAGGACGTATGCTAAATTCTAAAATAATATCCTGAACCAATTGGTCTATCTGAGACGTTTTTGGCTCCTCCTTTGTCGGAACGTATATAATTTTGTCTTTGTAGGATAAAGAAATTCTAGATGTTAGCCAATGGTTGCCTTTAAATACATCATCTACGAAATAAATAAAAGGAGCTTCTCTTCCATTGCGCTTAGGGGAAATAATTTCATCTAACTGATTGAAACTACCTCTGCCATATACGACATGAGAAACCATCGGAAAATTTTTATAACTCATCTAACTAATTTCTAGAACAAAAATATAAATACTATTGCTTTTTTTGGGGTAGCGTCTCAAATTATTTTGGCAAATAACTATACACGTCTTTCAAGGTCTTTAAAGTGATATATTTCTTACCATTTGTAACACTTTCTGATACTTTTTCATGTAACCAAGTCGTATGAAAAGGTATATGTGCAGCATGTGCTCCAATTTTTACTAGTGGCAATACATCTGATTTAAGAGAATTTCCAATCATTAAAAACTCTGAAGGTTTAATATCTAAGTGTTTTAATAATTTTGAATAATTAGTACTTTCTTTTTCACTTAAAACTTCTATATGATGAAAATAATCTATTAATCCAGACTTTTCTAACTTACGTTCTTGGTCTAACAAATCACCTTTTGTGGCTAATATCAGTTTATAATTTTTTGATAATTTTTTCAACACCTCTTCTACATTATCTAATAATTCGACAGGCTTATTTATCATGTTCTTACCTATATTGAGAATCGCTTCTATCTTTTTATTTGACACAGAATAATTTGAGAGTTCTAAAGCCATCTCTACCATAGATAGTATAAATCCCTTAACACCATAACCGTAAAGCGAAAGGTTTTTCATTTCCTTTTTAAAAAGCTCCTGGTCGATTTTATTTGGAGTTTCAAACTGTGATAGTAGCTTCGCAAATTCTTGTTCAGCATCTCTAAAATAAGTTTCGTTGACCCACAAGGTGTCATCTGCATCAAAACCAATGACTTTTATATTGTTTAACTGCTTACCCACTTATTTCCAAAGTTTTTTTGCACGTTCTAAATCTTCAGGTGTGTCAATTTCTACGCCTTGCACAGAGGTTTCTACCATTTTTATCTTCTTACCATATTCTAGATACCTGATACATTCAATCTTTTCACTGGCTTCAAGAAATTGCATTGGTAATGTTGTAAAATCTAATAAAGCTTGTTTTCTAAAAGCATAAATTCCTTTATGCTTAAAATAACGTGTCTCAACTCTTTTATCTCTCGGGTATGGAATTGGACTTCTAGAGAAATAAAGAGCAAAATCATTATGGTCTACAATAACTTTAACCGTGTTAGGGTTTTCAATTTCTTCCCAATCTGTAATTTCAACCATTAATGAGGCTAAATCGATTTCCTTTTTAGTGTCATCGTTAAAGACATTTAAAACTTTTTCTAAACTTTCACGTTCAGTAAATGGCTCATCTCCCTGCACATTTACTACTATATCACACTCAACCGTCTCTACTGCTTCAGCAATACGATCGCTCCCTGATTCGTGTTCTTTTTGGCTCATTATTGCCTTGCCACCGTTAGACGATATTTCATTAAAAATTATATCACTATCAGTTACTACATAAACTTCAGAAAATAAACCCGTTTCGACTGTCGCTTCGTAAGTTCTTAAAATAACTGTCTTTCCTGCTAAGTCTTGCATAAGCTTTGCTGGAAAACGAGAAGCCGCATAACGTGCGGGAATCATAGCTATAATCTTCATGTAAAGATTGGTTTTGTTGGTAAACTCATCAGGGCTAACCATGGAGAGTTCAAAAATTTATTATCTATTCAAAAATAAGGGTTTGAAATGATAAAAACTATTCTACAAAAGATTCGTCTCTAAAACCAATAAGGTAAAGTTTTTCTTTAGCTCTGGTTATAGCAGTGTACAACCATCTTATGTAATCGTGGTCTGGTCCTTCTGGAAGATAAGGTTGCTCTACAAAAATAGTATTCCACTGCCCGCCTTGTGATTTGTGGCAAGTTATTGCATAAGAAAACTTTACCTGAAGCGCATTAAAAAACTTATTGTTTTTTACACCCAAAAAACGTTTATAATTAGAGGCTTCATTTGCATAATCCTTAGAGACTTCTTGGTAGAGTCTATTTGATTCTTCGTAGGTTAAAGATGCACTTTCTGCTGAAATGGTATCGAGTAATAAAACAGTTTCAAAAGCTCGCATTTTTGGATAATCGACCATTTTTACTTTGACTTCAGCAAATTTAAAGCCATACAACTCTTTAATGCTAAAGATTTCAAGAACTTCAATAATATCGCCATTAGCTATAAAGCCAGCTTCTGTTGTTGGTTTTACCCAGAAATAATTATTCTTTACGACCATAAGGTAGTCACCAGCCGATAATTCAGACTCATTAAAAAGAATTCTATTTCGTATTTGCTGATTGTACATGTTAGCACGCTTATTGCTCCTTACAATAATAGCAGTTTCTTCATAACCGTCGTTACTATAAGCATCGTTTATAGCATCCATAATTTCATAGCCATCAACAAGACGAACAATATCCTTAAAAGGCTTTACATTAAATTTAAAACTATCGTAAAAAGACGTTTCTAAAACCGAACGCAGTTCTGTTGCATTCTCTAAAATACCTGAGTCTTGCTCTTGCCTAACCACTTCATCTAACTCCATTGTGGTGACCTTTTTATTATAGTTTAAATCTAGTTTTGTTGCATCTAAAGCAGGGCTTAAATCCGATTTAACAGGAGGTAGTTGCGCTTTATCTCCAATAAGTAGCAACTTACATTTATGTCCAGAATAGACATACTGCATCAAATCATCTAGAAGAGATCCATTTTCAAAAAACTTAGATTCGGATGGTGCATCGGGGATCATAGAGGCTTCATCTACTATAAAAATTGTATTACGATGCTTATTGGGTTGCATTACAAACTTTACACCACCACCTTTTTCTTTCTTAGGAAAATAAATTTTTTTGTGAATAGTAAAGGCTTCTTTTTTAGAATAATTAGAAATGACTTTTGCAGCACGACCTGTTGGTGCCAATAAGACGGCACTAATTTTGGCTTGCCATAAATCAGATACTATTGTTCCTATAATACTGGTTTTACCGGTACCGGCATAACCTTTTAATAAATACAGAGCATTAGGCTTATTATCAAAAATAAACTCTGAGAGCTGTAGCAATACAATGTCCTGCTTTTGTGTTGGGCTAAATGGGAATTTTGATTTTATAAGTTTATAAAAATCAGTTGCTTTTTGAATCATTTAACATTTTAATATTCATGAGCAATATAGCATTATATCTTTACATTTCAGAGTATTGTAAGTCATTGAAAATTCATTTTATTATATTTTTATTTATTATGTTTTTACGAACAAAAAAAAATTGTAGATTTGCGAAAGACCTAATAAAATAAACTAACTATGTTAAACGTCATTCTAGCAATTGTTGCTATCATTCTTCTAACTATACTTATTGTTTGGTTAATAGATAAGTTTGTTCCAAAAAAAATAAAGCCAATACTTAACCTTGTTCTCTGGGCTTTAATTATTTATCTAGGTTATATCACATATGATTCTGTTGCTGGAGAGTTAAGATTTGAAAAAATTAAAGACGGACGCTATCAGGTTGTTGTAGACCGCTTGATAGATATACAGAAAGCACAAGTAGCTTATAAAGACGTTAACGGAAAATATACTGATAAGTACGATAACCTTATAAAATTTATTGATACTGCTCAAGTGCCCATTACTGAGCGTCGTGATTCTACCGTATTAGATGTTGAAAAAACAAAAGCCTTTAACGGTATTGAGTATTTTAAAACACTAATCGTCGTAGACACTCTAGATTATTACTCAGTCAAAGATTCACTTTTCAAAAATATTGATTACAAAAACATCATGAATGTAGGTGTTGGTGAACCTAGTGCTAAATTTGAATTAAAAGCAGGTTCTCTTGATGATATTCCTGTTTTTGAAGCTAGCGTAGATAAGGCAGTGGTGCTCCACGATCAAGATAAAAACTTAGTTGCTAATGAGAAACAAACCGTTTCTGTAGATGGCGTTAATGGACCAAAGATTGCTGTTGGTTCTATGGATGAAGTTAAGACTACAGGTAACTGGCCAAAAAACTTCTCAAAAAAAGATAACGAATAGTTTGACTAATAAATTAAAGAAAGAGTTGTCCATTCAAGTAAATTTGAGTGGACTTTCTTTTTGTATACTTAACCGTTCTCAAAAAAATACAATTGAATATCTTAATTCTATTGTATTTGCAGAAAAGCTCACACCTTTTGATACGCTTAACAGACTGAAGGAAGAGTTAGCTTCAAACACCGTTTTTTCTGAAGAGTTTCAAAACATTAACGTTTTACATTACAATGAACTCGCTACATTGGTTCCAAAATCATTGTACAACGAAGCTAATAATGCAGAATACCTTAAGTTTAATTCAAAAATTTTAAAAACAGATTTTATAGCTTCTGATGAATTAAAATCACGAAAGATTTTTAGTATTTATGTTCCGTATGTAAACATTAATAATTACATATTCGATACGTTTGGTTCATTTACCTTCAAACACTCTTCTACTGTTTTTATTGATGCATTATCAATTGAAAACAACAATATTGGTGAGGGTCTTTTTATCAATATAGAGAATCAATCAATGCAGGTAATCACAATAAAAAATAATGAGTTATCATTATATAACTATTTTGAGTTTAGCACACCAGAGGACTTTATCTATTATATTCTTTTTACCTGTGAGCAAGAGCAATTAAATCCAGAAAAATTATATCTAAAACTATTTGGAACTATAACAAAAGAAGATGATTTGTATGCTATAGCTTATAAATACATACGACATGTAGAATTAGATGATAATTCAAACAACTTTTTAATTAAAAATAGTTTCTAATGCGAATTATTTCTGGAGAATATAAAGGAAGACGTATTACAGCTCCAAAAAAACTTCCTGTAAGACCTACAACAGATATGGCAAAGGAAGCATTGTTTAACATCCTGAATAACCAATATTTTTTTGATGACATTTCTGTACTAGATTTATTTTCTGGAACAGGTAACATAAGTTATGAATTTGCTTCGAGAGGAACCTTAGAAATTATAGCTGTTGATGCTAATTTCGGTTGTATTAAATTCATAAACCAAACCGCTAAAAGCTTTAAAATGCCTATTAAAACCATTAAAAGTGATGTGTTTAAATTTTTAGAAAACTCAAAACTAAAACACAGTATTATTTTTGCTGACCCACCATATAATTTTGAGCTAGAACAGTTTTCAAAAATCCCAGAATTAGTTTTTAAAAATCAACTCCTTAGCGATAGTGGCCTCTTAGTCATTGAGCATTCTAAACACACTAATTTAAGCGAATTTCCTAATTACAGTCATTCAAAAAGTTATGGTGGTAATATGTTTAGCTTTTTTGGAATGAATACTTAAAAAAACAAAACCTCTTGCAAAAGCAAAAGGCTTGTTTTGTGTGAGTAAATCTATAAGCCGAATTCTGTACTCAAATGAGCCCTTATCATTTATCTACGCTTATTGTTGCCAATAAACTTTAGCTGCCTACCCTCTAACAATCGCGCGTGTACGCTCAGGCGTTAGTTTACATGACATTGCACCACATAGAGTTTACCTGATTTCACTACAGCATGACCTGTACATTCTTTCTGTTGCACTTTTCCTAACCTCTCGATTGGTGGCTGTTAGCCACTATGCTACACTCTGGTGTTCGGACTTTCCTACCCTAAATAAATTTAGAATCGATAAGGCGATTTACTACAGGCAAAAGTAAACAAATTGTTAATAACTCCTATTAAATTAAGCCTAACGAAAACTACTATTTAATGGTTATTCTTACATTTGTAATTCAATAGTAGTTTATGGAACATTTTGTAGTATCGGCTCGCAAATATAGACCTCAAACATTCAAAGATGTTGTAGGGCAGCAAGCTATTACAAATACTTTATTAAATGCAATTGAAAACAATCATTTAGCACAAGCCTTATTGTTTACAGGTCCACGTGGTGTGGGTAAAACAACCTGTGCTCGCATTCTTGCCAAAATGATAAACAGTGATGGCAACACAAGTGAAGACGAGGATTTTGCATTCAATATTTTTGAACTAGATGCTGCTTCAAATAACTCGGTTGATGATATAAGAACTCTAACAGACCAAGTCCGTATTCCACCACAAGTCGGCAAATACAAAGTATACATCATTGATGAGGTACATATGTTATCACCAGCCGCATTTAATGCCTTTTTAAAGACACTTGAAGAACCGCCTAAACATTGTATATTCATTTTAGCTACAACGGAAAAACATAAAATTATTCCAACAATTTTATCACGTTGCCAAATATTCGATTTTAAGCGTATTACCGTAAAAGATGCTAAGGAATATCTAAAATATATAGCCAAAGAACAAGGCGTTACTGCTGAGGATGATGCACTTCATATTATAGCTCAAAAAGCAGATGGCGCTATGCGCGATGCCTTATCTATTTTTGACAGAGTTGTAAGTTTCTCAGGAAAAAATCTAACACGACAGGCTGTAACTGAGAATCTCAATGTATTAGACTACGAAACATATTTTACAAGTACAGATTTAATCCTTGAAAATAAAATTCCTGAGTTGCTTATTCAGTTTAATGGGGTCTTATCTAAAGGGTTTGATGGGCATCACTATATTGTTGGTTTAGCCTCACATTTTAGAGACTTGTTGGTTTGTAAAAATCCTTCAACTATAGAACTACTGGAAGTTGGTGATGATACTAAAGTCAAATATGTCGAACAGTCAAAAAAATCTTCTCAGGCCTTTCTAATAAAGGGTATAGACATAGCCAACGACTGCGACCTAAAATATAAAAGCAGCAAAAACCAAAGACTTCTTGTGGAGTTAGCCTTAATGCAATTAGCCTCTATCACTTTTGATGGAGAAAAAAAAAATAGCAGACATTACATAATTCCGCCTTCTTACTTTAAGTCAAAAGGCATCACACCTATTCCGGTTAAAAAGCCTTCCATAATTCAACCAAAGACAAAGGTAAGTCAAGAAGAAAATGAAAAAAAACCAATACAAATAGTAGCTAAAGACCCAGCTATTAGGTCTGTTGAAATTTCTAAAGCTCAAATACCAAAAATATCTATTAATAAACCAGCAAAAGTAACCTCTGGCTTATCTTTAAAAAGTATTCGCGAAAAGAAAGAGCATCTCATCAAACAAATGGATGTTGTTATCGACGAAGAAAACCTGCCCAAAGAGCCTGTCTCTTCAGAAGTTTTATTAGAAGCTTGGAATTCTTATGTGAAATCACTTCACTTAAAAGGTGAAAAAATAATGGCCTCTATTATGGAAATGGAACTCCCAAAACTAGAGGGAACAAAAATGACTATAACTTACTCTAACAATACTAATAAAATTGAGCTTGAACGAGCGCAATATCCACTATTAGCGCATTTGAGAAAAGCATGTAAAAATTACGACTTGCATTTTAAAATTATTGTTAATGAAGAGGTTGCAAAAAAATATGCATTTACTCCTCAAGAGAAATACGAAAAATTAAAAGAGAAGAACAAAAATATTGAACTCTTAAAACGTACTTTTGGATTAGACATCTAAGGCCATGAAATATTTTCTCTACATACTTTTAGCTTTAACCATAACTTTTACGAGCTGTGATGGTAGAAAGTCACAACATAAATTCTTAACTGAAAGCGTAGAAAATTATAACAAGAGGAATGAAATTATAATTACAAATTACATTCCCGAAGTTTATCTAGAACGCGAAGTAGACACTACTTTATCTAATGGATTTAAAGTTAAAATAATTACCAAAGCCAATATGAGTGATAGTGTTATTTTATTTGAAGAAAAAAATAACATAAAATATTCTACTAATTATAGACAATTCAAATTTAGTATAGACGTAGAAAATAATGAACAGCAAATTTATAGTAAAACCTTTGATAAAGAGAAAGTTATTGAGGCGATATCAAGATTAGATAATTTTGAAGCAAAAGCTTTACCTAAAGATTTTGATAAATTATCTGTATTAAAATCCATTCAGCTTAATGAAGAATTAAGTATAGAAAAGAATTCTGTATATATAGACATAGCTTATGCTATACCAAGTAAATAATCCTCGGGGCAAGCCCACGAGGCATTAAAATAATTTCAATTGATTATTCTTTTTCAAACTTTTATAATCCTTTTCAACACCTTGTTCCTTGACATAATTTGCTATCAATTTTTCAG
>NZ_JABDQL010000091.1 GCF_013042245.1 Winogradskyella sp. | reverse complement strand
ATGCAGAGTCTTTTAATGCTAAAATTAAACTCTTTAGAGCTAACCTAAGAGGAGTAACGGACACTACTTTTTTCCTCTTTAGATTAAACAAACTCTTTGCTTAATCCCCATAAAATGAATGTGACCCTTAAAAACTTTATTGTTTAAATTCAAGATTTAATAAGAAAAGCCCATCAAAATTTGATGAGCTTTTCAATATCTAAAAATAAAAGAAGTTAATCTTCCTTTTTATCTTCTCTTGGTTTTCTATCGTCGCGACGATTATCTCTGCCACGATTATCTCGCCCACGGTTGTCACGACCTCTGTTGTCGCGTCCGCCAGAACGATTATCTCTTGGTGGTCTCGCCACATAACCTTCTGGTTTTGGCAAAATAGCTTTACGAGATACTTTTTCTTTACGAGTTCTTGAATCTATACCAAAGTATTTAACGTCAAATATATCTCCCATGTTTACCACATCAGATACATTTTCTGTACGTTCCCAAGCTAATTCAGATACGTGTAATAATACTTCGTTTCCTGGTGCTTCCATATATTCTACAACAGCACCAAAATCTAACATTTTGATGACTTTTACTTCATATACGCTTCCAACCTCTGGCTTAAATAATAACGAATCTATTTTAGCCATTACAGCATCAATACCTGTTTTACCTACTCCTAAAATTTCAACAATACCTTCTTCAGTAACTGGGTCTTCGTTAATAACGATAGTTGTCTCAGTTTCTTTTTGCATTTCCTGAATTACTTTTCCACCAGGACCAATTAAGGCACCGATAAATTCGTTAGGAATACGTCTTGTAATCATAGTTGGTGCGTGATCCTTAACTTCAGCATTTGGTGTTGCAATTGTATCTGTTAACTTTTCTAAGATATGTAATCGACCATCACGTGCTTGTTGTAGTGCATTTACCAGAATCTCATATGAAAGGCCTTTTACTTTAATATCCATTTGACAGGCTGTGATGCCATCTGCAGTACCAGTTACTTTAAAATCCATATCTCCTAAATGATCTTCATCACCTAATATATCAGATAAAACAGCATACTTTCCAGAATCTGCATCGGAAATTAATCCCATGGCAATACCAGAAACTGGTTTTGTCATTTGCACACCAGCATCCATCATAGCCATTGTACCTGCACAAACCGTTGCCATTGAAGAAGAACCATTAGATTCTAATACTTCAGAGACCACACGTACTGTGTAAGGACAATCATCTGGTACCATACCTTTTAATGCACGTTGCGCTAAGTTACCGTGACCAACTTCACGACGTGATGTTCCACGGATTGGTCTAGCTTCACCTGTACAAAAAGGAGGAAAGTTATAGTGTAAATAAAAACGCTCTTCACCTTCTTGAGATGGCATATCTATTTGGTTAGCATCTCTAGACGTTCCTAAAGTTACTGTTGCTAATGCTTGTGTTTCTCCACGTGTAAATACTGAAGAACCATGAGTCGACGGTAAATAATCTACTTCACACCAAATTGGTCTGATTTCAGTAGTCTTACGGCCATCTAGTCGTAAACCTTCATCTAAGGTTAAATCTCTAATGGCAGCTTTTTCAGCTTTACGGTAATAATCAGATACTAATCCACCATAATCTGCTAATTCTTCTTCAGAGAAGGTCGCTTTAATATCTTCTTTTATTTGTTGAAAAGCAGCACTTCTTTCGTGCTTAGCAGAACCAGCTTTTGCTATGGCATACACTTTGTCGTAAGCCATATCATATACTTTTTTCTCTAAATCTTTGTCTTCTCTTTCTGGCTCGTATTCGCGAGTTTCTTTTTTACCAAAAGCTTCTGCTAATCTTACTTGAGCAGCACATTGTGCTTTGATATGTTCGTGAGCAAACTTTATAGCATCTGCCATTTCTTCTTCAGAAATTTCATCCATTTCTCCTTCTACCATCATTACTGAATCTGCAGAAGCACCTATCATCATATCGATGTCAGATTCTGCTAATTGAGTAAATGTTGGGTTGATTATGAATTCTCCATTTACTCGACCAACTCTAGCTTCTGAGATTGGACATTCAAAAGGGAAATCTGATAACTGAATTGCAGCAGAAGCCGCTAATCCTGCCATAGCATCTGGCATAACATCATCGTCATGAGACATTAATTGAATCATCACCTGAGTTTCAGAATGATAATCTTTAGGGAATAATGGACGTAAAACGCGGTCTACTAAACGCATTGTTAATACTTCTCCGTCACTTGGTCTTGCTTCTCTTTTAAAGAAACCACCTGGGTAACGTCCTGCTGCAGCAAATTTCTCTCTGTAATCTACAGTTAAAGGCAAGAAGTTTACATCTTTTTGTTCATAGTTGGAAACAACTGTACATAATAACATACATTTTCCTGATTGCACTACAACGCTACCATGCGCTTGTTTTGCTAATTTTCCGGTTTCGATAGAAATTTCTCTACCATCACCAAGGTCAATGACCTCTTTGTAAGTCTTTGGAATCATAAATTTTTAATTCACGCTTTGATATTAAGCTATCAAAGTCTTGTTAAACAATGGTCGTTGTATTGTTGTGTGTAGTTGATGTATATGACATATTATGTCTGACCAATGAAAAACTGCTAGTCCTGAACTTGTTTCAGGATCTCATCTGCTATTTCAATTCGATTTTTATACGCTTTCGATTGCGTTGTTATATAACAAAAGACCACGCTGTTAAGCGTGGTCTTTTTATTTAGATTATTTTCTTAATCCTAATTCTTTAACTATAGCACGATATCTTAAGATATCTTTCTTAGTTAAGTAGTCTAATAAACTTCTACGCTTACCAACTAATTTTACTAGAGAACGCTCGGTATTATAATCCTTACGATTATTTTTTAAGTGTTCAGTTAAATGATTAATTCGTGCTGTAAATAAAGCAATCTGTCCTTCTGCAGAACCTGTGTCGTTTGCACCTTTTCCGTGCTTTTCGAAAATTTTTGCTTTTTCTTCTTTTGTAACGTACATGCTAATATTATTGTAAATGATTGTTATGTATTCTAAAAGTCGATCTTTCAGGCGGTAAATATAAGAAAATTAAAAGATTAACAAATCTAACAGGATATTTATTTAGTTTTTTTAGTAGTGTTTTAAACCTTTTTAAAAATGTAAAGTCTTAAAAGCATGTTAACACCTAAAATTAAGCCTACTCAATTGTCATTTTCATTTTAGTGCACATAAGATGAGATACAATTATGATTTTTACATTAACAACTTAAAAAAAATTAATCATGAAATATTTTAAAAATATAATAAAACCTGCTTTAGCAGTATTAATTATAGGACTAGTATTCAGTTCTTGTTCGGATAATAACGAGGATTTACAAATCGATGATTCAGCAAATGATGCTATTGAGTTAGCACGTTCTGCTGAAGTAGATGCAGCAAGCTCATCTATGACAGATATAGTGACTGAGGTTTTTGAATTTGATGAAGCAAATCCTAATGGAAGAATACAGCCACCAGCATTACCAGATTGTGTAACTATTACAGTTGTAGCGCAACAAGCTTTTAGAGAAGTTACTATCGATTTTGGAACTGAGGGTTGTTTGGTACGTGGGCATGTACTTAAAGGGCAAATTATATTCTCTTACACAAGAGATATTGAAGCACAAGAGATATTGATTACTTATGATTTAGTAGATTTTTATTTTGATAATAAAAACGTATTGGGAAGTCGTACGATTTTAAGAGAAAAGGAAAATGAGAACGGAAATCTGCAATTTACACATAATTTAGACTTAACCGTTATCTGGTCTAATGGTGTACAAGCATCACGTACAGGAACAAAAATAAGAGAATGGGTTGAAGGATTTGGTAGCGGAATCTTTAGTGATAACGTTTTCGAAGTTTCAGGAGACTGGACAACAACTTTCGTAAATGGAAATTCTCATACTTATGAAGTATTAACACCATTACGTCGTGAAGTTATATGTACCTATTTTGTAAGCGGTACAGTAGATGTACAACGTACAAATTTTGGTGGAATTTTTGATTATGGTAATGGAGATTGTGATAACCAAGCATCTTTTATCTTTAATAACGGTACAGAAATTTCTATAACTCTTAATTAAGCTTAGTTTGTTTGATTGAGTTTTTGAAAAGAAAAAGCGAGTGAAAATTTCCACTCGCTTTTTTTATGCTCTTAGAGGTTGATTCTTTATCAAATCTATATAAAGATTTATCTTATCCTTTAAATCCTTACGATGCGTAATAAAATCTAGGAAACCGTGTTCTAGTAAAAACTCTGAAGTTTGAAAACCTTCTGGTAACTCCTTACCAGTGGTATCCCTTACAACTCGTGGTCCTGCAAAACCAATTAATGCACCAGGCTCCGAAATATTAATATCGCCTAACATTGCAAAAGAAGCGGTTGTTCCTCCAGTGGTTGGGTCAGTACATAAAGAGATATACGGAATTCTTGCATCTGCAAGCTGTGCTAACTTTACCGAAGTTTTTGCCAATTGCATTAAAGACAATGCAGCTTCCATCATGCGCGCGCCACCAGATTTGCTAATAATCATAAATGGTAGCTTTTTCTTTAAAGCATAGTCTGCTGCTCGTGCAATTTTTTCTCCAACAACACTTCCCATAGATCCTCCAATGAAGGTAAAATCCATACAAGCGATAACTAAATCTTGTCCTTTTGATTTGCCAACGGCTGTTCTAACAGCATCTTTAAGGTTTGTTTTGGCTTGTGCTGCCTTTAAGCGGTCTGGATACTTTTTTGTGTCTTCAAACTTAAGAGGGTCTTTTGAGGTTAAATCAGCATCTAATTCTTTAAATTTATTATCGTCAAATAATATCTCAAAATATTCTTTACTACCTATTCGTACGTGATATCCGTCTTCAGGACTTACATAAAAATTTTGAGCTAATTCTTTGGTGTCAATAATTTTTCCTGTTGGAGATTTATACCAAAGTCCTCTTGGTGTGTCTTTTTTTTCTTCAGTTGAGGTCTGAATACCTTTATCTTTTCTTTTAAACCAAGCCATGTTGATTTCAGATTTTAGAGTTACAATTTTAAAAGTCTTCTAAAATTGGTGTAATTTAGTTTAGTTAGTCTTTACAAAATTACGCATTATATCAAAACTACTAAATATTTAATGAGGGTATCTATTTTTAAACTTAATATTAATCATAAAAAAACCTGTTTCAATTAACATGAAACAGGTTTTTAAATTTATCTGAATACTTGATTATAAAGTATCCACATTATTTAAATCTTCAAATGCTTTTTTAAGACGCTCAACAAAAGTGTTTTCACCTTTACGTAGCCAAACACGTGGATCATAATATTTTTTGTTTGGTGAATCTGAGCCATCGGGATTACCAATTTGTGTTTTCAAATAGGCTTCCTTTTCATTCATATAATCTCTAATACCAGACATAAATGCATATTGCATATCTGTATCAATATTCATTTTTATAACACCATAGCCAATAGCTTCTCTAATTTCTTCAAGTGTAGAACCAGAACCACCGTGGAATACAAAGTCGATATGATTATGTGGTAAATTATATTTTTCTGAAATATATTCTTGAGAGTTCTTAAGAATTTTTGGTGTTAACTTGACGTTTCCTGGTTTGTACACACCGTGTACATTTCCAAAAGCTGCGGCAATGGTAAATTGGTCACTAACTTTGCTTAATTCTTCATATGCATAAGCAACTTCTTCTGGCTGTGTGTATAATTTAGATTCATCTACGTCGCTGTTATCTACGCCATCTTCTTCACCACCAGTGATTCCTAACTCTATTTCTAAAGTCATCCCTATTTTACTCATACGAGCAAGGTATTGCTTGCAAATTTCTATATTCTCTTCAATAGGCTCTTCACTTAAATCTATCATGTGAGAACTGTAAAGTGATTTACCAGTTTCTTTATAATGCTGCTCACTTGCGTCTAATAAACCATCAATCCATGGTAATAGTTTTTTTGCACAGTGGTCTGTATGTAAAATAACAGGAACTCCATAAGCCTCGGCCATTAAGTGAACATGTTTTGCACCTGCAATACTTCCTGCAATTGCTGCTTTCTGGTCTTCATTACTTAAGCCTTTACCAGCATTAAATTGTGCACCTCCGTTTGAAAATTGAATAATTACGGGAGCATTTAACGCTTTTGCGGTTTCTAAAACACCATTTATAGTGTTTGAGCCTATCACGTTTACTGCTGGTAGGGCAAATCCTTTTTCTTTAGCTAATTTGAATATTTCTTGTACTTCGTGCCCTGTCGCTACGCCTGGTTTTATTGAATGACTCATGATAGTTTTTAAGTTGTATTAATCGATAATCAAAAATACATAATTTACAGGATTTTATGGCTTCAAAAGATTATTATTGCTAACATTTGCACGAAAACGATGTCGTATAATTTACTAGATTTCTAGAAAGGATAGTTGATACCGATGTTATATGTGGCATTACCAAAATTATAGTTGGTAAACCACCTATTGCCAGTTTCTAACGATGGATCGTAGGTTTTAAAACCGATATCTCCTCTGAGTACAAAAAAGTTGAAGTCATATCTAAGACCAAAACCGCTACCAACAGCAATATCTCTGAGTGATTTTAGATTTGTAAATGTAGATTCTGGGTCATCTTCTACGTTTCCAAATGCATTCCAAATATTACCAGCATCTATAAAAAGTGCCCCGTCAAAATCTCCAAATAAATTGAAACGTTGCTCTAGACTAAAATGTAATTTCAAGTTAGCTTCATTAAATTCATTGGTGTTTTTAGAACGTCCAGGCCCAAGGCTAAATGCTGTCCATGCACGGTTGTCATTAGGTCCACCAGCAAAAAAGCTTTCTACAAAAGGAATATTATCAGAATTGCCATACGGAATAGCAACTCCAAAATAACTACGAAATGCCAATAGGTTTTTCTTACCAGGTAAATCAAAATACTTAATGTAATCTAATTCCGTTTTAAAATATTGAGAGAATGGAACATTAAATAATTCGTATCTACCATTAGCATTTTTATCAAAACCGGCAAGACTAGAAATTCCTGATGCTATATTACCAGCAATTTCAAAATGAGTTTTAAATCTAGAGAAATTATTGTCAGATAAATCGGTTCTTGTATCTCTAGTATAATCAAAATTTGTAGAAAGAATAAGGTTGTTTTCAGTAAGTCTATCTTGCCGTTGATTAATGTTATTAACATCAATATATTCTTGATTATCTGGTGTTAATGAAGTACTATTGTTTAATACATCACTGATGAAGGTGTTTGCCGGTGCAAATGATGGATTTGGAGCTGGTGTTTGAAGTGTTTCATCTGTACCGATATAGCCAATGTTACGAGCAATTTCGTTTAGGCGATTGAAAGAGTTTCCATAAACTCCAAAATAATTTTCAGGGTTTAAATTTCTTACATATTGAATGTTAAACAATTCAAAATTATTAGTAACCTTATCACTAGGAAACCAATTATAAGAAAATATACTAGAGAGCGTTTGTCGGTCTAGTCCAATATTCTGTTGACTTGTAGCAGTCACATTTATTCTGGTGCTAGGCGACATGTATTTTGGTATAATTTTATCTGTGTTAAAAGGAAGAAAAAACCTTGGAATGGTAAGTGCAACAGAGCCGCCAAATTCATTGATGTCAAAAAAAGCGT
The DNA here is from genome assembly GCF_013042245.1 of Winogradskyella sp. GTDB lineage: Bacteria > Bacteroidota > Bacteroidia > Flavobacteriales > Flavobacteriaceae > Winogradskyella. The sequence continues at coordinate 18,519 of NZ_JABDQL010000091.1, read as the reverse complement.
CTCTACGAACTCCTGCATCTTTAGAAGCGCCAATAGAACCAAGTAAGGAGAAGTCGAGTGTTTCTGCACCTCTAAAAATATTTCTGATTTTAAGACCCGTACTAAAAGCAAAACCAAAGGTTTGTATATTACTCTGAGACACATCAAAAGCAAATTGAAGTTTATACTTTTTTAAAGGTGACAAAAAGATATTTGCGGTTAATGTAGAATCTGCTTCGTTAGGTACGTAGTCTACTCCGGGATATCTAAACATTTGTAATTGGTTAAGGTATTGTGAGGTTTGTGTACGATCCCTGTCTCTATAGATATCTCCTTTTTTTATGAATATAGCGTCGGTTAAAGCTTTTGGTTTAAATTTTAAATCTCCAAAACTGTATAGGTTTATGCCATTATAGGTTATGCTGTCTTTTACTTTTTTACCATCAATAAGGTTTTCATTAGAGGCGTCCGTGATAATATTTACTTGCTTTATTTTGAACATCTTAAAAGGCTCTACTCTTGTAGAATCTCCTTCTCTTATAGAACGATTATCAATAAACAGATCAGTATTAAATGTGCTTTTAGATTTAAAAGTGTCAATCTCAAAACGTACGTAATCCTGACCAAAAAAATAAAAACCAGAATTTCGCATAAGCTTATTAAGTCGCACTCGTTCATTTGTAAAATTGTCTTCATCATACTGCTGACCTTCTTTTAAAATTGAAGCATTTACATTCAATTTGTAAATAGAATCTATCGACGGCGTTTTAATCGTGGTTTTTAGTGTGTCTAAAATACTAGCTTTGTTTTTGGTGACTGTGTATTTTACTTTTGCGTGTTTATTAGAGTCGCGTTCAACAGAGTAATTTACCTCATTATAGAGCCAACCTCTTTTGTAATAATAAGCTCGTAACCTATTTTTTGTTTTTTCGGCTTTGCTTTCATCAAAAAGTGTAGGTGCTTCTCCACTACGTTTTAACCAAGAATTAAATCCAAGAGCAGATTTTTTTAGTTTTATAAGTTGCTTTTCTGATAATGTATTTGTTAATCTATTTCTACGATTACCTTTGTCTAGCCAAACTTCGAATAGCGAATCTATATTAGGGCGCGCTAAATTATAAATATGGAGTTTTAGAGGAAAAGAACCAATACCCGAATTAGGCTTTTGAAGCGGAATATTATTGACACGTTCTTTATTATTGACTTTGCCATCAACTTCAATTCTGTTTTCAGTTAATAAATATTGTCCGTCTTTTACACGTTTTACAGTATTACATGATGCAATGAGAACTATAACACCAAAACCAATAGCCGTTTTAGTAAAACTAAAATTGATTTTGTAAAGAATCTGTCTGTAAAGTTTAACGTTCAAATTGAAAGTGTTTTTTTGATATTCATAAGTCTGTGCAAATATTAGTCTAAAAAAGTATTATTTTGTCAGCACTTATGCTTCTAACAAATGTAAATACATTTTGATGTTATCAAAGAGTCAGATAAAATTAATTAAAAGTTTAGCCCAAAAAAAATATAGAGCACAACACGGTTTATTTACGGTGGAAGGCGTAAAAGGGATTACTGAGTTTATAAATTCTTCATTCAAGCTTCAGCATATTTATACAACTGAAGCTGTTTTTAATATTGCTGAATCTGAATTATCAATCATATCTGGGACTCATCTAAATAGAATAAGTCAACTTAAAAATCCGAATACGGCTGTTGGTGTTTTTGAAATCCCAATTTCAAAACCTATTGATACATCTCAACTTATTGTTGCTTTGGACGATGTGCGGGATCCTGGAAATTTGGGTACAATAATTAGACTCTGTGACTGGTTTGGTATTAAAGATTTGGTTTGTAGTAAAGCTACTGTAGATTGTTATAACTCTAAAGTGGTACAAGCTACAATGGGTTCGTTAACACGAGTAAATGTGAGTTATGTTGATCTTGACACCTTTCTTTCAGAATCTAATTCTGAAATTTTCGGAACCTTTATGGATGGCGAAAATATCTACAAGGCTAATTTACCAGAAAATGGAATTGTTGTTATGGGAAATGAAGCGAACGGAATATCAAAACCAATTGAAAATTTGGTTAGTAAACGATTAGCAATTCCACGATTTGGAAATCTGAAAGCAACAGAAAGTTTGAATGTAGCTACAGCAACTTCAGTTTGTTTGAGCGAATTTAAACGAGCAACTATCTAAATGTAAAATTGATAAAAACCCCACGAGTTCGCATTGCTGAAATATTTCCTGTCCATGGGCTATTTGGATCTATGTCTCTTACCACTTCGTCATTTATTGCAAAAACACCTCTAATAGATGGTGTAAATTTGAAGTAAAGTAAGTACAAGTCTATACCAAAACCAATTTCGTAGAAGTAGTTATTTGAGGTCATCCTAAATTGTCCACCACTGTTATCACTTGGGTTTTTTTCATTGCTAGCCAAGTTTAAAGCTGTAGAAATACCACCTACAACAAATGGTCTGATATTATTAATTCTATTAGTAGAGAATTTTACTAATAATGGTAAGTGTATGTAAGTAGATTTTGTTTCTCGTAATAAATCTGAAGGATTAAAATTTTGTCCTGCAAAATAACTCTCATCATATCTAAGATTTCGAGTAGTAAAATATACACCAGGCTCAAATCTAAGATTAATGTGATTATTTATACGTAAATCCCCTGTAAGTCCAACTTGAAAACCGGTTGTAGCATCAACTAAGATATCGTCTAAATCTTGTTCGTATTCAAATTTAAAATCGTAACTATTAAAGCCCAAATAATAACCCCAAGACAATATTTTTTTGTCCATATTTTCAAGGTTAATTACTTTTTTTTTGGTAAATAACTGTCCAAAACTAGCATTATAACTAAGTAAGACAGCAATAACAATAATTAGTTTTTTCATATTAAGCCTTCGATGCGGTGTAAATTGTTGCAACACCAAACGTTTGTGGTTTATCCTTGACATTAATAAACCCAATTTCTCTTAAAATATTGTTTAGCTCTTCTCCAAAAGGAAAAACAGATGCAGACTCACTTAAATATTTGTAGGCACTGCGGTCCTTAGAAAAGACTTTTCCAATAGTAGGTAAAATAAATTTAGAATACAATTTGTAACCTTGTTTAAACGGTGTTTTTGTTGGTACTGACGTTTCTAAAATAACAAAAATACCTCCAGGTTTTAGTACGCGAAGTATTTCGGAAAGCCCTTTTTTAAGATTCATAAAATTTCTAACTCCAAAAGCTACTGTAATAGCATCAAAGGTGTTGTCTTCAAAAGGTAAGTCTTCAGAGTCTCCAATAACCATTTTGATAATATCATCTAATGCTTTTGATTTTATTTTTTGACGGCCAACTTCAAGCATACCATCACTGATGTCAAGACCAACAATTTCATCTGCAGTCGTTTCAGTAAGGCTTATTGCTAAGTCTCCTGTTCCTGTTGCGATATCTAATATGTTATTTGGTTGAGTATCAGCAACAAGTTTTACCACTTTATTACGCCATTTTATATCAATTCCAAATGAAATAACTCTGTTTAAGTTATCATATTCGCCAGAAATAGTATCAAACATTTTAGTGACCTGTTCTTTTTTATCAAGGTCACTGTTCTTATAGGGTTTAACGCTTTTTGACATCTGATTTTTTTTTTGCAAATATACTAAGAAGATATAAGTGTAACTAAAGTTCAGTGTTATAAGAATCCTTTTAATTGTTTAGAGTAAGCATGATTTTGAATTAGAATTTCTTAACAAACAAAACTCATGTAATTGTAACTTATAACTATATTTGTATGTTATTTACAAATACATCTAGATGAAGATTATAATTGCTGGTGCTGGAGAAGTTGGATTCCATTTAGCAAAACTATTGTCTTATGAGTCCCAAGAAATTACACTTATAGATAATAAAAAAGATAGCCTGAGTTATGCAGGAGAAAACTTAGATATTAAGACCATTAAAGGTGACGCGACTTCAATTGCGACTTTAAAAGATGGGCGTATTGAAAATTCTGAGTTGTTTATTGCTGTTACATCCTCAGAAACTACAAATATTACTGCATGCGTATTGGCAAAACAATTAGGTGCAAAGCGCACAATTGCTCGCATATCTAATACAGAATTTATAGATAATAAAGATGAGCTTGGATTTTCTAAGTTTGGTATTGATGAGTTAATTTCACCTGAGTCTCTTGCCGCTTCTGAGATTGAGTTATTACTTAATCAATATGGATTTAATGATACTTATGAGTTTGAAGATGGTAAGCTAACAATGTTAGGGTTAAGGTTATCTCGTACAGCAACTTTTGTTGGTAAAACAGTCAAAGAAGCTGCTGAATTATATTCTGAATTACACTTTATCCCAATCGCAATACAACGTTACGGTACACAATACACCATAATACCTAGAGGAGATACCATTTTTAAGGAAGGTGATAAGGTTGTTTTTATAACCTCAAAAGGTGGAGATGAAGAGTTGTTTGAACTTTCAGGAAAGGTAAAGTTAGGTATAAAGGACGTTATGATTCTTGGAGGAAGTAAAATAGGTTACAAAACAGCACAGGATTTATGTAAAAGTAAGTTTAATGTGAAGCTTGTAGAAAATAGAAAAGGAGTCGCTGAAGATTTAGCGGATGAATTACCTAATGCTCTTGTTATCTGTGGTGATGGGAGAAATGTAGATATCCTCGAAGAGGAAAATATATCTCAGATGGACGCTTTTATTTCTGTTACAGGTAATTCTGAAACTAATATTATGTCTTGTTTATTGGCAAAAAGCAAAGGTGTTAAAAAAACAATTGCCTTAGTTGAGAATATGGATTATTATCAATTATCACAATCCATAGGTATTGATACACTAATAAATAAAAAACTTTTAGCAGCTAATACAATCTTTAGATATATCAGAAAAGGAGAGGTTGTTGCGATGACCAAATTAACTAATATGAATGCCGAACTTTTAGAGTTTGAGGTAAAGCCAAATTCTAAAATTACTAACAAAAAAATCAAAGATGCAGATTTTCCAAGGTCAGCGATATTTGGTGGTGTTATTAGAAATGGAGAAGGTCTTATACCTTTAGGAAGTTTTGTTATAGAAGCAGGAGATAGAGTTGTAGTTTGTTGTTTGCCTCGTTCTATTGCCGAAGTTGAAAAGTTTTTTGCATAAGTGGTATTATGGCTAGAATGAAACTAAATTATAAAATCATTTTCCATTTTCTTGGGCTACTACTCTTGTTTAATGGTGGTTTTATTCTCATAGCTACCTTAATTAGTCTTATTTACAAAGATGGTGTGACTTTAGAGTTATTACTATCCGGATTTACGATTCTTCTTTTAGGTGGTATTGTTATGTTTAATACACGTAACCACCGTAAAGAAATGAATAAAAGAGAAGGCTATATTGTAGTCGCTTTTGGCTGGATTGTCATGTCTCTCTCAGGTTCATTACCTTACATGATTACAGAGGCTATTCCTTCATTTACAGATGCTTTTTTTGAAACAATGTCAGGTTATACTACTACAGGCGCTAGTATTCTTAATGATATAGAAATTGTACCAAAAGGCGTACTTTTTTGGAGGAGTATGACGCATTGGATTGGTGGTATGGGAATTATCGTTTTGGCGATCGCTATTTTACCACTATTAGGAATTGGTGGAATGCAACTCTTTGCTGCAGAAGCACCTGGTCCTGGAGGCGATAAGTTACATCCTAGAATAACAGATACCGCAAAACGCCTGTGGCTTATTTACTTTGGGTATACTGCAGTAGAGACGATATTATTACAAGTAGCAGGGATGTCCTTTTTCGATGCGATTAATCACTCTTTAAGCACATTATCTACTGGTGGTTTTTCTACAAAAAATGCTAGTGTTGCTCATTGGAATGATAATCCTGCAGTGCAGTACATTATCATTACATTTATGTTTTTAGCAGGAACAAATTTTGTCTTAAGTTATTTTGCTTTTAAAGGCAAGGTGCAGAAGATTATAAAGGATGATGAGTTTAAATTATACTTCAAATTTATCTTAGCCTTCACAATAATATCTGCATTGGTCATTTATTTTAATGCGGATGTCACAAAATCTTCAATTAATCATCCAATGGTTTTAGGTGAATTTGAAAGTGCCGTCCGTCATGGCTTATTTCAAGTTTTGGCTATTGTAACAACAACTGGTTTTGTGACGGCAGATTACACACTTTGGACACCATTTTTAACGGTTTTCTTTTTTGGGCTAATGTTTTTAGGTGGCTCCGCAGGTAGTACTTCTGGTGGTATTAAAGTAGTACGACATTTGGTGTTGATTAAAAATGGATTTTTAGAATTTAAACGTGCGTTACATCCAAATGCTATATTACCTGTACGCTACAATCAAAAATCTGTATCTAAGGATATTGTGTTTAATATTCTCGGTTTTTTTATTACCTATATGCTGTTCTTTATATTCGGAGCATTAGTGTTCTCTATGTTTCAAATAGATTTCACTTCTGCAATTGGTCTTTCTGCATCGACTTTAGGTAATGTCGGACCAGCTTTAGGCGATTTTGGTCCTGTAAACAATTATGCCGCATTACCACCTTTAGGAAAATGGTGGGCGTCTTTTTTAATGCTTTTAGGACGTTTAGAGTTATTCACTGTACTTATTTTGTTGACGCCTTTCTTTTGGAGGAATAGGTAAGTGATTATTTGCCATAATGATAACGGCATGCAGCAATTAATAATCTGTCATTTTCATACTTATACACCAAACGATGTTCTGATGTTATCCGTCTAGACCAATAGCCTTGCAAGCCACCTTTTAGTGCTTCGGGTTTTCCAATACCATCAAAAGGTGTACGCATACAGCTTTTGATTAGCTCATTAATTCGCTTTACTAACTTTTTATCAGTTTTTTGCCAGTATATATAATCGTTCCATGAGCTTGAAGACCAAATTAATTTCATTTAATTAATCTACTATTTCTTTTTCAATGCCTTTGTTTGCTTCTAATTCTTTGATAGAATCTATAAGTACATCTCTGTTTTTACCTGACAATAAGTATGTGGTTTCTTTTAACGAGTTGTATTCATCTAACGATAGTAACACTAAATCTTTACCGTTTTTACGTTTTATGATAATATCACTTACATTATTTACAACTTTGTCTAACCAATGTTTAAGATTGGCTCTAAAATCTGTGTAGTTTACAATTTCCATAGTACAAATATAATAAAAACGTACTTAAAAAAGTACGTTGTTAAAATTTTATCCCTCATATTTAGCCAAACGCGTACGCAAATCTGCAATAATGGTGTCTTTTAAACGGGCGTTTTCCTCGTATTGGGCAATGAGTTTTTCGGAGAGTTGATTAATGACACCAGTATTATAAACAGCACCATTGTTATTTTTTATAGAACCAACAGTTACAGAATCTAATTTTAAAAGTTCATCAAGTTGTATTTCAAACAACGTACAAATAGGCTCTAAGTAATTTACCCAACTGTTGCTATCGCCTTTTTCTATACGGGCGTAAGTACTTTGTGAGATGTGCAAATGTTCTGCCACTTGCTCTTGGCTTAAGCCTTTCTGCGTACGTAGGCGTCTTACTTTTTCTCCTATTATTGTATTCATCAGTTTTTAGTTTAGTGTATGCTCAAAAATAGTAAAATTTACCTACCATCTAAAAAAAGGGTAACATTATGCAAAATATGAATTAGAAATACCTGATTTCATTTTTAAGTTTACAGTATCAAAATAGTTTTGGTCGTCATTAACTGACGTTAATAAATTAAAAACTTTATTTTTATGAAAACATTAGAATTAAATCAGATGGAGAGATTAAGAGGTGCAGGATGTGCCGAAGATGGTATTGCTTTTACACTCGGTGCTGTTACAGCTGGAGCACTAGCTGGTCCAATTGGATTTGGTATAGGTGCCTTTATAGGTTTAATCGGCGGTGCTTTTGTCGGTATTGCGTCTGGAGATTGCGATTAGAAATTATAAAAAATAAATTATGAAAACATTAGATTTACAAGAATTAGAAAGTATAGAAGGTGGTGGATGGTTTAATTCATTTTGCCAAGGTTTTGCAATTGTAGGTGGAGTTTATACTGTTGCATACGCTGTAGGCTGGGTTCCTGGTATAGGTCAGACAGCCACCATTGTAGGAGCAGGTATAGGTATAGCTTGTGCATTTTCTTAACTGTTAACAACATATAAAACTGAATTTAGTTTTATATGTTGTTTTTAAATTATACTTCGTGAAAAAAATCATCTTTATTTTAGGTTTAATAATAGTAATATTTGTCCTTACTTTGATTGTTGGTTTAGTTGAAACAAACTTTTATACAAATGCTATATTATATTTTACTCTAACAATTACATTTATTCTATTGTACCTCGATACTAAGAATAAAAAAAACAATAACATATAGATATTATTTTATGAAAAATATATTTGTATATTTTTTTTTAATCATAATCATAGGTTTAATATCTAATGAAATTTTAAATATTAATCAGTTAACACTAAATAGTTTATTTGAAAGATTTACAACTGAACAAGCTCAAAAGATAATAGACTATAAAAGTCAGTGGGAGTATCTAAATTATTTTTTTCTATTACTTTTTTTATTATTGAAAATTTTAATAATTGCTACTATTTTAGACCTTGGCTGCTTCATCTTCAACAAAAAAATAAAATTCAAAAAAATCTTTAACATCGTTGTCAAAGCAGAATTTATTTTCCTGTTAGTCATCATTTTTAAAACCGCTTGGTTTTACTTTTTTCAAACCAATTATACCTTAGAGGATTTACAATATTTTTATCCCTTATCTGCTATTAACATTGTGGGTTATGAGGGTATTGATGCTTGGTGGGTATATCCATTACAAGTCCTTAATTTGTTTGAGTTGGCGTATTGGTTAGTATTAGGCTATTTATTAGGTAAAGCACTTAATAGTAACTTTGATAAAGGTATTAGTATTGTAGCCAGTAGTTATGGTGTGGCGTTACTTATTTGGGTGGTCGGTATTATGTTTTTTACGTTAAGTGCTTCTTAATTATTTAGAAAACTGTTATTCTGAATTTGTTTCAGACTCTAAACAAATAATAAGATGCAGAAAACAAGTTAAGCATGACAAAAAACCTATGAAAAAACAATTAACATATATCATTGCACTTTTAGTGTTAGGCTTATTAGGTTATTTAGGCTTTAGTGTTGTAACTAAATTGCAAGAGAAAAAAGAGATTGCAACACGTTTAGGAACGTTGCCTGAGTTTTCGTTTCAGCAATTAGATGATACTTCTTTTTCTAATGCAAATTTAAAAATCAATACCAAAACCATATTTGTTTATTTTAATAGTACTTGTGATTTTTGCCAGCATGAGGCGCAAAGTATAAGTGAAAATTTAGATAAGTTTACAGATGTTCAGTTTCTATTTGTTTCTGTTGAAGAAAAATCCATTATAAAACAGTTTGCTAAAAAATACAATCTTAATAACAAACCAAATATTACCTTTTTACATGATAACACTGATACGTTTTCTAATTCATTTGGTGCTAACTCTATTCCTTACCTTTTAATTTATGACGCTAATGGCAACTTGCTTAAAAAACACAAAGGACAACTTAATGCCAATGGTATTTTAAAAATTTTGAATCCCTAAACTTTTGTCATTCAGAGCGTAGCGAAGAATCTCATGTTACATCTAAGATGAGACATTTCACTTTGTTGGATATGATAATACCCTAAATTAAATGACTACAAAACATATACAAAAATCCTTTAACCTACAACACGACCAATCCGACTGTGGTGTAGCATGTTTATTATCTGTTATTAATTATTATCATGGTGATAATAGTTTAGAAAAACTACGAGAATTAAGTGGTACAACAAAACAAGGCACAACTTTATTGGGTTTGTATCAAGCGGCTAACGCATTAGGTTTTGATGCTCAAGGTAACGAAGCGGATATACAAGCTGTTATTGACCACGGTGAGCCATTAATATTACACGTTGTCATAGAAGAGAAATTGCAACATTATGTAGTGTGTTATGGTTATGAAAAAGACAAATTTATAATCGGTGATCCTGCTAAAGGAATTACAACTTATACTAAAGACGCATTAGAGAAAATATGGGTGTCTAAAACTTGCTTAACCTTAACGCCAAATGCTAGTTTTATAAAAGCAGAAACCAAAACTAAAGATAAAAAGGAATGGTTTATGAGTCTGCTAAAAGAAGATTATAGGCTTATTGGTTTTAGTATATTATTAGGTTTAGGCATTGCTATTTTGGGTATGGCAATGGCTATATTTTCGCAAAAATTAATTGATGATATATTACCTTCAAAAGATTTTAAAAAATTAGTAACAGGCATTGCACTTGTTGCCTTTTTATTAATTGTGCGTGTATTATTTACAGCCTTACGCGATTATTTTTTAATACGCCAAACCAAAGATTTTAATAACCGCATTATAGATAGTTTTTATACGTCATTACTACACTTACCAAAACCTTTTTTTGATACGCGCAAAATTGGCGAGTTGGTTGCAAGACTTAATGATACTCAGCGTGTACAACGTGTCATCAGTACGGTTATTGGTAGTGTAGCTATTAACATATTGGTTACGATATCATCTTTATGTTTTCTGTTTTATTATTCTTGGCAAACAGGACTTATAGCTTTAGTAAGTTTGCCATTCTACTTTCTGCTAATCTACGGTTTTAACACGCGTATTATTAATGCACAAAAAGAAGTGATGCAAGGTTATGCCTTTAGCGAGAGTAATTACATAACTTCAATGCAAGGTATTGCTACGATTAAAAATAATAATCGCCAAACCATATTTAAAAAAATAAATCAATTGGTGTATGGTAATTTTCAGGAAAAAGCATTTCAATTAGGTCGTATAAAAGTGCGATTATCTGTTTTTTCTGGTGTGTTTAGTGTGTTGTTTTTGATGGGTATTTTGGTTTATACGTCTATTCAGGTTTACAATGAAATCATGCAATTGGGTGAGTTAATGGCTATATTGGGTATTGCTGGGTCTTTGTTACCTTCAGTTGCAAGTTTAGCCTTAATTACTATACCAATTAACGAAGCCAAAGTGGCATTTAATCGTATGTATGAGTTTGCGTCGATTGAAAAAGAAAATAAAGGTGTAATACCATTAACTGTATTTGATTCATTAGATATTAAAAATTTGAGTTTTAGATTTGCAGGTCGCAAACAACTATTTAAAAATATAAATCTATCTGTTTGTAAAAATCAATGTATTGCTATTGTTGGCGAAAGCGGAAGTGGCAAAAGTACATTAGGGCAAATACTTCAAAAATTCTATGCTTTTGAAAATGGAACTATAACAATAAATAAAACTCATAATCTTAATGATGTAAATACCAAAGATTGGAGAGATATTATTGGTGTCATACCGCAAGAGATTACTATATTTTCAGGTAATGTTATTTCAAATATTTTACTAGGCAAAGAAGATAAGCCAGAACAAATAGAACAGTTTGTAAAAGATTACGGTTTTCAAAGTTTTATAAATAGTTTACCACAAGGTTATGCTACTATTTTAGGCGAAGAAGGAATCAATTTATCTGGTGGTCAAAAGCAAATTATTGCATTAATGCGTGTACTATATAAAAAACCTCAAGTGCTATTATTAGATGAATTTACATCTGCAATGGATAGGAAATCGGAATATTTTGTTTTAGAGTTTCTCAATACACTTAAAAAAGAGATTACGATTATTTTTATATCACACCGTTTGCATTCGTTAAAACATATTGCAGATAAAATTTATGTGGTAGAAAATGGTGAAACCGATGTTAATGGTTCACATGAACAATTGCTAAAAACTGAAAATTTTTATAGTGATTTTTGGACAGGTTTAGTATTAGAAAACTGAATATCTTTGAACTTTTTTTATTTTTTTCAAAATTTTGCTAGCCTATGATTTTACTACTATTTTTTGAGATAAACATCTTCAATCTGTGACTATAGTTGTTATACAGCGTGTAACATTTTTATGTGTTACCCGTCATATCTATGTAATCAATTAAAAAATAATCAATCATGGAATTAGTAGTAAACACTTTTAAAACAGAACCATTACCCGAACCCAGAGAAACGTTTGTATATACAAACGAACCTTTACTAAACTCTAGTTATAAAGCAGCGGTTCAGCAGAACTTCATCAAATCTTCAAAACCATCTGTTTTCGGAATGAGACAACGTCTTAAATTTAAGCAATTCAATAACGTACAAGCTATTGGAGTCATTTTAAAACTATCTGTATTTGTAACAGTACTTACGTTTATGTTTTAAGTTACAAACGACATATAGACCTTTAACTGATGCTTTTTAAGAAATTAAAAAGCATTTTTTATTAATGAGACTTGATTCTTTTAGTTTTTACTAAAAGAATCATTAATCGAATTAACCCTGAAGGATTTCAGGCTTTTGTAAATATCACTTTTTCAACTTTTTAAAACTTATCGTTATGGGGTCAGCATCTATGAATACTGTAATTGAAAACAACAGAAAACTTTTGCCAAAAAGAGACAAATTTAAAAATCGACTTGGCGGCTACAATTCAAATAAAAAAACAGAATATAATTTACCTAAAGCTACATCAAAACAGCTTAGGGATATTAAGAAACGTATGTTGCAGGAGCGTAAAATTTGGTGGATAAAAGTTATTGTACTTACAGTGATTTTATTTCTAGGGTTGTTATTAGCTGTATTCACAAATTTTGAAAATGTAAGTTATTATCTTCAGTATTAATAAGTTTTAGAATATGCCATTAGGAGAATCCATGTTAAGTACTCTAAAAAGTAATAAAAATATACTGAAAGATAAATCTAAGCACTTTAGAAAAACGCGTGGAGGCTATTCCAAAAAACCTAAAACAGGATATGACTTTCCAAAGGCTTCTCCTGAATTGCTTTTAGAAATTAAAGAAAAGATACAGAAGCAGAATAAAAAAACCAGAACACTTAGTTTATTAATTGCTGGTGTTCTGGTTGTTGTAATAGTTCTGTATATCTTAATCTAAAGCCTCTGTAATACGTTTTACAGCTTCTTTTATTTGGTCTTGTGATGCTGCATAAGAAATACGGATACAGTTTGGATTACCAAACGCATCTCCCGTAACCGTAGCAACATTTGCATGTTCTAATAAGTACATGGCAAATTCTGAAGCATTATTAATAGTTATTCCGTTTAAGGTTTTTCCAAAATAGGAAGATATATCTGGGAAAACATAAAATGCACCTTCAGGCTCGTTGCACGAAAAACCTTCAATTTCAGAAAGTAAACCTAATATTAGTTTACGACGTACTTTAAACTCGTCAACCATATATTGAACCTTTTCTGGCGATGCTTCAAGAGCTGTAATTACTGCACGTTGTGCAATACAATTGGCGCCACTAGTAACTTGGCCTTGAATCTTATTGCAGGCTCTTGCAATTGTTTTTGGGGCACCAATATAGCCTATACGCCAACCAGTCATAGCGAATGCTTTAGAGACACCATTTACAGTTATCGTTCTTTCAAACATATCATCAAATTGCGCCATGCTACAATGACCACCAATAAAATTAATATGCTCATAGATTTCATCAGATACCACATAAATATTTGGATGCTTTTGAAGTACATCTGCTAAAGCTCTTAATTCAGTTTTACTGTAAACAGAACCACTAGGATTACAAGGTGAGCTATACCAAATCATTTTAGTTTTTGGCGTAATAGCGGCTTCGAGTTGTGATGGCGTCATTTTAAAATCATCTTCAATAGATGTTTTAACCTCTACAGGTACACCGCCGTTAAGTTTTACTATATCACTATAACTTACCCAATATGGACATGGTAAAATAACTTCGTCACCATCATTGAGCATCACAGATGCAATATTATACAAGGATTGTTTTGCACCAGTAGAAACTACGATTTGTTGACGGTTATATTCTAGCTGATTATCGCGCTTAAACTTAGTGATTATTGCGTCTTTAAGTTCAGCATAACCATCAACAGGTGTGTAGCTGTTGTAATTATCATCAACGGCTTGTTTAGCTGCGTCTTTTATAAAATCTGGAGTATTAAAATCTGGTTCACCAAGACTTAATCCTATAATATCTTTTCCTTCTTCTCTTAATTCTCTGGCCTTTGCAGCCATTGCTAATGTTGCTGAGGTCGATAGACTATTAATTCTATCCGAAAGTTGGTTCATACGTTTTTGGTTGTAAGTATTTTAAACTTGCATTGCTGGTTTGGTTCCCATTTCTTTTAAAAATTTGAAATGTGCAGCAATAGCTTTTCTTGTGGTTTTATATTCTTTGTATGGTAAATTAAATTCTTTAGCTGTGTCTTTAACTATTTTTGCGATTTTCCCATAATGAATATGACTTATATTCGGAAAAATGTGATGCTCTACTTGATGGTTTAGTCCACCAGTATACCAGTTTACCAACCAATTTTTTGCACCAAAATTAACAGTGGTTTTTAGTTGGTGAATGGCCCAAGTATTTTTCATAGTACCGTCTTTTTCAGGCATTGGCATTTCAGCCTCATCCATAACGTGTGCTAATTGAAATACGACACTTAAGATTAAACCAGCGATATAGTGCATTAAAAAGAAACCAATAATAACTTTGTACCAAGCTAAATCCGTTAAGACAATAGGAATCACTATCCACATCGAAACATATATTAATTTTGAAATCACCAATTTACTCCAATTTACAACTGGATTTGGTAATTTTCCATAAGATAGTTTACGCTTCATGTAGCGATACATTTGCTGGAAATCGGTAGTAATAGCCCAGTTAATAGTCAATAATCCATATAGTAAAATAGAATAGTAATGCTGGAATTTGTGATGCTTACGCCATTCTGAATGTTCTGAAAAACGAAGTACACGTCCAGCCTCTAAATCTTCATCGTGTCCGTGGATATTGGTGTAAGTATGATGCAAAACGTTGTGCTGTACTTTCCAATTATAAACATTTCCTGCCAGGATATAAATACTACTTCCCATTAAACGGTTAACCCATTCTTTGTTAGAAAAAGAACCGTGGTTTCCGTCATGCATTACATTCATGCCAACGCCAGCCATACCAATACCCATAACAATAGTTAGAAGTAATTGTGCCCAAGTAGGAATATCTAAGGTTAGAAGTAAAAAATAAGGCGTTAAAAATAGCACAAACATAACAACAGTCTTAATCCACAGTTTATAGTTTCCTGTGCGTTTTATATTGTTTTCTTTAAAGTAATCGTTAACACGTTTGTTTAGTGTTCTGAAGAATTTTGCAGAATCTTTTCGGGAGAAGGTAAGCGCTTTTTGGGTAATCATATATTATAAATTTAAAAACTTAACGCATCAAAAATAGCTTAAGTATAGAAAGGTCAAAGATAATTAATATATGTGCTCTATTTGTAATACGATGTTAAATTATCAAGTTTAAAAATAACTATTTTTGCCAAAACTTAATTAATGGAGCTCATTCTAAAATATTTTCCTCAGCTTTCAGAACAACAAATAAAGCAATTTGAAGCCTTGTTGCCGTTGTATAAAGATTGGAATTCTAAAATAAACGTTATTTCACGTAAAGATATAGATGAGTTGTATCTACGTCACGTATTACACTCATTAGGCATAGCAAAAGTAATGTCCTTCGCAGATGGTTCTTCAATCTTAGATGTAGGTACAGGTGGAGGGTTCCCCGGAGTGCCACTCGCTATCCTTTTTCCTGAATGTCAATTTCATTTGGTCGATAGTATTAATAAAAAGTTGAAAGTTATCAATGGTGTTACAGAGGCTTTAGAACTCGATAATATAAAAACAACGCACAGTAGAGTAGAATCTATTAATGAGCAGTTTGATTTTATTGTAAGTCGAGCTGTAACAGCAATGCCAGAATTTACAAAATGGGTAAAAGGAAAAATTAAAAGAGAACAGAAAAACGAATTTAAAAACGGGATTCTTTATCTCAAAGGCGGCGATTTAACTGAAGAATTAAAGCAATACAAGACTGTAAAAGCTTTTTTACTTTCAGATTATTTTATAGAAGACTTTTTTGAAACTAAAAAGGTAGTGTATTTGCCGATGAAGTATAAATAAAAAGAGCTCTAATTTGGACCTCTTTCAAGTTGCAATTATAAGTTTTTTATTTATTTACAATAAACTTTGTTGTGAATCTCGAATTATCATCTCCAGTAATATTCAGAATATAAAATCCTGAGTGTAGGTTAACGGCTTGAAAAGAGGTCCAGGTTAAAGGTTTGTCTATAAGTAAAATTTGGATTTCCTGTATAATCTAATGAACTATAAAGTGCGTCAATATTTCTGGTGTGGTCTGGGTCAAAACCATCAATTAAAAATGTAGGTTTATCTAGTGTGTTGTTAGTACTTAAATAAACAAAGTATTCGGATTGTCCTGGGAATTGTGTAGCTCCTGAGTAACCTGTTAAGTCTGCAGTTAAATCAGATGTAATAGAAATTGAAGTTACTTGCAAAAGCGTAAAAAATGGAAGTAACAAAAACGAGAGAAAGTAGTTTTTTTATATTATTAAATTGATTGATAAATATACAAAGTTTACGTTTTAGTAGATTGATTTATAGTTAAATGAGAGCAAAAAACCCTTAAATAGTCTTTTTTAAGGGTTTTTACTTTTAATAGGTTAGTCTGTGTTATCCCAAAAACGGATATCTATAATCCGTTGGAGTTACAAAGGTTTCCTTTATTAATCGTGGTGATAACCAGCGTAATAAGTTTTGAGCACTACCAGCTTTATCATTCGTGCCTGATGCTCTGGCGCCACCGAAAGGTTGTTGACCTACAACCGCTCCTGTTGGCTTGTCATTAATATAGAAGTTACCAGCAGAATTTTGTAAGGCTTTAGTAGCTTCTTCAACAGCATATCTATCTTTAGAGATAATTGCTCCCGTTAAGGCATATTCACTTGTTTCGTCAACTAGTTTTAATGTTTCAGTGTAGGCTTCATCCTCGTAAACATAAATTGTAATAACTGGGCCAAAAAGTTCAGTACACATTGTGGTGTATTTTGGGTCAGATGTTACGATAACTGTAGGCTCGATAAAATAACCTTTAGACTTATTGTATCCGCCGCCAGCAATAATCTCAGCATTACTATCAGATTTAGCTGCATCAATGTACCTAGCTAATTTATCAAAAGAACCTTCATGAATTACAGCAGTAATAAAGTTGCTCATATCTTCAGGAGAACCCATTTTAAAGGATTTAATATCCTCTAAAAGATATTTTTTTACGTCAGACCAAATACCTTTAGGTACATAAGCTCTTGAAGCCGCACTACATTTCTGTCCTTGGAACTCAAAAGCGCCACGGGCAATCGCTGTTGCTACTTGCTTGGCATCAGCAGTCTTGTGCGCTACGATGAAATCTTTACCACCAGTTTCTCCAACGATACGTGGATATGTTTTATAGTTATGGATATTGTTTCCAATTTGTTTCCATAATTCTTTAAAAATATGGGTAGAACCTGTAAAGTGTAAACCAGAAAAATCTGGACTCGCCAATACTGTTTGCGTAATCATCACGGGGTCACCAAATACCACATTAATTACACCTGCAGGAACGCCAGCTTCTTTAAATACATCCATAATTACCTTAGCAGAAAATATTTGGCTGTCACTCGGTTTCCAAAGCACAACATTACCCATTAATGCCATACATGCTGGTAAATTTCCTGCAATAGCGGTAAAGTTAAAAGGTGTTACAGCATAGGTAAAACCTTCGAGCGGACGGTATTCCACACGGTTCCAAGCATCACTTGTACTTTCTGGTTGGTCCATGTAAATGTCCGTCATAAACTGAACGTTAAAACGTAAGAAGTCTATAAGTTCACAAGCTGCATCAATTTCAGCTTGGTGTATGGTTTTAGACTGCGCAATCATTGTAGCTGCATTAATCTTTGCGCGGTAAGGACCAGCGATTAATTCGGCAGCCTTTAAAAAGATACCTGCACGTTGTTCCCATGGCATTTGCGACCAAGATTTACGAGCTTCTAAGGCTGTTGAAATCGCTTCTTCAATATGAGATTTTTCAGCAACATGATACTCGCCTACTATGTGCTGATGGTCATGTGGCGGAGACATTGTTCTAGTATTACCTGTTTTTATGTCCTTTCCGTTGATATATAATGGAACTTCAACCTTACTGTTAAACATTGATTTGTAAGCTGCAGAAACAGCTTCGCGTTCTACAGAACCTGGAGCATAAGATTTCACAGGTTCATTTATCGCTACTGGTACATTAAAGAATCCGTTTGCCATAATTATATTGTTTTTGGTTTAATTATTTTGAAAGTGCAAAAGTACAATTTTTAAACCTTTTTTCTGAAATCCAACTCTTAATGAAAACATAATTATTAATGCGAATCAAGAGTTAAATATTAGTGTTATAAAGGCTGCGGCTAATCGTCCATAAACATGTAGACTCAGTCCTTTAGTAGATCTCACCTTACTCGCTTTCTGTATATCTGATTTTTCAAT